>NZ_RYDG01000008.1:0-186211 GCF_003970305.1 Flavobacterium sp. LB2P53
CGCTTTTCCTGCCGAGCAATCGGCAGGAAGAAACTTTCTAATACTTTTTATTTTCTTTATCTCAGTATGTTAAGATAGTATGTAACTGATGTTTATAAGATATAAACAACATTACAATAATTGCCCAAAGCAATTATAACCTCTTAAGGTGGTTATTGCGGCGGGGCTCACCTCTTCCCATCCCGAACAGAGTAGTTAAGCCCGCCTGCGCAGATGGTACTGCAGTTATGTGGGAGAGTATGTCGTCGCCTTTCTTTATTTGAACCCCAGTCTGAAAAGACTGGGGTTCTTTTGTTTATAGATACCACGTGTTCGCCATGCGGGCTCGGTTCGTCGCCTTTCTTTAAAAACCCCAGTCTGAAAAGACTGGGGTTCTAAAAACTCTTTAACGAGTGATCCTTACGATCAAACCCAAAATCATGCTAACCGTCATAAACTCAAAGCTACCCATGCGCAACAAAGCGATTACACGGGATTTCTATGTGAACCACTTGGGTTTTCAAGAATTGGGTAGTGCTGACTTTGACGGGTATTTGATGGTGTAAAAAGACACGATTGAAATTCATTTTTTTGAGTTTATAACCTATCTAAATTTAAATATGCATCTGTCTTAAAGGAGATTAATACAAGTATAAGTTTAATAGAAGAGAATACCAAGACGAACTAGGGGATCAATCCCAAAACCTGTGGAGCGATAAAAATTAAGCATAAATATTTGTTAGTCTAAAAAGGAAAAATTCTATATTTCTAACCGCTCTGAATTGAGATCTAAACGCTTTTATTTTAGCATTGAATGACTTAGCCGATGAATTTGTGCTTCTATTATCAAAATAGTTTAATATTGTTTGGTAGTGATTCATTATTGATCTTGAGATTGTATTGAAAGATTTAAAGGTTTAAACCCTGATTGATTTACTTTTTCATGCCATCTAGCGAGCCTTGAAAGACCAATAATTTTATTGGTTGTTCTCTCAAAGATAGTTCTTAAATCTTGAGCTAAGTCATAGGCTTTTTCAATATAGGGATACAATTCAAACAACAACTTGGCACGTTCTGCTTGATTTTCGGACCATTTTGATTTGTTTTTATATAAGAAATAGCGACTTCTTGCCAATAATTGTTTGGCAGTATCATCATTTGCTAATAGTATAGGGTTGTATTTTTTCTTTGATGATTTTGCTTTTTCTATAGCTTTATTCTGGAGGTCAATTGCTTGCCAACGATACTAGATTCTGATTTCTTGTAAAGCTTCTTAAGCTAACTTTTGAACATGAATTTAGCGAAGCGGTATCTCGAATTCCAAAATTTCAATGAAAATATATGAGTAAACCGGTCGGTTATCCTTGTGGCATTTGGAAAGCACATCTTGGCAATTAATGCCATATTTGCTGCCATGTACAATGTAATTTCCGAGACTTGATTGCGTTGTTTTAGAGAGATTTTTTTGATAATTGCAATAACAGTATTGGCTTTAGTTCCGGCAATCATTGCAACTATAGTTCCGTTCTTTCCTTTTGCTGCTTTATTGGTTAAGATAGTATAGAATTCTGCGTTGGAGAGAGAAGTTTCATCAATCGATAAACGTTTGCCTAAGTTTTTTGGAAAAATAAGCCATTGTTTGGCGTGTGATAGTTCATCCCACGTTTTGAAATCACTTAGGAAATCTTTGTATTGATGTTGCAGATTTTTGATACTAACTCCATAGAAAGAAGTAATGGCTTTACAATCATTAGGCTTCGAATCTATTGATCTCTTTTAAAAAATACGCAAACTTTTTACTGATGACGCTGCTAAACAAATTCACGAAAATAGATACGGTGGGCAAATAGCTTGAGGTGATTATGATATTGATATGATTAGTAGTGTAACTAGTGGCACTTTTGGAGTTAGTAAGGAAATAGACGCTTATAATACACAGTATTAATTTGAGGGTAATATTGAATATTGTACTTGCTAACTTTACCCGCATAAAAGTTAAGAATAAAAGCCTTAATTTTAAATTATGAAAAAGAAAAGGAAAATTTATTTTAATCAACAGTAATAAGTGCCAAAAAATTGAAGTTATTATCTAAAACAGAATGTTACGCCAATAAAAAACACTTCTTATTAAAAATAGTTGCTAATTTGAATTTATAAAACCAATCAAACGCTTATTTTTGCGCTATGGCAAAGAAAAATACAGACAAAGTTGTCTTTCATCAAATAAAAGTCCTTGATGCTGGTGCAAAAGGCGTATCGGTAGCAAAGGCTCCCGATGGTAAAGTAGTTTTTATCCCGAATGTGGTTCCGGGTGACGTGGTTGATGTGCAAACTTTTAAGAAGCGCAAGGCGTATTACGAGGGAAAAGCAGTTCATTTTCATGAATATTCGGAGCATCGTGTTGCACCTATTTGCGAGCATTTTGGTGTTTGTGGCGGTTGTAAATGGCAGAATATGAAATACAGCCAACAATTGCATTACAAACAAAACGAAGTAAAAAATCATTTGCAACGCATTGGAAAAATAGAACTTCCTGAATTTGAGTCAATTCTTGGTTCGGAAAAACAGTTTTTCTACAGAAACAAAATGGAATTTTCATTTTCGAACAGCCGTTGGTTGACCGAAGCGGAAATTGGCAGCACCGAAGATCTAGGAAATAGAAACGCACTTGGTTTTCATATTCCGAAAATGTGGGATAAAATTCTGGACATCAACAAATGTCATTTGCAAGAAGATCCATCGAATGCCATTAGAAACGAAGTAAGAGACTTTGCCAATGCGCATGGACTGACTTTTTTTAATCCAAGAGCACATGAAGGTTTGCTTAGAACGCTGATGTTGAGAACCGCTTCTACTGGTGAAATCATGGTTTTGATCCAGTTTTTCGAAAACGATAAAACCAACAGAGAATTACTTCTGGATCATCTTCACAAGAAATTCCCACAAATCACTTCGTTGCAATACGTTATCAATAATAAAGCCAACGATACTTTATACGACACCGATATTAAATTATATAAAGGAAGAGATTACATCTTGGAAGAAATGGAAGGATTGAAATTCAGTATTAACGCCAAATCTTTTTATCAAACTAATTCTGATCAAGCCTATGAATTGTATAAAATAACGCGCGATTTTGCCGGACTTACCGGAAACGAAATCGTGTACGATTTATACACCGGAACTGGAACAATTGCACAGTTTGTATCTAAGAATGCCAAAAAAGTTATTGGAGTTGAAAGTGTTCCTGAAGCTATTAAAGATGCCAAATTAAATGCGGAACGCAATGAAATTACTAATTGTGAGTTCTTTGTAGGTGATATGAAAGTGGTTTTCAACGATAGTTTTATAGCACAAAATGGACATCCTGATGTGATTATTACTGATCCGCCAAGAGACGGAATGCATAAAGACGTAATTGAACAAATCATGAAGATTGCGCCTGATAAAGTAGTTTATGTCAGTTGTAATTCGGCAACACAAGCGCGTGATTTGGCGTTGATGGATGAGAAATACAAAGTGACCCGGGTACGTCCTGTGGATATGTTTCCACAAACACATCATGTAGAGAATGTTGTACTTTTAGAAAGAAGAAAATAGTGGTCAGTTTTTAGTATTCAGAACTTAAATTACGGAACACTAAAAACGGAACACTAAAAACGGAACACTAAAAACGGCACACTGAACACTGAATAGTATTATATGAAAAAAACATTTTTATTGTTATTGTTTTTCGTTTTCGCTTTCTCCAGTTGTGAGAAAGATGATATTTGTGATGCAAATACCCAAACTACACCAAGATTAGTGATAGAGTTTTATGATTTTTCAAATCCTTCTGTTCTAAAAAATGTAACAAATCTAAAAGTAGTTGGTGAAGGAATGACGGATGGAATTGTTTTTAATGGTCTCCAAACTACCAGTGCAAATAAGATTTCGATTCCATTGAAAACAGCCAAAAGTAGTACCAGTTATAGTTTTACGCTGAACTCTGGAAATCCTAATTCGGCATTGGTTGATGAAGATAATATACAATTTAAGTATACTACACAGGAACTTTTTGTCTCCAGAGCCTGTGGCTACAAAACAATATTCACATTGGATCCAACAAATCCATATACCCATACTGATGCAACAACGGCAAATCAAAAATGGATACAATTTATATCGGTTGAAAGAAGTAACATCGAAAATGAAAATGAAATACACATTAAGATCTTTTTTTAGTTTTGGTCTCCTGTTGTCGTTGACTTTGATGCAAGCGCAAGAGAAAACACCTGTGAAAGAGAGCACGAAAACTACCCAAACAGATGAAATCATTCCCGAAACTCCATTGCAGCGGGTTGGAATCAATACGGAACCAAAAAATAACGATTCGATTCCCATAAAAACAGATCGCTATGGGATACGTGTAGGAGTTGATTTATTCAAACTGACGCGAGCTTTGTATGACCAAAATTATAAGGGAATTGAATTTGTAGCCGACTATCGGTTGACTAAAAAGTATTTTTTAGCGGCCGAAATTGGTAATGAAAATAAAACTACAGCTGATGATCGCGTCAATTTTACCACCAAAGGTTCCTACATAAAAGCCGGTTTTGATTATAATGCTTATGAAAACTGGCTGGATATGGAAAATGTGATTTCTATAGGAATGCGCTACGGTTTTAGCACATTTAATCAGGAATTAAACAGCTATCGCATCTACAATGCAAACCCTTATTTTGGTGAAGTCCCGGAAATTGTATCCGGCAAAAAGTTCAATGGACTATCCGCCAGCTGGATTGAAGTGGTGGCTGGAATAAAAGCTAAAGTATTTGACAACGTATTTATGGGATTCAGCCTTCGATTGAACCGATTAGTAACCAATAAACAACCGGAAAATTTTTCCAACTTATATATTCCTGGATTCAACAGAACTTATGATGGCAGTTTTGGAGTAGGATTCAATTATACGGTGACGTATTTTGTCCCTATTTATAAGAAAAAAGTAGCACCTTTTGCAGTCCCAAAAAAGTAGATAAAAAAATAACCGCTAATTCGCTAATTTTTATTTAGTGCAAAAAATTGGCAAATTAGCGGTCACTATTTTAAAAATAGAATGTCTTAGGATTTCTAAACTATCCTATTTCCTTAATTCCTTTCATCAAAATCCACTTCATGAATAATTTCTCTCCGTCTTTGGTTTTTATCGCATGGAATTTTGGTGATAAAAGTGTTCCTATGACAAATGCGGTTAACGGAATCCATAATCCGGTTAAATTCGTGTAATGTTCCACTACATATCTCGCAGAAATAAATAAGATTGCAAAACATCCCAATTGATATAAGAATGCTCGTATTTGTAATTTAGTCATTTTTTAAGTTTTAAAATTTTTAATTCAAAGGTCGAAAGTAAAAACAGAATACTAGTTTATTCAGCAGTATCAGTTGTTACCTGAAACTTTGTTCTTTTACTGCCTTCATACATTTCGTATTTTACCAAACGGGCTTCTAAGCCGGCATTGAAAAGTTTAATTTTTCTGGAAGGTTTTAGCCCTACATATTTCAAAGCTTCCAAGTTTGCTGTAATCATCCAAGCATTCGTACCAGGATAGTTTTTCTTTAAAGTATCGCCAATGTTTTTATAGAATTCTTCCATGTGAATATCCAATCGCTCATCATACGGCGGATTGAAAACAATATGAAGTTTCCCTTCGGAAGACTTCTCGGTATCAAAAAAGTTTTGTTCGTCAATAGAAATATACTCCTCCAGATTGGTGTTCTTGATATTGTCTTTGGCTTTTTGAACGGCACTTGGTGCTTTATCATAGCCTTTTATGGTGTAATGAAACTCCCTAACGCGTTTTAATAAACTGTCTGAAATACTATCAAACAAATCATTGTCCCAATCGTTCCATTTTTCGAAAGCAAATTCCTTACGGTTGATATTTGCCGGAATATTACAGGCAATCATTGCTGCTTCAGCCAGAAATGTTCCGGAACCACACATTGGATCTAAAAAATCCGTTTGACCGTCCCAACCAGAAAGCAGTAGAATTCCTGCAGCCAAAACCTCGTTTATAGGAGCAATATTGGTAGCAGTTCTATATCCACGTTGGTTCAACGGATTACCTGATGTATCCAGTGCTACTGAAACCTGGTCTTTATCAATATGAATATTGATTCTCAAATCAGGATGTACTTTATCAATGCTAGGTCGTTGCCCAGTTCTCTCTCTGAACTGATCTACAATTGCATCTTTACATTTTTGAGAAACAAATTCCGTGTGATTAAAATATTCTGAATGCACGGTGGTATCAATCACAAAAGTCTGATTAGCACCAATCAATTTAGACCAATTGACTCCCGAAATTCCTTTGTATAAAGCCTGTTCATTATTAGCCTTGAAAAAATAAATTGGCTTTAGGATTTTCAAAGCCGTGCGCAAAGATAAATTCGCTTTGTACATGAACCCTTTATCGCCTTTAAAACTTACCATTCTCACACCTTGCTCTACGTTTTGTGCACCAAGGATTTGCAATTCTTTTGCTAATATTTCTTCAAAACCAAAAAAGGTTTTGGCAATCATTTTATAATTATTTTCCATTTGCGCCCTTTACCCCTCAAAGGGGAAATTGTTATCGTTATATTCGGCAAAAATACACTAAATTTGCATCAATCGAATTAATTGAAAAAGAATAAATGTCTGCAGCACAAAATCCGCCAACTGAAAACCAACTGAAATCAACTGAAAACTGGTATACTTCCTGGTTTGACACTCCGTATTATCACATTCTGTACAAAGACCGAAACTATAGAGAAGCACAGATTTTCATGGATAATTTGACGCATTATCTCAACTTGCCTGAAAAAGCTAATGTATTGGATTTAGCCTGTGGCAAAGGCAGACACTCTATTTATTTGAATCAATTAGGTTTTACGGTTTTGGGTGCGGATTTATCAGAAAACAGCATTGCCGAAGCTACTAAAAATGCAAATGAAACCCTTCATTTCAAAGTACATGATATGCGGGAACCTTTTGATGAAAAATACGATGCCATTTTTAATTTATTTACTAGTTTTGGTTATTTCGAAAATGACCAAGATAACCTGACTACGCTAATCGCAATCAAAGAAAGCCTATCGGAATATGGATTTGCTGTGATTGACTTTATGAACGTCACCCAAGTTATCGAAACACTGGTTCCCGAAGAAACTAAAACGGTCGAAGGAATCGATTTTCACATGAACCGTTATCTGAAAGAAGGATATCTGTATAAAGAAATTAAATTTGAAGACAAAGGACAAAAGTTTCACTTTACCGAAAAAGTTAAAGCATTAAACCTAAAAGATTTTGAGATGTTAATGGAAGAAGCCGGTATTTATTTGTTAGATATTTTTGGCGATTACAAATTAAAAAAATTCCATAAAACAGATAGTGAACGACTAATCATGATTTTCAAATAGTTGTTGGGTTAATTGGTTAATCGTTTATAAGGTTAATCAAAAAAATAAACCGGAAGAAAATCAACAAATAAACGATTCAACAAAGAATATGAATTACCTTTTACCTTTACTTTCCGTACTTATAGGATATAGTATCGCCTTGGTTTTAAAACCAAAAAATAAAACCAATCTAAAATTACTATTGGCCTTTAGTGGTTCGTTTCTGCTTTCCTTGACCGTAATGCATTTGTTGCCAGAAGTTTATGAAAGTGTAAATCCAACTATCGGACTCTTTATTATGCTTGGAATATTGTTCCAAATTATATTGGAATTTTTCTCAAAAGGTGCTGAGCACGGACACGTACACGGATATGAAACCATGACCCAAATCCCGTGGTTATTGTTTATCAGTCTTTGCATTCATGCCTTTCTGGAAGGATTCCCGGTAAGCCATCATCATGATTTAGCGGTAGGAATTGCCATTCATCATTTGCCTATAGCCATTATTTTGACTACTTTTTTCATCAATTCAAACCTGAATAAAAAGGCTATCTTTTTCTTCATGATCACTTTTGCAGTCATGACGCCGTTGGGAACTGTTCTGTCGGATTATTTGCCCATATTAAACGATTATTATACTGAAATCACAGCCATTGTAATTGGGATATTATTCCATATCTCTTCCACCATTATTTTTGAAAGTAGTGAAGGACACAAGTTTAACATCGCCAAAGTTTCCATGATCGTGATAGGAATTGCGCTGGCGTATTTTATATAATTTTACAATTTGGGCGTGACCGCAAGGGTCGGGCTATATGTTGCAATCTTTTTTATTCCGCTGTCGCTACATAAAAAAGGATTTCCACTTCTATCCCTCACGCAAGAAATAAATGTACGGGCACCTCGCGAGTTGTCCCTTCAAAAAAAATAAATATGGAATTCAAAAAAACCACCGAGCAATCCTCAAAATACGATCATTTAGAAAAAATGTCGGTTCAGGAATTGCTTTCTAATATCAATCAGGAAGACAAAACCGTTCCGCTTGCCGTAGAAAAAGCCTTGCCACAAATAGAAACTTTAGTGACTGAAATTGTTACCAAAATGAAACTCGGCGGACGATTATTCTACATTGGCGCAGGAACATCCGGTCGTATCGGGATTCTTGATGCATCGGAATGTCCACCAACTTTTGGAGTTCCTTTCAATTTAGTAATCGGGATTATTGCTGGTGGAGATACCGCAATCCGCAAAGCCGTAGAAAATGCCGAAGACAACACAACTCAGGCTTGGATAGACTTAAAAGCTTTCGAGCTAAATGAAGATGATGTAGTTATAGGAATAGCAGCTTCCGGAACAACACCTTATGTTATTGGAGGATTGCAAACTTGCAACGAAAATAATATTACTACAGGAAGTATTTCTTGCAATGCAGGAAGTCCGCTTTCGCAAACCGCAAAATTCCCTATAGAAGTAGTTGTTGGGCCCGAATTTGTAACTGGAAGTTCCCGTATGAAAGCAGGTACGGCACAGAAACTGGTACTCAACATGATCTCAACAGCCACTATGATTCAGCTGGGAAAAGTAAAAGGCAACAAAATGGTCGACATGCAACTGAGCAACAGCAAACTCATAGATCGTGGCATAAAAATGATACTGGGAGAAATTTCTGTTTCCTATAAAGAAGCTGCCGAATTATTAAAAAAACACGGAAGTGTGCGAAAAGCAGTTGATAATTACAAAAAGTAACACTTGTTTTTCAACATATCGATTACCTTTGAAGAGTAAACCTATAAACAAGAAAAATGGCAACCAACAAAGAACTTTTATCTAAAGGAATTAAATATTTGGCAGGTGCTTTGCCTTTGCTGTTTATTGGTCCAATTGTCATTACTAATGCTTTTATGAATCAACACAATGTTTGGCACTATTTAGTTTTAGCAATAGGTATCATTACCTGCATCAGTGCAATGTATTTGATGTATTTGGGACTAAAAACAATTATGAAAAGTTTATTTAATGACTAATGGAAAACCTAATTCACGTTCAAAAAACATTCGAAAAAGTTATTTACGTCGATAAAAAAGTGAATAACAGAGAATTTGAGGATTGCGTTTTTAGAAACTGCGATTTATCCAATAGTGATTTTTCTTATAGCAGTTTCATGGATTGCGAGTTTATTGATTGTAATCTGGCTATGACTAAATTATCCGGAGCAAGCTTAAAAGGGATACAATTCAAAAACTGTAAATTACTTGGAATTCAATTTGAAGAATGTGATGATTTCTTGTTTAATGTCAGTTTTCAGGAATGTGTTTTGGATTATTCTTCGTTTGCCAATAAAAAAATGCCAAAGACAAAATTCATTTCCTGTTCGTTAAGAGAAGTAGGTTTTGTTGGGACCAATCTTACGAGTTCCGTTTTTGACAATAGCAATCTGGATGGTGCTGTTTTTAATAATACGCAATTAGCTGGAGCCGATTTTTCAAAAGCAACTGATTTTAAAATTGATCCCGAATTCAATCCGATGAAAAAAGCAAAATTTTCGACACAAGGGATTATTGGTCTTTTGGATAAATACGATATTAAAATACAATAATCTACTACCCCAGATGGAAGTGGAAACCCCGAAAGGCTTAAAGCTACTTTTTCATGGATAAAAAGAGCGACTAAAGGAAGCTCCTTTTTTGTCAATAGAAAAAAAGATTTTAGACTTAGGAGTTGCAACGCACAGCTGGATTAGGTACTAAAAAAATTAAATAATTTTAAAATGAAAAAAATAATATTCCTTCTTCCAATGCTATTGCTTTTGTCTTGTTATGATAAAGAGCGCAACTGTAAAGATTTCAAAACCGGAAAATTCAAATTTGAATATGACGTAGACGGTGTTACGAAAACGGCTTTTTTTGAGCGCAACGACAGTATTGAAATTGAGACTTTTGAAGGAAAAACGGATACAGCTTCCATTCGTTGGATCAGTGATTGCGAATATGTACTGCAAAAACTGCATCCTAAAAACATGGCTGAAGAAAAAGCTATTGGTATGAAAATTTTGACTACATCAAAAAAATCGTATACCTTTGAGTTTGGAATGGTTGGTTCTGATGCCAAACAAAGAGGAACAGTAACAAAGATTTCGGATTAAATATTTTAAATCAAACAATTATAACTACATAAAATGGAAGTATTTTTAAATCCTGATGCTTGGGTAGCACTGTTAACATTGACGTTTCTAGAAATCATACTGGGTATTGATAATATCATCTTTATCTCGATTGTTACAGGAAAATTACCCGTTGAAAAACGAAAAAAAGCGACGCAAATTGGTTTGTTTCTAGCCATGTTCATGCGAATTGCGCTGTTATTTGGGATTACACTTCTTATTGCAATGAAAGAACCGTGGTTTAGTGTGGATTGGGGTTGGTTCTCTGCTCATTTTAACGGGCAAGCGATGATATTATTGGCCGGTGGTATATTTCTGATTTACAAAAGTACCAAGGAAATTCACGAAAAAGTAGACCATAAAGGAGAAGAAGAAAAAAATTTAAAAACTTCGGCGGCAAAATCATTTGCTAACGTTATTGTCCAGATTTTGTTGATTGACCTTATTTTCTCCGTAGACAGTATTTTGACTGCTGTAGGCATGACTAACGGACTGGAAGGTGCATTGTATATTATGATTACGGCTGTTTTAATTTCTGTTGGGGTTATGATGCTGTTTGCGGTGCCGGTTGGAACGTTTGTAAACAACAATCCATCTATACAGATTTTAGGTTTGGCATTTTTAATTCTGATTGGTTTTATGCTGATCACGGAGAGTATGCACTTATCCGAAGCAGTATTGGTAGGCCAATCTGTAGGAGTGGTTCCTAAAGCTTATTTGTATTTTGCAATTGCCTTTTCATTGGCTGTCGAGTTTCTAAACATGAAAATGAGAAAGAAAAAATAATTATTTATAAAAAAAAATGCTCCAAATCGGAGCATTTTTTTTATTCTAAACTTAATATTATCTGACCGTCATCATCGCGCTGTATGCCTGAATCGTCAGCATTAGTTTCCCCTTTTACTTCCAATTCTTCCGCAATAATTTCCTCCGGTGCTTCATAAGGCAAAGAGTCCAGCAGGTTTACTTGTTTTAACTTATCAGCGGTTAATTGATTCCCTAGTGCTTTAAATCCTTTGAGTGCAATAAACGACTCTATATCTACAGTTATATTTTCTTTTTGAACGCCTTTCACTTTTGTGAAAACTAATTCAGCTACTGGACGATACTCTGTTGATACAATTTCAAGATGTGAATTAGCATGTTCTGTAATAAAACTTTCCTCTTTGTTTTCGGTTTCCACCAAAAAGCGTTTGATGTAGTAACGTTCTTTTTCACCATCATAATAAATGGCTGAAATTGGTTTTTTTGGAATCCATTTTTCTAAAACGATCATATCTTCATCGAAATGTGTAGATAATTCTGGTGTAATTACCTTTACTTTTCCGGATTGCGAAAGGATCAAAATTTTATCATTAGGTCTAAATTCGCCTAACAGTTCTCCTCTTCCATCCACATTAAGTCTTTGTACGGTTTCATCAAACCATACTTTTCGAGGCAATAATGTTGAAATTCCTTTTTCTTTTAATTCAATTTTCTTGATTGGATATTTAGTGACTAAATTTCCTTTCGAACCTCTTCCTTTTATAGCTAAACTCGCAAAATCAATGTCGAATTTTAGTTTTTTGACAGTTCCCACCTGACGCAACATAATGGTAATTACTTCTGCCTCTCCGTTTGGATTACAGGAGAAATACACCACTTGTGATCCTGTACTTTCATTCGTCAGATCATACGCTTTGTCTCTAGTCACACCTGAAACATTGAATCGTTTTATATAAGAAGGTCCTGATTTTCCGTCACGGTAAATCGTATTGTAAATGGTCCGTTTATCACTTTTGTCAAAAATGGCAATATGAATGATATCTTTTCCCACAAAGGTTTTCGCATCTACCTTGGTAATTATCATTTTTCCGTCACGCAGAAAAACAATTACATCGTCAATATCAGAACAGTCTGTAACATATTCGTCTTTTTTTAAACTCGTTCCTACAAAACCTTCTTCTCTGTTTACGTACAATTTAGTATTTCTAAGGACTACCTTCGTGGCTTCGATATCATCAAAAACACGAAGCTCAGTTTGGCGTTCTCTCCCTTTACCATATTTCTCTTTTAATCGTGTGAAATAGGCTATAGCAAAATCAATCAGATGTTCTAAATCGTGTTTCACTTGTTCAATATCTCCTTCCAGCGCTTGAATTTTATCTTGAGCCTTGTTGCTGTCAAATTTAGAAATACGCATGATTCGGATGTCCAATAAACGCAGAATATCGTCTTCGGTAACGGCGCGCTTCAGGTGTTTAATGTAGGGTTTCAGTCCATCATCTACCGCTTTAATGACGCCTTCCTTAGTGGTCTGTTCTTCAATATCACGATAAATTTTATTTTCGATAAATATACGTTCCAAAGAAAGAAAATGCCATTGCTCCTCTAATTCACTCAACTGGATTTCGAGTTCGCTTTTCAGTAATTGGACCGTTCTGTTGGTCGAAATTTTCAACATCGCAGAGACTCCAATAAACAGCGGTTTGTTGTCTTCAATCACACAGCCTAATGGTGCCACCGAAGTTTCACAGGCCGTAAAGGCAAACAATGCATCAATGGTTTTATCAGGAGAAACACCCGGAAAAAGATGAATTAATATTTCGACCTCAGCAGCGGTGTTATCTTCAATTTTCTTGATTTTGATTTTCCCTTTTTCATTGGCTTTCAAAATACTGTCAATCAAAGTCGTCGTATTGGTCGAAAACGGAATCTGGGTAATTACCAAAGTATTTTTATCTAGCTGACTAATTCTGGCTCGCACACGGATACGTCCACCACGCAATCCATCGTTATAATTGGATACATCTGCAATTCCCTGTGTCAAGAAATCAGGATATAAAGTAAACGGTTTTCCCTTTAATATTTTTATCGATGAATCGATTAATTCATTAAAATTATGAGGCAATACTTTCGTAGAAAGACCTACTGCGATTCCCTCGGCTCCGGAAGCTAATAATAATGGGAATTTAACTGGCAGGTTATTGGGTTCTGCCCGTCTTCCGTCATAGGACACACCCCAATCGGTAATTTTTGGAGAGTACAACACTTCTAAAGCAAATTTAGACAAACGTGCTTCAATGTAACGCGAAGCCGCAGCACCATCACCTGTCAGAATATTTCCCCAGTTACCTTGACAATCAATCAGTAATTCTTTTTGCCCTATTTGCACCATCGCATCACCGATACTCTGATCTCCGTGAGGATGATATTGCATGGTGTGCCCAACAACATTGGCCACTTTATTGTAACGACCATCATCCAGCTCCTTCAAAGAGTGCATGATACGGCGTTGCACCGGTTTAAAACCATCTTCAATAGCCGGTACGGCACGCTCTAATATTACATACGAGGCATAATCCAGAAACCAGTCCTTATACATTCCCGTAACTTTGGTAATGGTATCGTTGCCGTCTTCTTGATTGTCGTAAAAATGCTGGCCTTTCGAGGTTTTTTCTTCAGATTGATTTTCATTAATCGAATTATCTTCTTCCTGACCTTCTGGTAATATGTTATCGTCTTCTTCGTCTTTCATTATCTTGATTCCGAAATTAATTGTATTAAATCTTATCTGCTTAGCAGAATTGTTTTGTATTTGCTAGCAAAAATTTGCTCATTCTTTTCAGGTAAAGTATATTCTAAAACCAAATCACTTTTGTTTTGGCACAGTACAATTCCTATGGTTTTATTTTCATCTTCAAAACGCATTTCTCGGTCATCTTAATTGACATACATTTGCATTTGTCACAAATCTTGGTGTTTTAATTCTCCTATTTTTAAATCAATCAGTATAAAACATTTAAGAATCCTGAAATTTTTTGATAATTTAATTTATTTAAATCTACAGACACTGTCTGCGCTTTTTGAGATTTGAATTCCGCAGTCAGTGATTGCGAATTTCGAATTTCTAAAATCCGGGTCAATGAATCGGATTTTGAATAAGTTATGTAAAATTGTTTTATTTGTTCTAAATTCCGAATCGAAAACCCTTTTCCAAACTGAATAGTCAACTGTTCAGAAAGTCCTTTTAGTAGTTGCTTTCCGCATTCAGCTCGTTCTTTTCCGCTTTGCTCTTCTTCAACAATCATTCTTCCCATTTCAAAATAGGTGTAAACCATTGTTGAATTTACGGTACGTAAAACCTGTTGACGGGTATTTTGCAACAGCGTGACCACTTGAGAAAATAAAATTTTATTTTGAGAATTATTTGGAATTGTATTTTCTTCGTCTTTCATTAAATATATTCTATTGAATAGTAGTTAATTATATTTTTTGTCTTAAAATGCTAAAACGAATATTTTTCTTTACAAATATGCTCTTCTTTTGTGACACTATTTCCATTTTTATCCAACTCTTTTTTTACAACTGTTTCACATTCCTTGTGATCATTGCTCTTTATAATAAAAAAAGTAGCTGAAAAACTGATCACAAATAGTAGGGCAATAAGAATAAGTATTCTTTTTGTAGGCATTTTATAATTATTTAAATTTTCTCAATCACATCTAATTCCACCTTCAAATTCTTGATGATAAATTCCTGTCTGTCCGGCGTATTCTTGCCCATATAGAACGACAATAATTGCTCAATCGAAGTGTTTTTATCCATCATAATGGGTTCTAAACGAATGCTTTCGCCTATGAAATTTTTGAACTCATCCGGTGAAATTTCACCTAGTCCTTTGAATCGGGTAATTTCTGGTTTTGGTTTTAATTTTTCAATAGCATTTCTTCGTTCCTCATCAGAGTAACAATAAATGGTTTCTTTCTTGTTTCTAACCCTGAAAAGTGGCGTTTGCAAAATGTATAAATGCCCTTCTTTTATCAATTCAGGGAAAAACTGCAGGAAAAAAGTAATCAATAACAAGCGAATATGCATTCCATCAACATCCGCATCTGTAGCAATTACGATGTTGTTATACCGCAATTTTTCTAAGCCATCTTCAATATCCAGTGCCGCTTGCAGCAAATTGAACTCTTCATTTTCATATACAATTTTCTTGCTCATTCCATAGGAATTCAAAGGCTTACCACGCAAACTAAAAACGGCTTGCGTATTTACATTGCGCGATTTAGTAATGGATCCGGATGCAGAATCTCCTTCGGTAATAAAAAGCGTGCTTTCCAGATTTTTAGGGTTTTTAGTATCTGGGAGATGCGCCCTACAATCTCTTAATTTTTTATTGTGCAGATTTGCTTTTTTGGCACGATCTGTCGCTAATTTTCGTATTCCGGACAATTCTTTGCGCTCTCTTTCGGCTTGAATAATTTTTCGTAATAATGCTTCTGCGGTTGGTGGATTTTTATGCAAGTAATTGTCCAATTTGGTTTTCACAAAATCGTTTACAAAAGTACGCACGGAAGGCATTCCCGGTTCGGATCCCATGTCAGTTGAACCCAATTTAGTTTTGGTTTGCGACTCAAAAACCGGCTCCATTACTTTGATGCTGATCGCTGTAACGATTGATTTTCGAACATCAGAAGCTTCAAAACTCTTGTTGTAAAACTCCCTGATGGTTTTAACAATTGCTTCCCGGTAGGCTGCTAAATGTGTTCCGCCTTGAGTCGTGTTTTGTCCGTTTACAAACGAATGGTATTCTTCGCTGTATTGGGTTTTGCTGTGCGTCAAAGCAATTTCGATATCCTCACCCTTCAAGTGAATGATAGGATATTCTAAATCCTCAGCATGAATAGTTTCTTCTAATAAATCTTTCAGACCATTTTCTGAAAAATATTTTTCACCGTTGAAAAGAATTGTCAAACCATTGTTTAAGTAACAATAATTTTTGAGCATTTTGATTACATATTCATACCGATATTTGTAATTTTTGAAAATTGCTTCATCTGGAATAAAAGTAACTTTGGTTCCTTTTCGCTTGGTGGTTTCGATAATATCTTCTTCAAGGACAAGGTTTCCTGCTGAGAATTCTGCTGCTTTTTGTTTTTCATCCCTAACGGATTCTACTCTAAAATAATTGGACAACGCATTGACTGCTTTTGTCCCTACTCCGTTCAGACCAACTGATTTTTTAAACGCAAGTGAATCATATTTTCCGCCGGTATTCATTTTGGAAACTACATCAATCACTTTTCCCAAAGGAATTCCACGTCCATAATCCCTGACCGTAACGGTTTTATCTTTGATAGTGACCTCGATTGTTTTTCCAGCACCCATAACAAATTCATCGATACAGTTATCGAGTACTTCTTTCAGCAGAATATAAATTCCGTCATCTGAAGAGGAGCCGTCGCCTAATTTTCCGATGTACATTCCGGGACGCATGCGAATATGTTCTTTCCAGTCGAGTGACCGAATGTTGTCTTCGGTATATTGATTTTGATCGGACATTGTAGGTTTTGTGGATTTGGTGCTAATGTAGTGTAATTCGATAAAATTTAAAACAGGAAGTCATCAAAGTTATTAAGAATGATATTGACAACCGATTTAGAATTAACGATTTTAGATTGCAGATTTCAAATTGAAATTGATTTTTGATATTCGAATTTAAAAAATCTTGATAATCTCTTTCAACTGATTGTCTAATTCAGCATTAGAAATCTTATTATTTATCACATCAAAATTAGCCTCAAAACTAGGCAATGAAAAAGTCGCTTTTATGTTTCCGCCATAAAAGGGGAAAGCGTTATTTGCAATTCCCAAAACGCTTGCTCCGCCTCTGGCTCCGGGAGAAGTAGCCATCAATAACATGGGTTTTTCCTGAAAAACCTTCGCATTTATTCTGGTACACCAGTCAAAAACATTTTTGAAAGCGGCAGAATAATTTCCGTTATTTTCCGCCATGGATACCACTAGAATATCAGCAGTGGCAATTTTAGCCAGAAATGATTTTGCTAATTCATGCTGACCAATTTCTTTTTCTATATCGACGGTAAATATCGGCATTTGGAAATCATTTAAATCCAGCACCTCAACTACTGCATTTTCAAAAAGATTCGCTGCGTAAGTCGCTAATTTTTTGTTGATCGAGTTTTTGCTGGGGCTTGCGCCAAAAGCGATTATTTTCATGATACTTTATTTTGACTAAAAGTACTAAAAATTGGTTCAGCTCCAAAATAATTAGCCACAGATTGACCCATTTTGAAAACAAAGATGAAACTATGAAATATGATATTTGCAAAATCAATTTTACCCCAGAGTGAAATGGAAAGCATTTTTCTGATCAATCTCATTTTTTTCTTGACAAAAAGAGTAACCAGCGGAAGCTCCTTTTTTTGTCTTAGAAAAAAGAGATTGTTGGAGAAATATTACTTCATTAAACTTTTATTTTAATTGGAGTTCAGTGAACTTCGTTTGAAGTGGAAAGCTGGATTGGGTACAAAAAAGTCGAAAGCTAATACTAACTTTCGACTTTATGACTTTGGACATTATGACTTATTTACACGTTGAATCTAAAATGCATCACATCACCATCTTTTACGATGTATTCTTTTCCTTCTACTTTGAATTTCCCGGCTTCTTTACATTTAGCTTCGGAACCGTAATGTACAAAATCCTCGTATGCAATCACTTCGGCGCGGATAAATCCTTTTTCGAAATCAGTGTGAATTACTCCTGCAGCTTGTGGCGCAGTTGCCCCAACATCTATAGTCCAAGCCCGAACTTCCTTAACGCCTGCGGTAAAATAAGTTTGTTGCTTCAATAATTTATAAGCTGCACGTATCAAGACTGAGGCTCCGGGTTCGCTTAAACCCATATCTTCCAGAAAAACCTGACGCTCTTCGTAGCTTTCTAATTCGGTAATATCAGCTTCAGCACCAACCGAAAGAATAATTACTTCCGCATCTTCATCTTTGACCAATTCCCGAACCTGATCCACATATTTGTTTCCATTTACTGCTGAGTTTTCATCAACATTACAGACGTATAAAACTGGTTTTGCTGTAATTAACTGAAACGCTTCCATCAAAACCTCTTCATCATTGTTTTGAGGAATTACTATTCTTGCTGATTTTGCCTGAAGCAATGTTTCTTTGATTCGGTCTAAAAGAGCTTTTTCGGTTTGTGCTTCTTTATTTCCCGTTTTAGCGGCACGATTTACTTTTTCTAAGCGTTTTTCAACATTCTCCAAATCCTTCAATTGCAGCTCGATGTCTATGGTTTCTTTGTCGCGGATAGGATTTACATTTCCGTCAACGTGAACAATGTTATCGTTATCAAAACAACGCAAAACATGGATGATCGCATTACATTCTCTAATGTTTCCAAGGAATTGATTTCCTAAACCTTCCCCTTTACTAGCTCCTTTTACTAATCCTGCAATATCAACGATATCGACAGTTGCCATTTGCACGCGTTCTGGTTTTACTAATTCTTCCAGTTTTTCCATTCTGGAATCCGGAACATTTACAACACCTATATTGGGTTCGATGGTGCAAAAAGGAAAGTTGGCACTTTGCGCTTTTGCATTGGATAAACAATTGAATAATGTTGATTTTCCAACATTTGGTAATCCTACAATTCCTGCTTTCATATGTAGATAATATTTATTTTTAATGGAGTATAGTATCGTCATTTTTGCTGTTTTTGAACAGATTTCATCACGATTTTGTAATGCTTTTTTTGAATGACACGCTAAACGTAAAATTTAGTAGCTACCGCTAAAAGTATGCAAAGATAAGATTTTAAAAATGTTTAAATAAGTAAAATTTCAGATTAAACGTATCTGAAATATTTTTTATAAAAAAACGAAAAATTTACTAATATTTTGTTAAAAAAAATTATATTGCGATCGATTTAAAACCAAACCAAAAATCAAACAAAACTTATTATGAGAAAATTTGCATTATTATTATTTCTATTAAACATCTCGTTTCTTTTTGCACAAAAAGAAGTCTCGGGTGTTGTAAAAGAAAACACCGGGAATGCTTTGCCTGGTGTAAACATTGTTGAAAAGGGAACTCAAAATGGGGTTTCTACTGATATGAATGGAGCATACAAGATAAAAGTTAAAGACGGGGCTACTTTAGTTTTTAGCTATGTAGGTTTTGCTAAATTAGAAAAAGCAGTTACAAGTGCTGTGCTGAATGTTGTCTTATCAGAAGAAGGCGGACAAAATCTAAATGAAGTTGTAGTTACTGGAAGCAGAACTGCGCCAAGAAGTAATACCACATCAGCATTACCTATTGATGTTATTTCTGCAAAGGATTTAGCCTCAACAGGGCAAGCTTCTTTTGACAAAGCTTTACAATACAAGATTCCATCGTTCAACACCGTTCAGACTCCGGTAAATGATGCAACTTCATTATTAGATCCTTATGAGATTAGAAACATGGGACCGAGTAGAACGTTAATCCTTATCAACGGGAAACGTAAAAATTTAAGTTCTTTACTTTATGTACAAACCTCTCCGGGACGTGGTGAAACAGGTGCTGACATCTCTGCTATTCCTACTGATGCAATCGAAAGAGTGGAAATACTTCGTGATGGTGCATCGGCTCAATACGGTTCTGATGCAATTGCTGGGGTAATGAATATTATCTTAAAAAAAGGAACACGTGACGGATCAGTAACAGTAAGAAGTGGAATGACTTCTGCTGGTGACGGCGAAATGCTAGGTGTAAGTTTAAATAATGGAACAACGGTAGGAGAAAAAGGATTTATAAATTATACTATTGATTTTTCGAAAGTTAATTTATCTAACAGACCAGGGACTGTAGATGCCGCTGGTGAAGCAGCAGATTTTGGGGCTTCTCTATCAGACGTTCAGGCATTTTTAGCTAAAAAACCAGATGCAGGGAATATTAATGGTTCACCTGAAACTGCTGCTGCAAAATTCTTAGTAAATGGTGGAAGTGAATTAAGCGAAACATCTCAATTGTATTACAATGCCGCTTATGTTTACAAAAAAGTAAATTCATTTGCTAACTACAGAACTCCATATTGGAGAACATTAGCATCTGCACCTTATTTGAAAGACTTATTTGGTGACGGTACTGCAGCTTCTTACCAAGGATATGTTCCTACTTTTGAAGGGGATTTAAATGACTATAACGGAACATTAGGTTACAAATCAACTAAAAATGACTGGAATACTGACGCGAGTATTACTGTAGGTGGTAACACCCAATCATATTCTGTAAACAACTCACAGAATAGATCTAACATTGTAGATGGAAATGGTGCTCAAGTTTACAGAGAAAACAGCCCAATATCATTCAAACCAGGAGGGACTGCTTTCAATCATATTGTAGGAAACTTAGATGTCTCTAAAATATTATCTGACAAAGTTAGTATTGGTTTTGGATCTGAGATGAGAACAGAAACTTTCGAAGTAATTGAAGGGGATAAAGCATCTTGGGACGGAATTGGAGCTGACTCATTTGCAGGTAATCGACCTGAAAATTCAGGATCATGGAATCGTTATAATTTAGGAGCTTATTTTGACCTTGCTTATGATGTGACCAAAGATTTCTTAATCAATGGTACTGTTCGTTATGAAGATTATAGCGATTTCGGTGGTGCAACAGTTTGGAAATTAAGTTCTAGATATAAATTTTTAGATGACAAAATTACATTAAGAGGGTCTATTTCTACTGGATTTAGAGCACCTACATTACACCAAATTTACACGCAAAAATCACAATACTCATTCGTTGCGGGACAAGGAATTCAAGTTAGTGGAATTATAAATAACGTTTCACCACAAGCACGTAAATTAGGAATTGATCCGCTAGATGCTGAGAAATCAACAAATATCACTATCGGAATTGGAGCAAAACCAACGAAAAATTTTAATTTCACATTAGATTACTATAACATTAAAGTAGAAGATAGAATTGTTTTAGGAGACAGACAGGATACTGAATTTGGTAATGTAGCTTGGTTTGAGAATTCATTTGACTCTAGAACTTCAGGTTTAGATGTAGTTTCTAATTACAATAACATTATATTAGGATCTGGTAAACTTGGATTCAATTTATCTGGAAACGTAACTTTTCAAAATGAGCGAATTTCTCCAGTTGCTAGTAATAACTTTGGAGCAACGTTAGATGCATTAACGTTTACTTCAAGACCAAATACAAAATGGATCTTAGGAGCGAATTACGAAGTTGGAAAATTTGGTTTCTCCCTTAATAACACTTACTTTGGGAAATCTATTTTCAAACAAGATGGTATGGACGCTAACTTAAGAACTGAATTTACTCCAAAAATCGTTACTGATTTAGGTATTAATTTCACAGCGACTGATAAATTAACTTTATCTTTAAACGTGAATAACTTATTAAACGTGCTTCCTGAATGGAATTTCAAAGCAGAAAACGCTGCAGGAAGAGCTATTTTAAACGATCCAGCTCAAGTAAAAAATCAGTCTAATTTGGTTACTTTCAACCAACGTTACTCTCAAATGACGTATGATGGATACCACTTTAGCCAATTAGGAACAATGTTTAATTTATCATTAAACTATAAATTCTAATTTAAGTATTTAATTAATTATAAAGGGCTGTCAATCGACAGCCCTTTTTGGTACTAATAATTAATAGAACAAAGGATTATTTTTGTTTTATTAAATTGATTTTTAGGTATTTAATTCACGTTTATGTAGTTGCACGATAGCTCAAAAAAATCAATTTTAGGGCCTTTCATCAAGTGAAAAATATTTTTTTGTCTGCTCCTTAAAAAGAGGTAGTTCCACAGGGTTCTCCTTTTTGAAATATAAACAAAAAAGGCTACTCATGTATCCGATTTAGAAAGATTAGAGAAACTATTTTCTTTGACAATCATTGCTTTTGTATGGTGTTATAAAATTGGTGACTATTTAGATGAAAACATCCAAATAATAATAAAAAAACATGGAAGAAGAGTAGTAAACGTTTTTAAATATGGATTTGATTACTTGTCAAAATTTATTTTAACAGGATTTAAGTTTTTAGAAAACAATCTGTTTTACTTTTTGTCATGTACTTAACTAAATGATCCTAAAAAAACGGCGTTTAAAGGAACTGTAAACGCCGTTTGATTTTATATAAAAGAGATTAGTTATCGAATTGCGTTTATATATTCCTCGATTTTACCGGTACCATTTTCAGTTAAATGCTGAATGAAAGCGCTTCCTATAATTGCTCCTTTGGCAAATTGAGTGGCTTGATTAAAGGTTTCCTTGTTATTGATGCCAAAACCTATTACTTGAGGGTTTTTCAGATTCATCTTGGCAATGCGTTTGAAATAGTCTTCTTGAACGCTTCCAAAACCGGATTGTGATCCTGTAACGCTCGCGGAACTTACCATGTAAATAAATGCATCAGATACACTGTCAATAAAGTTGATGCGCTCGTCAGAAGTTTGTGGTGTAATTAAGAATATATTTTTCAATCCGTATTTCTCGAAAGTTAATTTATATTCATCTGCATATACGTCAACGGGAAGATCGGGAATGATTAACCCGTCAATGCCAATCTCCGCACATTTCTGGCAGAAATTCTCGATTCCGTATTGCAACATTGGGTTGAAATATCCCATAATCACTAAAGGAATAGATACTGTTTTACGAATGTCTTTTAATTGGTCAAACAAAACTTGTGTCGTCATTCCGTTGTGCAATGCTTGTGTGGAACTGGCTTGAATCGTTGGTCCATCAGCCAATGGATCACTGAACGGCAATCCTATTTCAATCATATCCACCCCGCTTTTTTCTAAATCCTGGATGATTTGTACGGTATCGTTAAGGTTGGGATATCCTGCCGAGAAATAGATGGAAAGGATCTTCTTAGTGTCTTGTAGTTTTTGATTTATTCGGTTCATTGTCGTATTTTTTTATTCTATTTTAGGATCTTTTTTACCTTGGAGTTTTAATTGGAATGTTTAGATAGCGGCGCTGTACGCCCAAGCTTTTTGGTCGGATTGCAAATGCACTTCAACACGTTTGTAATGCAATCCTTCGTACAAATCCGTTTGGCGAAGTTCTTGTGAAGAAACGGAATACACCATTCCGTTGATGGTGTCTTCCGGTTTTTGGGTTTCGGTAATAATGGGGTAGTGCACTAATCCAAATTCTTCTTCAATTTGGATTTCTTTTATGATGTAACCAATTAGTGTTTGAGGAGTTCCCTCAAGAATACGCCCAAAAAGATCTTTTTGTATGTCCACATTTTGTAAGCTGCTGTAAGCGAATAATTTTTCCATAGTTTCTATTTTTAAAATGTGAATTGAACGTCATTTTTATGTTGTTGGGTTTGCGTTAAGGATTACTTCACTAAACTCTTATTTTTTATTGAAGTTCAGTGAACTTCGTTTGCAGTGAAAATCCTTTTTCGTCTCGTTTTTTAACGAGATAAAAAAGAGTGCAACGAAAATCCTGACCTCGCAGTAACGTTAGTGGAAGCGAGGGAACGCCCCGAAATAATTTCGGGATAAACCCTAAAAAAATGAGGGTCAAATCAACTATAATTTAAAATAATCAATATAAGTATTCAAATCCTTATCGCCACGACCGGAAAGATTGATGACAACAATATCATCTGCTTTGAATTTCATTTGGTCGAGAACGGCAAAGGCATGCGCACTTTCGATAGCGGGGATCAGTCCTTCCATTTGGGATAATTTTAACCCCCATTGCATGGCTTGATCATCCGTTATGGAGATGAATTGTGCTCTGCCAGTAGCGAATAAATTAGCGTGCATAGGACCTACGCCTGGATAATCCAATCCTGCCGAGATGGAATATGGCTCGGTGATTTGACCATCAGGAGTTTGCATCAACAAGGTTTTACTACCGTGAATAACGCCTACTTTCCCTAATGCCGATGTAGCAGCACTTTCGCCTGAATCGACTCCTAATCCTGCTGCTTCGACCGCAATAATAGTCACGTCTTCATTATCCAGAAAATGATAATAGGCTCCGGCAGCATTGCTACCACCACCTACACAGGCAATCACATAGTCAGGGTTTTCACGACCTTCTTTTTCCAATAATTGTTCTTTAATTTCCTTAGAAATAACACTTTGGAAACGCGCCACCATATCCGGATAAGGGTGTGGTCCTACGACGGATCCAATGATATAATAGGTGTCTACAGGATTGTTAATCCAGTCGCGAATGGCTTCGTTTGTGGCATCTTTTAAGGTTTTTGATCCTGAAAGCGCCGGACGCACTTCGGCACCCAACATTTTCATACGAGCTACATTTGGCGCTTGACGTTTGATGTCAATTTCACCCATATACACGATGCATTCCAGTCCCATTAACGCACAAACAGTTGCTGTTGCTACGCCATGTTGCCCGGCACCGGTTTCGGCAATGATACGTTTTTTACCCAAACGTTTGGCTAATAAAATTTGTCCAATGGTGTTGTTCACTTTATGCGCGCCAGTATGACATAAATCTTCTCTTTTTAGGTAGATTTTAGTGTTGTATTGTTCTGATAACCGTTTTGCAAAATAAAGAGGCGTAGGGCGACCAACATACTCTTTAAGCAAGGCATCAAATTCAGCCTGAAATTCAGGCTCAGCTGTAATTTTTAAATAATTTTGACGTAATTCTTCCACATTTGGATATAACATTTCAGGAATGAAGGCGCCTCCAAATTCTCCGTAATAGCCTTTTTCGTTAACGTTGTATGACATAGTTTTATTTTTTTATTTTATTATCTGTAGAGACGTACTGCAGTGCGTCTTTACACAATTGTATGTTTTTTAAACCGGGTTCTATCTCAAATTTACTGTTTACATCAATGGTGTAAAGCGGTAAATTGGTTTTCGAAATTTCATTTATAGCGCTCATTTCATCAATTCCGATTCCACCACTCAAGAAAAACGGTTTGCTTGAGGGATACTTTTCTAATACTTTCCAATTGAATGTGGTTCCGTTGCCTCCGGGTAATTTTCCTTTGGTATCAAAAAGAAAATAATCACAAACGGTTTCAAACGGTTTTAGTTCCTCAAAATCAAAAGAATCATCAACAGAGAATACTTTTATAATATCAATTTTACGATCAATTTTATTTTTTAATTCCTGGCAAAAGGCAACGGATTCGTGACCGTGCAATTGAATGGCCTGCAAATCGTGTTTATTGGTTTTCGCCAAAATAACTTCGGTCCTTTCATTGACAAAAACGCCTACTTTTTTAATTGATTTTGGTAAATTTGGAATCACACCATCAAAATATCGAGCCGATTTCTCCCAGAATATAAATCCCATATAATCGGGTAGAAGCGACCCTATTTCGATTATATTATCGGGATATTTCATGCCGCAAATTTTTATCCCCACCCCAGCCCACCTCGAAGAGGAGGGAGCCGAAGCGTCTTGATGGTCTGTTTGTTTTTTCATTTCCAGTTTTTTTTTTAATTCAATCCTTTTAGAGTTTTGAACCTTAACAGGGTTGTTTTATAGTTGGCTGATAAATTCGGTTGCAGCTTTACCTGCATTAGCAGTTTTCATAAAGTTTTCTCCAATCAGGAATCCTTTATATCCGAATGGTTTTAATTCCTTAATCGCTTCAACTGATGAAATCCCACTTTCGGAAATTTTTACAAAATCATTTGGGATTTGCGCTGCTAATTGCTTGCTGAAATCCAAACTCACTTCGAATGTTTTTAGATTGCGATTGTTTACACCAATCATATCTAAGGTAGGCATAATCGATTTTTCCAGTTCCTCTTGATTGTGTACCTCCAGTAAAACTTCTAGTCCTAAACTTTTGGCAAATTCAGACAAGGATTTGATTTCTTCTCTGGTTAAAATTGCTGCGATAAGTAGAATTAAATCGGCTCCGTATGCTTTGGCTTCCAATATTTGATAGTCATCAACAATGAATTCTTTTCTCAATAATGGTATATTTACTGTGGCTCTTGCCAAAAGTAAATCGTCTAAAGAACCACCAAAATATTTTCCATCTGTCAATACTGAAATTCCGCAAGCCCCAGCATTTTCATAGCCTTTGGTTACTTCTTCAACAGTAAAACTATAATTTATTGCTGCTTTGGAAGGCGAACGGCGTTTGTGCTCCGCAATAATTCCGGATGTACTGTTTCGTAAATTATCACTCAAAGAAATAGTTTTTTTTTCAAAGAAAACGGAAGCTTCCAATTGTGTAACAGGTATGATAGATTTCTTGAGAATGACTTCTCTTTTTTTGTCAACTATGATTTTATCTAAAATATTCATTTATTTTTTTGTTTAAAGTTTTCTTTGTTCAAGGTTTAAAGTTGTTCGAAATGCAAACAACTTTAAACCTTGAACTTCAAACTATTTTTATTTACTTAAATCTTTCAATTTCTTCAAAGCTACAAGTCCTTTACCGGATAATAAACTTTCTTTCGCTATTTGAAATCCTTCTAAAGGAGAACATTTTGTAACAGTCGCAATTGCCATGGCCGCATTGGCACAAATCACATTATTTTGTGCTTCAGTTCCTTTTCCGGAAATGATATCAGTAAACATTTGAGCAGATTGCTCTATAGTTTTCCCTCCTTCGATTTCGCTTTGCAGCAAAAGGCGAACACCAAAATCTTCCGGATTTATCATGCCTTCCATGGAGCTGGTAATCGTTTTTGTAGGTCCCGTCAAGGACACTTCATCATAGCCGTCAAGCGAATGCAGGATGGTAAAGTTCACATCAGTATTTTGATATAAATACGCATACATTCTGGCCATTTCTAAATTGAAAACACCAACCAATTGATTTTTTGGGAACGATGGATTTACCATTGGTCCTAACATATTGAAAAAAGTTTTTACCCCTAATTCTTTTCGAATAGGTCCCACATTTTTCATAGCGGGGTGAAATAAGGGCGCATGTAATATACAAATCCCTGCTTTATCGATGCATTTTTCCAGAAAATCAGCATCGTTGCTGAATTTGATTCCCAGTTTTTCCATAACATTACTCGAGCCAGAAATAGAGGATACTCCGTAATTACCATGTTTAGCTACTCTTATTCCGGCTCCGGCAACTACAAAAGAAGCCAGAGTTGAAATATTGAATGTGTCTTTCCCGTCACCACCAGTGCCACATAAATCAATGGTATTGTAGGCGGATAAATCCACACGAATGCACAGTTCTAATAATGCTTCACGAAAACCGGCTAACTCTTCAATGCTGATGCTTCGCATCATATACACGGTAAGGAAAGCAGCTATCTGACTGGTGTTGTAACTTCCGTAGGAGATATTAACTAATACGTTTTTTGCTTCTTCTTTCGAAAGCATTTCGTGGTTGATTAATCGGTTTAATATATTTTTCATTTTTATATATGTCTTAAAGTTTAAAGTCTTAAAGTCTTAAAGTCTTTCGACTTTGTGATATTTGACTTTATGACTAATTTTTAACCCAATTCTCCAATATCTTTTTCCCATTTGGAGTCAACACACTTTCGGGATGAAATTGTACACCACGGACATCGTATGTTTTGTGGCGCAATGACATTACCTGCCCGTTTTCATCAAAGGAAGTTGCCTCTAGAACATCCGGTAAATTGGCATTAACTACCCAAGAATGGTACCGCCCTACTTCAAATTCCTTTCCTAACCCTTCAAATAAAAGCTCATCATCAACAACAGTTTTTACATTAGTGGCCACACCGTGGTAGACTTTTTCTAAATTAGAAAGTGACCCACCGTAGACTTCACCTATTGCTTGTTGGCCTAAACATACCCCAAAAATACTTTTTGTAGGGCCATATTTTTGAATCACTGCTTTGAGTAACCCCGCTTCATCCGGAATTCCGGGTCCCGGCGAAAGAAGAATTTTATCGAAAACGGCAATTTCATCAATATCAAATTCATCGTTTCTATAAACGGTTACTTCGCAATCTAAATCTTCCAGATAATGCACTAAATTGTAAGTGAAACTATCGTAATTATCTATAACTAGTATTTTTTTCATTTTCCTCCCCCAACCCCTCCGAAGGAGGGGAGTACCTATTGGGGTAAATAGGTTTTTTAATTGTTATTTTTATTTACAACTTCATAAGTTGCTAATTTTTTTACATTTGGCTCCCTTTCCTTCCCTTCCCTTCGGGGAGGGTTGGGGAGGGGATTTATATTGTTTCTGCTAAATCCAAAGCGGCATTTAAGGCCCTCAATTTATTATATACTTCCTGCATTTCGCTTTCTTCATCTGAACTGGCTACAATTCCGGCGCCGGCTTGAGAATGCAATTGATGGTTTTTACTAAGGAAAGTCCGAATCATAATCGCATGATTAAAATTGCCTTCAAAATCCATAAAACCTATAGCACCACCATAAAAATTACGATTTGTTTTTTCATACTCCTCAATCAGTTGCATGGCTCTGTGTTTGGGAGCGCCACTCAATGTTCCAGCTGGAAAAGTATCGGCTACAACCTGCATTGTAGAAGCTTTTTCATGTAAATGTCCGGTTACTTTTGAAACTAAGTGAATGACATGTGAGAAAAACTGCACCTCCCTGTATTTCTCTACATTCACATTATGACCGTTGCGGCTCAAATCATTTCGGGCTAAATCCACCAACATCACATGTTCACTATTTTCTTTTTTATCAATGGATAGCTCTTTGGCAAGAATGGCATCTTTTTCATCATCTCCCGTTCTTTTAAAAGTTCCTGCAATAGGATGAATTTCAGCTTTACGGTCTTTAACAATAATTTGGGCTTCGGGCGAAGAACCAAATATTTTGAAATCACCGTAATCAAAAAAGAATAAATAAGGCGAAGGATTAATGCTTCTCAATGCTCTATATACATTGAATTCATCGCCCTTGAACCCTTGTGTAAATCGTCTGGACAAAACCAATTGGAACACATCACCTCTAAAGCAATGTTTTTTGGCTAAAGCCACATTATGTTTGAATTCTTCGTCGGTTAAATTTGAAAATCCGTCTCCTTGTTTCGAAAATTTATAAGAAGCAATATTTCGGGATTGTAATAATTGTTCAATTTCTGAAATGTTGTTTTTACCATCTAAACTATGACAAAAAATATAGGCCTCATTCTTGAAATGATTAATAGCAATTATGTTTTGGTACACGGCATAATACACATCAGGAATGGTATTGCTATTTTCTTTTTTGGCAATAGACACTTTTTCAAAGTAACGAACAGCATCGTACGAAATATATCCAAAAAGTCCATTATTGATGAATTTAAAATCGTTTTTCTCGGATTTGAATTGACCTGAAAATTCTTGAATTACTTGCGGGATATTGGTGTTGGCATCAATTTCAATTTTCTCAAAACTCCCATCAGGAAATGTTTTGTAGATGATTTCATTTTCTATTTTTATGGAAGCAATCGGATTACAACAAATATAGGAGAAACTGTTGTCATTACCATGATAGTCGCTGCTTTCCAGTAGTAAACTATTTGGGAATTTATCACGAATTTTGAGATATACGCTGACAGGAGTTATCGTATCTGCCAGGATTTGTTTGTATTTGGTATTTAATATCAAAGTTTTCATTATGTTTTTATTATTTGATAGCAACAGGATGTATCCTGTGCGTTCTAATTTATAATTTGAAACAAAAAAAGGCCTGTCGTGATGACAAGCCTTTTATATTTATAGTTTTAATAATACTATAGGAGCTTAGTTCACGACGACTGACGTAAATTGTACCACCACCAAGTATTGTTTAAAATTGTTTTCATGTTACAAAGATAGAAATGAAATTTGATTTTTCAAAAACATTAGGCGTTAAATAAGTTGAAAGGTAAAGTTTTTTTGTTAAATAAATATGCAGGCTAGAATTATTAAAAATAAAACCCCAACAATTGCTTGTTGGGGTTTGAAAACAAAATGTACTGAAATTTAGAATTTCAAAGCAACAGCTAAAGTAAATTCGTCTGAGATTGCTTTGTCTCCAAGGTTGTCAAAGAAACTTCCGGAACCGTATTTGATATCATATTTTGTTCTATCAATTATTACAGTACTTGAAGCTGTATTTGCGGTTGTGGTTAAATCAAAAGTAACTGGTTTCGTAATTCCTTTAATTGTTAAATCTCCAGTTACTGTATACACATTAGGCGCTTTAGTTACTAGTTTTTTGAATACTAGAGTTGCTGTTGCAAATTTTTCAGTTCCAAAAAAATCTTCTGATTTCAAGTGGCCTTCTAATTTTTCTTTGCCTTGACCTGCTTTTAAATCTGTTGCCAAAAGTGAGCTCATGTCTACGTTGAAGGTACCGCCAACTAATTTTTTTCCTTTAAAAACTAATGCGCCATCTTTCAGGTTGATTGTTCCTTCATGTTGTCCCGTTACTTTTTTTCCTGTCCAGTTGATGGTGCTTTTTGCAACATCAACTTTTTTAGTTTGGGCTGTTACAGATACCGCAGATAAAACTACTACTAATGCTAATGCGATTGATTTGAATTTTTTCATGTGTTTGAGTGTTTAAATTTGAATTTGATTAATAATTATAATGTGATAAATAATTCTTCGTTTGATTTTCTAACTTTTTTGTTGTGTTGTGTTGCATCTTCCTCGTGTCTGTAGCCAATAGTTGCTATTAAAGTGGCATTTAATCCTAATTTGTCCAGACCTAATATTTCATTAACCTCGGCGGGAACAAAACCTTCCATAGGTGTAGCATCAATTTTAAGTTCAGCAGCGGCGTTCAATAAATTTCCTAAAGCTAAATACGTTTGTTTTGCCGTCCAGATATTTCGCATTTCTTCGGAAAGAGACGTAATGTTTTTGATTACCAGCTCTTGATATCCCTTCATACTTTCTAAAGGAATTTGTCTGGTTTCACTGGTGTTTTTAAAATAATTATCGATTCCAGTTGTGCCAAAGTTAATTTCATTAGCAAAGATAATTAAGTGTGATGCCTCTACAATTTGTGATTGTCCCCAGGCCGATGGTCTAATTTTAGCTCTTAATTCAGGATTTTCAACAATTATGACTTTGTAAGGTTGCAATCCGTAGGAAGAAGAACTTAAACGGATTGCTTCTTTTAGAATGTTTAAATCTTCATTGGATATTTTCTTGGTGGCGTCAAATTTTTTGGTGGCGTATCTCCAATTTTGGTGATCTAAAAAGGTGTTCATATTGTATATACTATTTATTGGTTTCTGTATTTTTCTAATAATTGATTTAATTGAATGATTTCCTCTGCACTCAAATTTTTTGAGAAAAACCGTTCGTGCGCTATAACTTTAGGATCTAATACTGCTAGAACATCTAATCCTTTTTGTGTAATCAGAACTTCTATTTTACGTCTGTTTTCAGGACACACTTTTCGAGTGACAAACTCTTTCAATAGTAGTTTGTCAACTAATCGGGTGGTGTTGCTGGTCTTGGCTAACATTCGCTCCTGAATAGCCCACATATTTGCAGGATTTCCTTTTTGCCCTCTTAATATTCGAAGTACATTGTATTGTTCTCCTGATATTTCGTGAGGTTTTAATAATTCATTAAAGTTTTCTGTAATTACATTTTGTGTGTACAACACATTAAGGATAATTTTTTTTGAATTATCCATTGGTATAGTTGTTTTTAAAATTTCTTCAATTTTCATATTTGTATATATGTAATTTGTTGGTACAAATGTAACACTTTTTATAGTTGTATATACAAATGTTGATTTTTTTTGTTAATTATTTTTTAAGTGCTATACAGGATACTGGTTTGTGCAAATAAAAATAAGGCAAACACTAGCCGCACCCAGCGCATAATATGCCAATTTGTAAATAATGTTTTCATTTTTTGTCTCTAAAAAAGGAATCTGAATTTAGTTCTTTATTTTTTTGATAGCGTACTTTTCGTCATAAGCAGTCACTTCCTGTAATGTTTCGGTTGTAATTTCCTTTTTACTCACAAGTAGTACATCGGCAAAATTACTGCTGATGCTTACATTTAAAACACCGTTAATTGCCAGTAGTTTTTCTATAAGTTTTTCCATACAGTCGCTATCTGTAATGCCTTCCAGCTCATATAAATTCACAACAACCTGACTGTTTTTTTTTAATTCGATAAACAACTCTGAATTTGCTCTTGGTGCAATTGAATCTTTAGACACATCTATTTTCAAAAAGTCAAAAGCACCTTTGAAAATCAGTTCATATTCTTCTTTGTTTCCGCCAAAAGGAGGTCCGGATTCAAACGTTCTATTGAATAATAATCCCGCCAGAATTCCTTCTTCAGCCAAGAGTTGATGCATTTTCCAAACGTATTTCTGGCGCATTGTAGGAGGCAAAGCGCAGAAAAAAGTTTGCTCAATAATCAAATCATACTTTCCCTGATATGCAAAGAAATCGCCTAAAACAATCTTAATAGAAGGGTTGTTTTTAAATTTTTCTTTTAAAGCTCTAACAGGTGTTGGAGCAATATCAATAACGGTAACATTTGTAAATCCATGCTCCAGAAGATATTCCGCTTCGTAGCTGTTGCCACAACCGGGAATCAAAACACGACTGTTTTTAGTAGTTATAGTATTGATATACCTTTGTAAGGGCGGAGATACTTGGCCTAAATCCCAACCGGTTGTTTTGGTTTTGTATTGTGTTTCCCAATAGGCTTGGTCCAGCGGTTCGTTGTTAGAAATGACACAACATTTTAGATGCTCCATAATTTTTTTTTTTTGAAATAGCCATTACTTTGAAACAGCCGTTGTCATTGAAATTATTTTTATTTCAAAATTTTGCTTTGGCAAACGAAATCTGTTTTAGGAGCAGTCGTTTTTGCAATAGCATTAAAACCGCCTTCAATTTCAGTAAAATTTCTAAAACCCCGCGCTTCCAGTATTGAAGCCGCAATCATACTGCGGTATCCACCGGCACAATGCAGGTAAAAATGGGCTTTAGGATTTATGTCTTTGATCCATTCATTAATAGCTGCTAATGGCTTGCTGTAGGACTCCTCAACATGCTCTGCGGAGTATTCACTTTCTTTCCGAATGTCGATTACTTTGCTTTGGCCAATTTTTACTTCCTTGGCAAATTGTTCTGCAGTAATTCTATGTACGGTATCCATTTCTTTTCCTGCTTTTGCCCAGGTATCAAAACCACCAGCCAGATGCCCCATTAAGTTGTCAAAACCCACACGGCTCAAACGCGTAACGGTTTCTTCCTCTTGTCCCGGTTCACAAACAATCAGGATGGGTTGTTGCACATTGGCAATTAAAGTGCCTACCCAAGGAGCAAAATCACCATCGATACCAATGTTTATGGATTGCGGAATAAATCCTTTGGCAAATTCCCCATTTTTCCGAGTGTCCAATAATAAAGCTCCGGTTTCTTCAGCGGCTACTTCAAATTCAGAAGGGGAAAGCGCACGCATTCCCAGATTCAAAACGTTTTCAAAACTTTCATATCCTTTTTTGTTCATTGCCACATTCATACCAAAATAAGCTGGCGGAGGCAATAAACCTTCCGTGACTTCATGAACAAATTCAGCTTCCGTCATATTCGCACGCAACGCATAATTGGTCGCTTTTTGGTCGCCAATGGTCGAAACGGTTTCCTTGCTCATGTTTTTTCCACAGGCACTTCCTGCACCGTGAGCAGGATATACGATGACGTCGTCTGCCAAGGTCATAATCTTTGTTCGTAAAGAATGAAATAAAGTTGTGGCCAGCTGTTCCTGGGTCATGTGTGCCGCTTTTTGGGCTAAATCCGGTCTTCCCACATCACCAATGAACAAGGTGTCACCGGAGAAAATGGCATGGTTTTTTCCGTTTTCGTTTATCAATAAAAAAGTGGTGCTTTCCATGGTATGTCCCGGCGTGTGTAGTACTTTTATTTTGATGTTTCCAATGCTGAATTCCTGTCCGTCATTTGCAGAAATGCATTCAAATTCACATGTTGCATTTGGGCCATAAACAATAGGAGCACCAGTTTGACGGCTTAAATCTATGTGACCGGAAACAAAATCAGCGTGAAAATGAGTTTCAAAAATGTATTTTAATTGCACACCATCTCGTTCTAATCGATCCAGATAGGGCTGGGTTTCCCGTAACGGGTCAATAATGGCTGCTTCTCCATTTGATGTGATATAATAGGCGCCTTGTGCTAAACATCCGGTATATATTTGTTCGATTTGCATGATTGCGTTTTTTTAATTTATGGTATAAATGTACTTCTGTTTTTTAGGATAAACGGTAACAATTGCTACATTCTGTTTATTTAATTCAGGAGAAATTCTTTGATAATAATATACATTCCCATAGCTAACACAAACCAACCAAAAGCCGGTTTTAGTTTTGCGCCATCGATTTTTTTAGATAAATAGGTACCAATGAACAGTCCCAGGATGGCAATTGCCGAAATGGTAAAAAGTAGTCTGAAATTGATGCTGATACCGTTTAACACATCGCCGCCAAAACCAATTAACGAAGTAATAAAGATAATCAATAAAGAGGTGCCAATAGCTTGTTTCATAGGTAAATTTGCAAAGAAAAGCAATGCTGGAATAATCAAAAAACCACCACCGGCACCTAGAAAACCAGTGAGAAAACCTACTAATAGTCCAATGAGGGCTATCTTGCTGAAATTGTCTTTTTGAAGAGTTTTTTTTGGTATTGCCTTTTTGATCATCGATACGGATGTGGCTATCATAAGACACGCAAACACAATGAGAATCAAAAGATTTTTTGACACTTCAAAATGGTGTAGTGTAAAAATAACGGACGGAATTTTTGGTAACACAATTTCTCGTACAAAAAGTAAAGAGAGGAGAGAAGGAATCGCAAAGGCAAGTGCTGGTTTTATTTTTAAATTACCAAGTTTGTACTGGCTGTAGCTCCCAATCATAGCTGTTATTCCGACTATAAATAACGAATAACTGGTGGCTAGTTCCGGATTGATATTAAAGAGATATACCAGTATGGGAACGGCAAGTATGGATCCGCCACCGCCAATTAAACCCAAAGAAAGACCAATAATAATAGAAGCAAAATAGCCTAAATATTCCATCGTAACATTTTTTTGAAGCTCTGATTTTAAAAATAGTTGCACAAAAGCACCGCTTCAGGGCGTAAATTTTATTTTAACAGTTCAATGTTATTGCGGTGTAAGGCCACAATGCCGCGTTGCTCCATTTTTTTTAACAAACGCGAAATTACTTCTCTTGAGGTATTGAGCTCTGATGCGATTTCCTGATGGGAGAGTTTCAATTCTTTACAACCACACACATCGGCATGGCGTTTTAGATAAAATTCCAATCGCTCATCCATCGCCCGGAAAGCAATGCTGTCAATGACTTCGAGAATCTCCTCAAAACGACTTCTGTAGGTATCAATTACAAATTCATACCAGCTGCGGTGTTGCATCATCCACTTGTCCATCAAGAGTAAGGGCAAGAGGATTAGTTCGACATCTTCAACGACTTTAGCCATGATTTGGCTTTTTTCATTTTTGGTGGCACATATCATGGAAATGGCACAAGCCTGACCGGGTTGCAAATAATACATGAAAAACTCTCCTCCATTTTCATCTTCGCGATAGACCTTAATTTTTCCACGGATTACCAATACAGTATTTTTTATGTACTGTCCGGTGCGCATGATGACATCACCAGTTTTGAAGGATTGGATCGCAGCATTTGCATCCACATCTTTGACTAGTTCAGTAGAAAAGGAAGGAAATATTTTTTTTATGGAATCAAGCATTTTTATTTTTTTTCTATATTCTGCCTTGTAAAAGTAGTGTAAATAACTCAAAAAACAGACCGTTTTTCAGACTATAACAGTGTACAAATCTTTGATTTATGGCTTGTTGTCTATGGATTTAATAGACTATTTTTAATAAGAATTCAAGCCTTGGTTTTAGTTTATTGATGTTTAATGTTTTGCGAAAACGATTTTTCAATAAAAATATCTAATTAACAATTGTTACGTTTATTGTTTGGTAAAAACGTTGTATTTTTACAAAAAACATCATTATGAATTTAACACAAGAAGATTGGATTTCTCAATTTGAAGCGGATGAAAATGCAGTAATTCTAGACGTGAGAACCGAAGATGAATTTAGCGAAGGCTATATTGCCAATGCCATCAATATTGACATTCACAGCGGCCAGGATTTTGTAACTGAAATAGAAGCTTTGGACAAAAACAAAAAGTATTATGTGTATTGTCGATCCGGAATGCGAAGTGCAAAAGCATGCGAAATAATGAATCAGCTTGGTTTTGAAAATGCCTACAACTTAATAGGCGGAATTATAGAATGGGATGGAGAAGTAGTAGCTCCATAAAACGCAAAGAGGGTAATACCTCTTTTTAGTATTTAAATTACAGGTTTTACTACTTTTTGTGTGGGTTTAATTAGAAATCACACTACTTAGGGAATCCCTTTTTTGCCATTAAGCTTAATTAACGTAATGTTTTAATGCTGGTATTATTAAGTCTTTATTTTGCAAATCAGTATAGAGTGCAATGCATACCGATTTCGTGGCAGAGCCAAATTATAAATATAATATCTATTTTTATGAATGTAATACCAGAAGAATTTCAAATTAGCACTTTATTAAATCAAGATACGTACTTAATTGATGGAGAATTAAAAAAATGGAACGGTCAGACAACTCCTGTTTTTTCAACAATTTCGTCTACGGATGAATATGGTCCAACTATTTTAGGCTCTATCCCGTCTATGGGGGGAACGGAAGCTCTAGAAGCGGTAAATGCAGCCAATGCAGCGTATAATAACGGTCAAGGATTATGGCCTACGATGAAAGTGGCGGATCGGATAAAGTGTATGGAAAACTTTGTTACTCAAATGAAAACGACCCGAAAAGAAGTAGTTAAACTATTGATGTGGGAAATAGGAAAATCATTGAGTGATTCTGAAAAAGAATTTGACAGAACTGTAGAATATATATATGATACTATTGACAGTTTAAAAGAATTGAACAGCCGTAGTGCTCATTTTTCTAAAGTTCAGGGAGTAAACGCTATGGTTCGTAGAGGACCGCTTGGAGTTGTTTTATGCCTTGGGCCTTATAATTATCCGTTGAATGAGACTTTTTCGTTACTCATTCCGGCATTGATCATGGGGAACCCGGTAATTTTTAAACCGGCAAAACATGGTGTGCTGTTGATCTCCCCTTTATTAGAAGCTTTTAGAAGCAGTTTCCCAAAAGGAGCCATCAATATTGTATACGGTCGCGGACGTGAAGTGGCTTCGCCAATAATGAAATCCGGTAAAGTAGCTATTTTGGCTTTGATAGGAAACAGTACCTCAGCGATTGCATTACAAGACCAGCATCCTAATAAAAACAGATTGCGTTTGATCCTAGGTTTAGAGGCGAAAAACCCTGCGATAGTTCTTCCGGATGCTGATTTAGACTTGGCCATCCAAGAGTGTATTGCCGGTTCTTTATCGTTCAATGGACAGCGTTGTACGGCTTTGAAAGTATTGTATGTGCATGAGTCTATTGCTGAGGAGTTCAATACGCGTTTTGCTGCCAAAGTGGATGCCTTAGTTTTTGGAAATCCGTGGGATGCCTCCGTGTTTCTGACGCCTTTACCAGAAAAAGAAAAACCAGCTTATATTCAGGAATTGATTGATGATGCTACTAGTAAAGGAGCTGCTATAATTAATGAAAAGGGAGGACAACATTATTCTAATTACATCTTTCCAGCGGTTTTATTTCCAGTAAATAAAGAAATGCGTGTGTATCACGAAGAGCAATTTGGTCCTGTGGTGCCTATTATTTCTTTCAAAGACATTCAGGAACCTTTGAATGATATGGCCGAATCGAATTATGGGCAACAAGTAAGTTTGTTTGGAAAAGACATTAAAACTATTGCACCACTTATTGATGCTTTGGTGAATTTAGTGTGCAGAGTAAACCTGAATAGTTCTTGCCAAAGAGGTCCGGATGTTCTCCCGTTTACAGGACGAAAAGATTCAGCAGTAGGAACATTGAGTATTCATGATGCGCTGCGCTCGTTCTCAATTAGAACCTTTGTAGCATCTAAAGACAATGCCTATAACAATGCTATTTTACAGGAATTATTGAGCAGTAAAGAATCTAATTTTATTAATACCGATTATATTTTATAATCTTTTATAATCAAAAAAAGCCGTTTTTTTTTGGACTTAACATTCCTCTTTGAAATATATTTTAGAATTTTAAACGACATATTTCAAAACATCGCGTGCTAATAGCGCCATAAAATAGTAGAGTCTATAGAATTAATACCCGATGGACAAATCCTTATTTAGGTGAAATTATCTAAAAAGTTTAAAAAGAAACTTTATCTTTATACTCTTGTTGAGGTGTAATTATTAACTAAATATTTACTTACATGAAAAATCTAATCCTTTTTTGTTTACTGTTAGCTTGCTTTGGGTTCGAAAGTTGTAAAAAAAATAAAAATCTGAACGCTACAGATGCTGCCCGAACCCAAGCTGAAAAGCCAATAAATGTTCAGTGTTATAAAGCTTTGTTTGAAAAAGATACCATTGATTTAGAAATCAGCACTTTGCAAAACGGAAAAATTACAGGAAACATGGTGATGAAGATTTTTAACATGCCCAAAAAAACTGGAAAAATCAACGGCGAATTCCGAGGCGATACATTATTTGCTGACTACTCGTTTATTCAAGGAACTTATGATAAAATAACGTATAAAAATCCATTGGCAATGTTAAAGAAAGGGAACGAACTCATTTTAGGTAATGGAAAAATCGAAACTTATTTAGGAGCTTCTTATTTTGTGAAAGGAGTACCTATAGATTTTGATAATGTGAAATATAAATTTATAAGTGTTGATTGTGTTGGTGAAAAATAATTAATTCAACAGCGTAAAAAGTATTTCTTGAAATATCAAAAGGGCAATTCCTGCAAACAAGATTTAAATAATATAAGTATCTCTTAATCAAAGTGGTAAAGAGATACTTATGTTATGTTATTTTTGTAAGGATATAAGTTTTTCGGCAATTTTTAGAAGATCTGTTTCGTTTATTTCAGGTAATGGTGCCAAAGGATACAATTGTTGTCCGGGACGTGCCGTAAAGGCTCCTCTCCAACCTGCCCAAATTGCACCTGCAATATCCCAACCATGAGCTGCAACCATCAAACATTCGTTGGGTTTAACTCCCATTTTTTGCGCTGCCCAATTATACACAGCAGTATCTGGTTTGTATTTGCCTACTTCTTCAACACTTAAAATTTGATCAAAAAATGCCGTTAAGCCCGCATTTTTAAATTGAGTTTCAACGCCTTTGGTTGATGAATTTGTTAAGGCAACTAATGTATAACCAGCATTTCTTAATGCTGCTAACGCTTCTTTTACTTCGGGATGAGGTGGTAAAGAGGTTATACTGCTTACGGCTACTTTAGCTTCCGCTTCTGTTAAAAGAATACCTTGATTCGCAGCTACCATTCTTAAAGCAGCAGCTCCAATAGTACCAAAATCTGTATACTGACCACCAACTGTTGTTACTAAAGAATAGTGCAACATGGTAGTAAACCAAAGGGCAGTTAAATCTTCTCGATTTCCTAAGGCTTGACCAATACTTTTTTTTATGGCTCCTAAATCCAATAAGGTTTCATTTACATCAAAGAATACTACTTTTGGTGCTGTCATAATTTTTAATTTAGTTTTATATGGGCTTTCATTTTGTTCGATAATAAAAGAAGCCAAATGGATCACTTTTTAATCGAAATTATATTTTTTTGTCGGGTTTTATCTGATCAATAGTAAGTAACAATCATTGTGTAATGGCATGTTTTAAAATTAGACAAAAGGAAGTAATAAATTGATTTTAAAATACTATTTTTAAGTATTTCTTTGAGAGATCTTTTGTTTTAGTTCTTCTTTTTTGAACCACTTATGATTCTAGAAATCAATCCTTGTTGGTTCGTGAATTCAGAAAAGAAAATACTCGCCAAGTGAATTACGATGAAGGTCAATAAATAATAAATGGATAGGACATGTATATCTTCCATTGATTCCTTTCTGTTTTCTGGACCCAAAACAATGATTAAACCGGTGATTAGTGAAATTGCCACGCAAGCATAAAAAACTAAATACGTCCAATAGTGAATTTTTTCTTTAAATGCTAATCCTTTGGAAAAGGGATTGGAGAATTTCATCTGTCCAAAAAAGGGAAGCGCCAATCGGATGCTGTACAGCCCTACTAACGCATAACCAATATATATGTGCCAATCCCACATGGGTTTTCTTATTTTTTTAGCAAGCAAAATAAGCTGATCCTGGGATAGGGATTGATCTGTGGTTGAAAGATATTCTTGCATGATCAGTGCGACATTATTTTTGTTCATCCAGGTCATTCTAAGAAATATAGTAATAAGCATTAGCGTCATGCAAATGGCTATTGACCAGTGCATGATTCGGTAAATGGTGGAGTAATTTCTGGATTTCATGATTTATCAGAATTGGGTTGTTATGGTTTAGGAGTCAGTTTTAATTGCGATACAATTTCAGAAAGAATTTAGTTTAAATTAATTCAGAGTACACGGATATAATGAAAGGCGATGAAGAATGGTTTTAGAAAAACAGCAACGATACTATCCTATTTTTACCAGCCAATAAATCGTTCTTTCTTTAAAGTGCTGTAAAATGATCACTTTTAGGAAAAATACTCAAGGCTTCAATCGCAATTTCTGGAGTAGGAGAGGCTAGTTTGCGAAGTTTGAGATCCATCCAAGCGCCATCAACTGTTATAGTTGCACATAATTTGTTGTCCTCATTTATAAACTCATGCACAATGGACCAACGGGAAGCATCCGCATTTACTTTTGAAGTTTTGGTGCGCAAAAAAATTTTGTCAGAAAGCTTTATTTCTTTTCTAAAAACACATTCTTCCCTAAAAAGAATAGGGCCAAAGCCTTGCAACTGCATCACCTTAATGGTCAAACCAAGACTTTCCAGAATTTCGATACGATGTTGTGCGCCAAAGTCATAATAGGCACTGTGCCGTACATGAAAATTAGGGTCAAGATCTGACCAGCGAAAAGATAATTCTTTACTAAATGAAGTCATTGTTTTTTTTTATAGATGTTTCCAAGATTTGATACCAAGGAAGTACTGTGTTTTTTTGAAACTCAAAAGTACGACAAAAAGCAAGTAGGAAGCTAATGAAATTATAAATTAGATCCATTTGTTGGAGTATATTTTTAGCACTACTAAAAATATTGAATAGCGAAGCCTAATTTATAAAGAATTCTATTAAATAAAAAAGCCCTTCAGAAAATCCAAAGGGCTGATGCTTGCTGCGTAATTTATTTTTTTGATTCTTCTACAGAAACTTTTCTAAACTCTTTTAATAGTTTTTCTAGTTCCAAAGTTGATTTACGAGCTCTTGGTCCAGCAGCTTTGACACCTTTCTCAGTTAGTGACTCAGATTCTGTTTTGAATGTTTCGAATTCAGCGTTGATTTTTGCAACTAAATCTTTCATAATAGTACTGTATTAAATTAAGGCGCTAAAATAGAATTTTGATTTTTAGATTGGGATGTTTTGAGTTTTAAATTAACATTAGAAAACCATTATTTTATTGTATGTGTCAGAAATATCTTTTTTTATAAATACTGAATAAAATTACGTCCGCTTTTTTTAATTATTCAATAAATAAGAAGTGAAATCTCAGTATTCCTGAGATCAAGAATGACAACTTCGGTTATAATGACAACTTCTCTGTGATGTCATATTGTCAGATTTTTTTACGCCAATTTTAACATAAACTGACAATTCATTAGTCCCTTTTGTATTGGCACAAAGATTGACTTATCGACTTCGAGTCATTAAAACTAGTATACAATAAAATTAAATATATTTAAAATGGGTAAAATAATCGGAATTGATTTAGGTACGACCAACTCTTGTGTTTCTGTAATGGAAGGTAATGAAGCTGTTGTTATTCCTAATGCAGAAGGAAAAAGAACAACACCATCTATCATCGCTTTTGTTGAAGGTGGAGAGATTAAAGTAGGAGATCCTGCTAAAAGACAAGCGGTAACTAATCCAACTAAGACTATTGCTTCTATCAAACGTTTCATGGGACATTCTTTCGGCGAAATTACAGCTGAAGCAAAAAGAGTTTCGTACAAAGTAGTAAAAGGAGACAACAATACACCACGTGTGGATATTGATGGCCGTTTATACTCTGCACAAGAATTGTCAGCAATGACACTTCAAAAAATGAAAAAAACAGCAGAAGACTATTTAGGTCAAACTGTTACTGAAGCAGTTATTACTGTTCCTGCTTACTTTAATGATGCACAACGTCAAGCTACGAAAGAAGCGGGTGAAATTGCAGGTCTTAAAGTAATGCGTATCATTAACGAACCTACAGCTGCAGCTCTTGCTTACGGTTTGGATAAAAAAGGTAAAGATCAAAAAATTGCTGTTTACGATTTAGGTGGTGGTACTTTTGATATTTCGGTTCTTGAATTAGGAGACGGAGTTTTTGAAGTATTGTCTACAAATGGAGATACTCACTTAGGTGGAGACGATTTTGACCACGAAATTATTGACTGGTTAGCTGCTGATTTCTTAACGGAAGAAGGGATTGACTTACGTCTTGACCCAATGTCATTACAACGTTTGAAAGAAGCTGCGGAGAAAGCAAAAATTGAATTGTCTTCTTCTGCTGAAACTGAAATCAACTTGCCTTACGTAACCGCTACAGCTTCAGGACCAAAACACTTAGTGAAAAAATTGACAAGAGCTAAATTTGAGCAATTGACTGATTCATTAGTAAAACGTTCTATGGCACCAGTGGCTAAAGCGCTAAAAGATGCAGGTTTATCTGTTTCTGATATTGACGAAGTGATTCTTGTAGGAGGTTCTACTCGTATGCCAAGAATTGCTGAAGAGGTTGAAAAATTCTTTGGTAAAAAAGCGTCTAAAGGAGTTAACCCTGATGAAGTTGTAGCCATTGGAGCAGCTATTCAAGGTGGAGTTCTTTCTGGAGATGTAAAAGATGTATTGTTACTTGACGTTACACCTTTGTCTTTAGGTATCGAAACTATGGGTGGTGTTATGACAACTCTTATTGAGTCTAATACAACTATCCCAACTAAAAAATCTCAAGTTTTCTCTACAGCAGCAGATTCTCAACCAACAGTTGAACTACACGTTCTTCAAGGAGCAAGAGCTATGGCTGCTGATAACAAAACGATTGGTCGTTTTAACTTAGACGGTATTCCACCAGCACCGAGAGGGGTTCCACAAATTGAAGTAACTTTTGATATTGATGCTAATGGTATCATCAAAGTTTCTGCAACGGACAAAGGAACAGGAAAATCTCACGATATTCGTATCGAAGCTTCTTCTGGATTAACATCTGAAGAAATCGAAAGAATGAAACAAGATGCTGAAGCTAACGCAGAATCTGACAAAATCGCTAGATCAAGAGCTGAAAAATTGAACGAAGCAGATGGAATGATTTTTCAAACTGAAACACAATTGAAAGAACTTGGTGCTAAATTATCTGATGATAATAAAGTAGCTGTAGAATACGCATTGACTGAATTGAGAATGGCGCACCAATCTCAAGATATTCCTGCAATTCAAACGGCTCTTGACAATATCAATGCGGCATGGAAAAAAGCAACTGAAGCAATGTATGCTGAAGGAGAACAAGGTCAAGCAGCATCTAAACCAGAAGGTGAAGCAGCTCAAGGTGACAATGTTGAAGACGTTGAATTTGAAGAAGTAAAATAATTATTTCTCGTAGAGACGCGATTTATTGCGTCTCTATTATTGATTTAGAAAACCGTTCGCCTTTGGTGAACGGTTTTTTTATGGACATTGATTTTAATTTTATTCTCCTTTTTACCACGAAACATTCTTGTGATAACTAAAGTATGAGGAAATGTTATGGCAGCCAAAAAAGAAAAAAATAAAGTATTGAATAGTTGTTCTTCTTTAAATGTAAAATACAAAAGTGCCATTTCTACTAGTGAAACCAACCAATAAACGCCTGCTACAGGGCAATATGCAATAAAATTGCTTACGAAACAAGAACCATTTGAAAACTTTATTTGGTTAATTATAGAAGGAATACTGTGCCACAAGACAAAATAAATGGCAAAACCCCAGATCAGACTCGAGAATTTAAAAAGGATAGCAAATAGTACTAAATAAAAGAGTTCTAGGCGTTTTTTTTGATTTCCAATACAAATAAACACTGATAGCTATAAATAAGGAACCTGAAATCTGTAAGGATAGCCAAATGTATAGAATAGGAATACTGATTTTTGTGATGTTTAATATAATGTTTTGTACCTCCTCAGAGTGAAAAGTAAACAGCAACACTAAAATAAAGAATCCATAAGAGAATTGGAATAGTACTTTGGCGAGGTTGTATTTACCGATTGTGTAGCGCTATGGGACTTCATTTTCGGACTTGCTTATTTTGAATTGTGTATGAAATCAGGTTAGGAGAAGCTTCAAAATTAGCTGTTGCTACAGGTGGAGAAATTCAAAAAGCACACAGAATATTGTGCTGGTTTGTACTTGTAGGCTGGTCAATATATCCATTAGGATACATGAAACAAAAAACCCGACCTATTTTTTAAATAAGTCGGGTATTTAATTCTATCATTATTGTTATTTATCACGTATAGACGTACTGCCGTGCGTTTCTACAAGATACATTACATTAAAGTCACATTTAACAAAAAAAGGGAAAATGTTGTTTGAATATTTTCCCTTTTTAATTTATTATTTAGGATCTAAAGCTTCTCCTATTCTGGAAATTAAATCGAGAACATGGTATTTGCTCATTCGATCTGACATTCTAGAAGTAGATAATTTCAATTCATTTTTTAAACTATTCAGTTGACCTCTAGCAATAGATGGTAAATCCGTTTGCGCCAGATTGACTTTTCTGGTGGTGAAACCATAAGTAACTCCTACCGGAACAGATCTAACGCTTGCCGTACCTGGTTTTAGTAATTCAATCATCTTGTCTACATACAATTTTTGGATGTTTCTGCGGTAGATGTCAATAGAATTTTTATTTTTCAGTTCAGAGAAAATTCCTTTGTTCAAATCGGTTATTAATTCATCTACAGAATAGTTGTCTTTACTCACCGAGGAGGTTTCTAAAAGGCGTACCATTCGGTCTCCGGCTAATAAGCTGTTTAAGGTGGCATCCTGCATTCCTTTGATTGCTTCGACACCATTTTCCGGGTTAATTTTTGAAAGAATATCTTGATTCAACAACCATTTTGGCGTGGTGAATAACTGGGTATTCAAGAATGCTACAGCATCTTTCTGGATGCTTTTTGGTACTACTTCAAATTGATTGCCAGTCATGTCATACGTTTTTGGACTATCATATATTCCACCTACATTTTTAGTTACATGACCCATATACCTTCTAAACTGACCGGTAAGTGCGCCATAAAGTTCGTCCAGTTCAGTATAACTTTCACCATCTTCTTTAGACCATTCTAGTAAATTGGGTAAAATTCTTTTTAGATTTTTAATACCATATTCAGAGGCTCTCATAGCATTGTCACCAATATCTTCCGTTTGATATCTTGGATCATAGGGACTGGTTTCAGACCCAAACCATAAACGACGGTTCTTGTAGGCTTCCTTAGTCATTTCATTCAAAAAAGCTTTCTCTTCTGCTTCCGTTTTCGTGTCTTCAAAGTAAGAGTATCCCCACTTAATAGCCCATTTGTCATAGTCTCCAATTCTAGGAAATAAACTAGTCACACCATCTTCTGGTTGTGCAACATAATTAAAACGCGCATAATCCATTATAGATGAAGTATGTCCGTTTTGCTCTTGGTAGTCTTTATCTCTTAGTTTTTCAACAGGAGTGGCAGAGCTGGCTCCCATATTGTGGCGCAAGCCTAATGTATGTCCTACTTCATGCGAAGACACGAAACGAATGAGTTCTCCCATTAATTTATCGTCAAATTTCTTAGCTCTAGCCGCCGGATCTACAGCCGCAGTTTGAATCAAATACCAATTTCTCAAAAGACTCATGATATTGTGGTACCAACCAATGTGGCTCTCCAGAATCTCACCACTTCTTGGATCATGAACATTTGGTCCATACGCGTTTTGAATTTCAGCAGCGAAATATCTCAATACAGAAAAACGAGCATCTTCTAAACTCATAGTTGGATCGTTCTCTGGCCAATATTCTCCACGAATGGCATTTTTCCAACCTGCATTTTCAAAGGCAATTTGCCAATCATCAATTCCTTGTTTGATGAATTTTTTCCATTTTTCTGGTGTAGCCGGGTCAATGTAATATACAATAGGTTTCAAAGGCTCTATCAATTCTCCATTTTTTTGTTTTTGAGCATCTTCGGCAGATTTAGGTTCTAAACGCCATCTGACAGCAAATACTTTGGTGTCGGACTTTTGGGATTCTTCCTCAAAAACACCGTATTGATTGGCAAAATATCCTACACGTGCATCAAATTCTCTTTTGCGCATGGGAGTTTTTGGCAATAAAATCATGGATGTATTTATTTCCACAGTGAGTACACCAGCATCTAGAGCCGAAGGTAAATCAACTCCAATTTTTGGCGTTGGTGTTGTATTGATTTTTGGTGGTGTAGTGGTAAATGTTTTTACACTTCTTATTTCAGTATTGATAGGAAAACTACTTATTTTTGAAATAAATGATTTGTCTTTTTGAAATGTTTGAATGTTTAATAATTGTTTCTTAATTGGATCTAATGAAAAAGTTTGAACATCAGCATCGAATGTTGTAGATAAATCGACAACATAGCCCGTTATTTTTCCGGAATCATCTTTTTTGTATGCAAGTACATCATAATTACCAATAATTGGATCCGAAGTGGAGTTTTTAACTGCTTTAGCCATTGGTTTGTCTTCATCTGGAGACATAATGACATAAGTGATTGATCTCAACAATATATTGTTGTTCAGTCCTTTTTCCCAACGAACGACTTGTCTGTTGATTTCTTCTCCGCCAAAAATTCCTCCTCCGGCAGGAGTCTTAGAATATCGGGTTATGGTCATCATTTCACTCCCTAATAGAGAATCAGGAATTTCAAAAAGATACTTATTGTCTATTTTATGAACATCAATTAATCCTTTTTGAGTAACGGCACTAGTATCAATTACTTTTTTATAGGGTTTAGGTTCTTTTTTGGCATCAGCTACTTTGGTGTCAACTGCTGTAACGGCATTTTTATCTGCTTTTTTCTTTTTCTTACTTTGGGCAAATGTTCCCTGGACGGAAAAAAACAGCAGACATACAATAATTAGGGTTAGTTTTTTTTTTAGCATTTAGTTAAATGTTTTATAAAGGTTAAGGATTAGCTTTTGTAAATAAGTAGTTTTTTTTTCTTTTTTACAATCGAAATCCAAATCTATTGATATATTTTTAAAAACAGACCAATAATGTACAAAAATCGAATAATTAACATTTATTAAATAATAAGATTTTTTAATATCACAATATGTTTTTTCTCATGAATGGATGTGTTTTTTCGCCTTATCTTTGTTTTATAATGAATAAATCAAAAATATTTTTTTCCTTTTCAGCAGCTGTAAAAGTAGTGAGGAGTGATTTTTTTTTAAAATATTTTCGTAATATTACGATACAAATGACGCTGTATGAGAAAAATTAAATATAAGAAAAGTAGAAAACTACAACCCAACAATTTAGAATATACCGGGATTCATAAGGACTATAAATCGGAAATACAATTGTTTGTTTATGATGATTTAATGCTGTCAGAGTATGATGATTTCAAAGTTTCGGATTTTGATAAATATATTGATCTGCAAAAAAATAATTGGCTTAATCTACACGGTCTAAGTAATATTGAATACATAAAATCTATTGGGAATTATTTCAAAATAGATACCTTCATTTTAGCTGATATTTTAAATACTACACGAAGAACTAAAGTTGAAGAATTGTCAGATGTTTTGTTTTTTAATATAAAATCATTACTTCCGACAGGAAATTCTGATAATATAAGTGTAGAGCAGATTAGTTTTTTGATCAAAGATGGGATCTTAATTTCCTTTCAGGAAAAGCGTAGTGACTTTTTTACGCATATTCGCGAACGTCTTCGGACGCATTCCGGCATTGTAAGAAGCAAAAGAACGGATTACTTGTTGTACATTCTTTTAGATGCCATTATGGAAAATTTTTACATCACCATAGAAAACGAAGAAGATAAAGTAGAGGAACTCATCAACCTTTCAAAACAAAGTACCAACCCAATTATCTTAGAAAAAATTGAAAAACACAGGGATAATTTCAATTTTTTGAAGCGCTCTATAGTTCCGCTTCGAGATTCTTTGTACAATATAAAGAGCATCAAAGATGATAATGTATTTAATGCGATAGAAAAAGAGAATTTTAGCTTTTTTGCACGATTGCATCAAAAGAGCCTGGAACTTTTAGAACAAATAGAATCGGATATGGGGTCATTAGAAAGTGCTTCTAATTTTTTTTTCTCGGCACAAACACATAAGATGAATGAGATTATGAAAACACTGACTATTGTTTCAGCAATCTTTATTCCGCTTACATTTATTGTAGGTGTGTATGGAATGAATTTTGAAAATTTACCGGAACTTAAATACCAATATGGCTATCATACCGTTATGGGAGCTATGTTTTTGATCGTAATAGGGATGATTATATATTTTAAAAAACGCCAGTGGTTTTAATATAAAAAGGGTATTACAAAAAAATATTAAATAACAATATGACCTCCAATTTGTTTTGGAATGAATACAAATATCAAAAAATGAGTAAAGCCATTTATATTGCAACAACGGAACAAAATAGCGGGAAGTAAATTATAACTTTGGGCTTGATGAGCATATTGATTGGTAAAACTGCAAAAGGGGGTTGTTTCAGGCCATTGTTGAGGATTTCGAAGAAGGTGGATTGACAATCACATAGAAACAGTCATTGGCCAATCAGGTATTTGAATTATTGAAGAATTAAGAAAATTCGCCGTTCACAAAAAAGTGTCTGTATTCAGACGCTTTTTTTATGCCTTTTATTTAAGAAATCTATCTATATTTGGAGATAAAAATGCCGCGTTTTGAAAGTAAAAATTACAATAATAATCCTTTTATCTTTAATTTCATCCCAACTTTTTGCTCAGGAGCTACTTCCTTTTGTGGAAAATTATAACAAATCAGATTATAAAGGCGACAACCAGATTTGGAATGTAGCCCAAGGAAATGATGACGCAATGTACTTTGCTAATAATTATTATTTGTTGCGATATGATGGTGTGAAATGGGAGAAATACACACTGCCCAACAAAACGATTATCCGTTCGATACTGGTAGATGGTGACAGGATTTATTCGGGTTCTTATAAAGAATTCGGGTATTGGTACAGAAAAAAAGGGAAGATGTTGTATGTCTCACTTTCTGATAAAACGAAGGTTTTCGAAGATAGTGATAATGAAGAAATTTGGAAGATATTTAAGTTCAAAGGAAAAATTTATTTTCAATCATTTAATGGGATTTTTCTGTATGATGGAAAAGCAATCAAGAAGGAAAAGTTCTCTTTTTTGATTTCTTATTGTTTCGTAGTAGACGATCAGTTGCTCGTTGCTTCAGTAGAAAACGGAATCTATAAAATGAATAATTCCACTTTTGAAAAAATTCAAAGATGGTCTATATTAGAAAATAATGTGATTCATGCTATAGGAAAGTTCCAAAACAAAACCTATATTTTTACTAAAAAAAATGGGGTTTACATTGATGATAAAGGCGTTTTGAGTACTTGGAAAAACCCTTTAAACACTATTTTGAAAACGGCTAATATCAATGCAGCTGCGTTTATAAAAAACAATAAATTAGTTATTGGAACTGCCAGTAAAGGGGTTTATCTGTTTGATTTAAAAACCAATTCCTATAAAAACATTAATAGAAATAATGTCCTGATGAACAACTCGATTTTGAGTATGGGGTTGGACAAAGAAAATGATTTATGGCTTGGCTTGGATAATGGAATTGCCCATGTTGAGGTCAATTCGCCAATATCTATTTTCTATGATAACTCGGGCGTTTTAGGCTCTGTATATTCTGTCGCTACTATAGACAAAGGTTATCTGATGGCGTCCAATCATGGTATTTTTAAATTAGAAGGCAATCAATTTTCTATAGTTCCCAATACTGAAGGGCAGGCATGGAATATCAGTAAAATTAATAACAAATACCTGATAGGTCACAACGAAGGCACTTTTGTTTACGAGAAAGGATTGTTCTATAAATTAAGTGCTGTACACGGGGGGTGGAATGTAGCAAAAAGCAGTATCAATAATTCGTATTTGCAAGCAACATATAGCGGCGTAATTATTTATAATGATATTGATGATTTGAATCAAAAGAAAAGTATAAAAGGATTAGTAAAACCAATTAAATATGTAGCTCAAAATAGGAAAAATGAAATATGGGCAGCCGATAACAACAGAGGTTTGTACCGCATTCTGTATAATGATGCCTATGAAACTACTGCGATTGAAAATGTTACCCAACGCAGCAAAATTAGTAATGATTTTGGCGTGAAAATATTTGAATTCCGAAATGAAATTCTTTTTCTGATAAATAAGTCTTGGTATACCTATAATTCAATCACGAATCAACTCGAGAAAGATAAATTATTCAATTCTAATTTCAAAAATATTTCTAATATTGCCACTATTGACGAAAATCATTTTATAGTACTTCAGAGTGGTCTTTTGTATCATATTTATGCCAATGCAAATAAATTTGTCTGGAATGTTATTCAGGAAAAATATTACTCAGGAAAGATTATCAATGACAATTTGAAAATTTTTAAAAATAAAGAAAGTTATTTATTAAATCTTGACGATGGTTTTATTTCACTTCAGTTAAAACAAGAAAAAAAACAAAATACGAATATAAAAATAGAAGCTTTTAGTGAAGATAGTTTGATTCACAATAAATCGCGGATAAATTATAATTCAGAGTTGAAGATACATGTAATATCTGGAAAATTTGGAGCGGCAAAGCCAAATTTATTTTATAAAACCACTAACACGTCTCGTTTTATACCTATCAAGGAGGGATTGATTGTTTTGAATAACCTTAGTAGTGGCGACCATAGTGTTACTATTTACGGGAATGATGGACTGAATTATACTACAATTTCTAATTTTCAATTCATTGTGGCTAAGCCTTGGTATTTTTCTTTTTGGATGATCTCGTTGTATCTTATTGTGATAAGCACAATATTATACCTATATTATAAGTGGAATAAAATACGATATGTTCAAAAATTAGAGTTTCGTGATGAGGAGTTAAAACATCAAAATAAAATTCTGGAAATGGAATTAAAAGCCCAAAACAAGTTGAATATTCAAGAATATGAAAAGCACATTTTGGAACTTGAATTGCAAACAAAGTCATCTGAGGTTGCCGGTAAGTCACTTTCTATAGCAAAGCAAAGTGAAATGATAGAACGTATTCAAGGTATTTTAGACTCTGAATCGGACTTTAATAAACTAAAAAGTGACATCAAAAAAGCCATAAAAATAAATGCCGTGAATAAACATGAATGGGAGACTTTTGAGAACAACCTAAATCAGATTCACAATGAATTTATTGTCAAGCTAGCAAAGAAATATCCCAACCTTACCTCTAAGGATATTAAACTTTGTATTTACTTAAAAATGAATCTTTCTTCTAAAGAAATTGCTCCAATGATGAACATTTCATTTAGAGGAGTTGAGTTGCAACGGTATCGCCTAAGAAAAAAATTAAATCTTAATCAGGAAGAAAACCTTTCTAAATTTTTGTTAAACATATAAATACCTTCTATTTTTATAGATACTATATTTAATGTATTGTTTTTTTAGAAACCACAATACATCATTACTACATCATATACATCTATTGCAATACCCGTTTTCCTTATTAACAGCTTTCAATCATTGATTTGTTTCGCTACTTTTATTTTTTGATGTATTTATGTAGTAACTCTGTTGTACTAACTATAACGTTGTAATTATCTAATTTGGCTCAACTAACTTTAACAAATTATTAATATATGAGAAATATTATTTTTAGCTTTTTAGCACTTATTTTACTACCGGCATACATGTCTGGACAAGTAATTAAGGGAAAAGTAGCAGATAAAAATGGCATCGGAATTCCAGGTGGTATTATAGTTGCAGTTGATTCTAAAACGAATGCAATTACTGATTTTGATGGGAATTTTGAAATTAGAGCTGTAATAGGTGAAATTTTACAAATTTCTATGTTAGGTTTTGAACCAACTTCTACTGTAGCTACATCAAACCTGATGCGTATTGTACTTCAAGAAGATCAGGATACACAATTAGATGAAGTCGTTGTTATAGGGTACGGAACTCGAAAAATTATTGATAATACTTCCTCAATAATTTCGCTGAAAGCAGAAGAAATTTCTAAAACTAAAGTACTCAATGCTTCACAAGCAATTCAAGGTAAAGCTGCGGGTGTTCAGGTAATTTCTTCTGATTTACCGGGAAGCACTCCTTCCGTAATTATTAGGGGTTTGGGTACTGCATTAGGCGGACGTACTCCTTTATATCTTGTAGATGGTATGCCTACGGAGAATATCAATAACATTAATACGAATGACATTACCTCATACGAAATTTTAAAAGATGCTTCTGCATTAGCAATTTATGGAACTAGAGCTGCAAACGGTGTAATCATTATTACAACCAAAAAAGGCAAAGGAGACAAAGTTACAGTAGAATTTGAAAGCTTCACAGGTTTTAGAGAGCCTTTGAAAAAAGTAAAAATGGCAGGAAGTAATAAGTACTCTCATTTTTCGAATTCTGCTTTGCAAACCACTACTTTTTCACAAGATCAACCCATTAACACCGATTGGTTTGATGCGATTACCAGAACAGGTTCATATACTCAAAATAACGTTTCGGTTTCTGGTGCAACGGAGAATATTAAATACTTCTTCAGTTTAGGAAATTATCAGGAAAAAGCAATTCTTAACGGATTGGATTACAGTCGGACCACTTTTAGAAACAATAATGAAATTAAAATTTCTAAAAAAGTAACTTTAAATCAAAATTTTAGTTTTGGTTCAGCAAATTCTACTCCAAAACCATTAAGCGCTTTTACTAACGCTTACAAACAATCACCAATCGTTCCAGTTCGTTTTTCAAATGGTCAATATGGAGTTTCTTATGTTGGTACTAACGGCTTTGCCGGGACTGCCGGTTCTTCTTTTAATAACGTAGGAAATCCTGTAGCACAATTAAACTATTTTGATGAAGAGCAAAGAAGCATAACCTTACAAGGGGGTTTGAAATTAGATTATGATATTTTGAAATCATTAAAATTTACTTCTCAATTTAACGGGGAATATTATTCTTGGAAAAATTACAATTTCGAAGACACTAAAACAATTTGGCAATCCAATAATAATCCGGGACAATTAAGCAGTATTACTTATCCAGCGGATAAAAATATTAATTTATTGACTAAAGGTAGAAATCAATATTTCAATTGGAATCTGTCTAACTACCTGACTTACAATAAAGTTTTTGCAGAAATTCATGATATTGAACTAACAGCTGGTATCGAGACCTCGGTTAGGGGTGCTAGAGAGCAATTGACTGTTGCCAGAAAAAATGTAAATGCAAATTCAAATTACTGGTCACTAGCGGGTGTTGATTATGTAGGAACAGTTGTTAATTACAGAGATGAGGTTTTTAATGAAAATAAAATAGCTTCTTATTTTGGTCGTTTTCAATACAAATTAATGGATAAATACCTATTTTCAGGTACAATCAGACGGGATGGTTCATCAAATTTTGGTAAAGATTACCGTTGGGGAACCTTTCCAGCCTTTGGTTTAGGATGGGTTATTACCAAAGAGGAATTTATGGCCAATGCAACAGGAATAGACTTATTGAAATTAAGAGGTGGTTGGGGTAAATTAGGAAACCAAAATGTTCCTCTTAACAACCAAGCATATAGTTCTGGTCTTACTTATTATTTAGGAGGTTCCCTATTGAATGAAGGAACTACTATCAATTCACAAGTAGATCCAAGTTTATCATGGGAAATCACCGAAGAAACTTCTGCAGGATTAGATTTTGAATTATTGACTAACAGATTGAAAGGATCATTTGATGTGTACGATAAAACGACTACAAATGTAATTTTAAACACAAGACCTTATATTACTTCTGGAATCAGCAATTCTTCACCGGCACATGTGGGAGAAGTTTCTAATAAAGGATATGAGATTGCTTTGCGTTGGGACGATAAACTAACGGATAATTTGAGTTACTGGGTTGGAGGAAATTTTTCTAACAACAAAAATGAATTGACAGGTTTAAAAGATGCTACACTTGCCCCAATTACAGGTGGAGATTTAGGAAATGGACAATGGACAAAACTATTAGACAATACTTCTGTAGGAAAACCATTGGGTAGTTTTTATATTTATGAATATGCGGGTTTTGATGCTACAAATGGTAAAATGTTATACTACACTGCAGCAGGAGCCAAAGTGACTCAAGATGCTTTAAATGCTAATGCAGATAAAAAGTACGTTGGTTCTATTTTACCTAATTCAACATACGGAGTTACTTTAGGGATGAACTATAAAAACTTTGATTTCTCAGTGGACGGATACGGTACCTCTGGAGCAAAAGTGTATAACGGTAAAAAAGCACAACGTTTTACAGGAGAAAATATCGAAGATTCACTGGCAACAGATTTTTGGACAGTAAACAATACTACTGCCTCAAATCCTGGACCGTTTAATCAAGTTCCGGTAGCGTCAACTTATTATTTAGAATCGGGGGATTTCTTTAGAATCAATAATATTACTCTAGGATACAAAATTCCTTTGAAAGGAGAATTTTTAACTTCTTGTAGAGTATATGTAAATGCAATAAATCCACTTATTACTCAAAAATTCTCAGGTTTCTCCCCTGAATTAAATGGTAATGGAGATCCTTATGGAACGCAAGGTATTGAGTTGGATGCATATCCAACATTAAGATCAGTAGTTATTGGTGCTAATTTAAAATTTTAATACAATGAAAAAGATATATATATCAATTTTTGCGCTATCCGCATACTTTTTCTCGGGATGTTCAAACGACTATTTAGAGGTAGATCAAACAGAATCTATTTCTACAAAAGACATAGAATTATTCAATAATGATGCAGGAGCTGCCACTTTTGTAACTGCCATCTACAGTAAGTTTTTAGATTGGAACATGACTTCCTTTTCTTGGATTGGGTTGTCAAGTATTGCCTCTGATGATGCTGACAAAGGATCGTCTCCAGGAGATACTGGTTCCGATAAAGATTTAATGGATGCCTTAACCTATAATGCCTCAACGCCATCAACAAGTGAGGTTTTTGCAGCTAATTATGAAGGAATTAACAGATGCAATCAAGCATTAAGTATTATTCCTCAATTAGACAAAGCTAATCCTGCTTTACGTACCAGATTAATGGGAGAAGCAAAGTTTTTGAGAGCCTTTATGTATTTCACTTTAGTGAAAACCTATGGAGGTGTTCCAATTATTGATCATTTGCCAAACCCTTCTTCTGATGAAGATAGAATTATGCAATTAACACGAAAATCTAGAGCAGAAGTGTATGCTTATATTGAAAGTGATTTGAATGATGCTATTGTGGCATTGCCAAACAAATCCGAATATGCGGCTGCTGAAAAAGGAAGAGCTTCAAAAGGAGCTGCTTACGCTTTATTGGCAAAAATAAATTTGTACCAAAAAAACTGGCAGAAAGTAGTGGACAACTGTAATTTGATTACAGGATATGCTATTGTTCCAAATTATGCTTCTATGTTTAGATTAGCTGGAGAAAATGATGCTGAATCTATTTTTGAAATTCAAGGCACAGGTTCAGTTCCTGCCAAAGGAATCTCAGGATATTCCAATACGCAAGGAGCTCGTGGTAATGGTGGATGGGGTTGGGGCTTCAATACACCATCCCAAAGTTTAGTAAATGCTTATGAAACAGGCGATAGTAGAAAAAATGCAACAATCATTTTTAGAGGTACCACTTTATATGATGGTAGAGTTGTACCAGTTACTGTTGAAAATGAAAGATACAACTACAAAGCGTATTCATCTGCTTTCACAGATGGTTGGGAAACCGATGTGAATATTAAATATTTGAGATATGCCGAAGTTATATTAATGAAAGCCGAAGCGCTAAATGAATTGAATCAAACTCTTGCAGCGATTTCTTTGTTGAACCAAATTAGAGCAAGAGCTGGATTAAGCAACACAATTGCTCTATCTCAAAGTGATGTGAGAACTGCAATTTGGAAAGAAAGAAGAGTTGAAATGGCATTTGAACACGATAGATTTTTTGATTTAGTTCGTACGGGACAAGCAGTAACCGCATTTGCTATTCATGGAAAAACATTCGTTGCAGGTAAACATGAATTGTTTCCATTGCCACAAGCTTTTATTATACAATCAGGCGGATTGTCAACACAAAACCCAGGGTATTAATTTTAAAGAACTGTAAAATGAAAAAAAATAAATATATTTTCTTATTTGCTTCTGTTTTGGCTTCACAATTTTTTGTGAGCTGTAACGAGGATAGTATAGATAAAGTCAATACACCAATTGCTTACGAGGCAATTGGTGGATATGAAAATTCAGATAACGTTGCTGCCGCTAATTTAGTTACCAAATTTAGTTTTGAGAACAGTATTACAGATTCAAAAAATGGAATAACAGGCGGGGTAGGGAAAAATGTGACCTATGGAAACGGAATCAAAGGAAAGGCATATCAAGGATCTTCAAATTCTTTTATTGCTTACAGCGCAGTGGCAAGTTCTTTGGTGGATTTAAAAAGTATTACTGTTTCTATGTGGATCAATACAAATCCACACTCCGGAGGAGCACAATCATTATTTATGTTGCCAAAAACAACAGATTTTTGGGGGAACATTTTCTCATTAATAGAAGGTACTGGTCCGGCAACTACTATGTTAATGAAAAATCATCTTCAAAAAGATGTGACACCCAGTATTGCATGGTCTGGGCAGTTTATAGAGCATGGTGGTGCTAATGTTCTAACAAATATGTTTGGAACATGGAAACATGTTGTATGGGCTTACAGTGGAGTTAGTTCTACTTACAGTATGTACATTGATGGACAAAAACTGAATTTACCTGCTTCAATTGCCAAGCGATATGCAAGTGATCCTCTTAGCGGGGGTGTTGGCTATGGTGATCTTGCCAGTTCGAATGTTTCAAAGTTCATTATTGGTGGATTCCAGCAACATTTAGGTGCTCCATGGAACGCTCCAGATGGTTGGATGTTGAATTACACCGGTTTAATGGATGAGTTTAGAATTTATAACGCAGCTCTTTCTGACAATGAAGTTGTCGCTTTATATAAATTAGAAAAAGACAACAGATAAAAGACTATTAACCCCTAGATTTCTAAAACTAGGGGTTTATTTTAAAACTATTAATCCTATTATTTTTATTAAAATGAAGATTTCCCTGAGTTTACTATTTTGTATTAGTTTTTTTATTTCCTGCTCTTCCTCAACTCCGGAGAGTAACGGAGGTACTGGAACTCCATTGCCAACAACTCCTGTTACTCCAACAGTTCCTTTGACGGATATTGAGGTTATGGATCAGGTTCAAAAAGATGCCATCAAGTATTTTTGGGAGTATGCAGAGCCTAATTCTAAACTGGCAAGAGAACGGTATTATACCAATGATCCTGGTTTTGAAGCTAATATTGTCACCACGGGAGGTTCCGGTTTTGGGTTAATGTCAATAATAGTAGGTATTGAACGCGGTTTTGTAAATCGGTCAGAAGCAGTTTCACGTCTTACAACTGCTATGAATTTTCTCGAAAAAGCAGAACGTTTTCACGGTGCTTGGCCCCATTGGATGGATGGTTCAACCGGAAAAGTAATTCCATTTGGAACAAAAGATAATGGAGGTGATTTAGTAGAGACATCTTTCCTTTGTCAAGGATTATTAAGCATCAGAGAATATTTTAAAAATGGTTCTGCCTCAGAAAAAGAATTAGCTGCAAAAGCCGATGCACTTTGGAAAGGAGTAGAATGGGATTGGTATACCAAAGGAGAAAACGCCCTTTACTGGCATTGGTCTCCGCAATACGGTTGGGAAATGAATTTTAAATTAGAAGGATACAACGAATGTTTGATTACCTATGTTTTGGGTGCTGCTTCGCCTACGCATCCTATTTCGGAACAGGCCTATCATCAGGCTTGGGCCAGAAATGGAGGCATTACAAATGGAGGATCACAATATGGAATTCCTGTGATTTTCAATTATAACGGAGCTTCAGGAAATGTAGGGCCTTTGTTCTGGGCGCAATATTCTTATTTAGGATTAGATCCCACTACATTGAAGGATCAATATGCCGATTATTGGGCATTGACCCAAAATCATTCTAAAATCATCAATCAATATTGCATTGCTAATCCACGTCAATGGAAAGGTTATTCAGATAAATGTTGGGGATTAACGGCTAGTTATTCCCGTAACAGTGATGGTTCTACAGGATATTCAGCACACCAGCCTAACAATGATTTAGGGGTAATTACGCCTACGGCTGCCCTGTCTTCGTTTCCTTTTACACCAGTAGAGTCCATGAAGTTTCTTCATTATTTATACGATGAAAAAAGAACAGAATATGTTGGAATAGCAGGGCCTTATGATGCCTTTTCCCCGCATTATAACTGGGTAACGCCAAGATATTTAGCCATTGATCAAGGTACAATTGCACCTATGATTGAAAATCACCGTTCCGGTTTATTATGGAAATTATTTATGAACGCTCCGGAAATTAAACCAGGTTTGACAAAATTGGGCTTTAATTCTACAAAATATAATTTTTAAAGAATGATGAAAGGTCTAATTTTAATGCTCGCCTTTTTAATGTCATGGAATTCTTTTTCTCAAACTGAGAGGAGGGGGAAAATTAAAACGGAAGTCGTTAAAAATTACGAACTAAATTACGTTTTGCACATTCCAAAGAACTCCAATGTGGAATTAACCATTTTTGATAATGCAAACCACGACAGTTGGTCGCGCGTGTATGACAACCAAGAAATTTATGATTGGATGTTCCAACAAACAAAAAACAGACAAAATGAAAATTAAACTTATTATATTACTTTTTGGAATTTCTCTTTTTGGCTACAGCCAAAAAAAGACAACTAAAAAGAACGTTAAAATTAAACCGAAAACAGAATTCGTTTCAGAGTTACTTTCTAAAATGACTTTGGAAGAAAAAATAGGGCAATTAAATTTACCTACTTCGGGAGATATTACCACGGGTCAGGCCAACAGTTCCAATGTCGCGAAGAATATCGAAGAAGGTAAAGTGGGTGGTTTATTCAACATCAAATCAGTTCAAAAAATATATGAAGTTCAAAAGATCTCGGTCGAAAAAAGCCGATTGAAAATTCCGTTGCTTTTTGGGATGGACGTCATTCACGGGTATGAAACGACCTTTCCTATTCCGCTTGGATTGTCTTGTACATGGGATATGAAACTGATAGAAAGAAGTGCCCAAATTGCGGCACAAGAAGCCAGTGCTGATGGAATCAACTGGACTTTCTCCCCAATGGTTGATATTTCCCGCGATCCTCGCTGGGGAAGAGTTTCCGAAGGTTCGGGTGAAGATCCGTTTTTGGGAAGCCAAATTGCAAAAGCAATGGTCCAAGGGTATCAGGGAGATGATTTGTCCCTTAATAATACCATTTTGGCTTGTGTCAAACATTTTGCTTTATACGGCGCGCCCGAAGCAGGACGTGATTACAATACGGTTGACATGAGTCGAATCAGGATGTACAATGATTATTTTCCACCTTACAAAGCCGCTGTTGATGCGGGTGTAGGTTCTGTAATGGCTTCTTTCAACGAAGTAGACGGGATTCCTGCTACCGGAAACAAATGGTTAATGACTGATGTGTTGCGTAAGCAATGGGGTTTCAAAGGATTTGTAGTAACTGATTTTACAGGAATTCCGGAAATGATAGATCATGGAATGGGGGATTTGCAAACGGTTTCAGCCTTGGCATTAAATGCTGGGATTGAAATGGATATGGTGGGTGAAGGCTTCCTTACGACTCTAAAGAAATCAGTGGAGGAAGGAAAAGTTAGCGTCGAACAAATCGATAACGCCGTGCGTCTTATTTTGAATGCCAAATATGATCTGGGATTGTTTGATGATCCGTATCGTTACACAGATGCTAAAAGAGCAAAAAAGGAAATTTTTACAGCAAGCAACAGAGCCGAAGCCAGAAAAACAGCTGCTCAATCTTTAGTTTTATTAAAAAATCAAAATCAGTTGCTTCCTTTGAAAAAGTCTGGGACGATTGCCTTAATCGGACCCTTGGCTGATGCCAAAGAAAATATGGCTGGAACCTGGAGTGTAGCCACAAATCAGGATAAATCCATTTCACTTTTGACAGGAATCAAAGAAGTGGTTGGGAATTCGACCAAAGTGCTTTACGCCAAAGGAAGCAATCTGGATTATGATGCCGCTTTCGAGGAAAAAGCAACTATGTTTGGCAAAACCTTACATCGCGATGACAGAACTACCGAAGAATTATTGGAGGAAGCCTTGAAAATTGCGAATCAATCGGATGTAATTGTTGCCGCACTTGGAGAATCAGCAGAAATGTCCGGAGAAAGCAGTAGCAGAACGAACTTAGAAATTCCACAAGCGCAAAAAGACTTATTACAAGCCTTATTGAAAACGGGAAAACCGGTGGTTTTGGTTTTATTTACTGGCCGTCCATTGGTTTTGGTTCAGGAAAACGAAACCGTTCCTGCTATTTTGAATACTTGGTTTGCCGGTAGTGAAGCAGGCAGTGCAATTGCTGATGTTTTGTTTGGCGATGAAAATCCTTCGGGAAAATTGACTACTACTTTCCCTAGAAGTGTAGGGCAGGTACCTATTTATTACAACCAAAAAAATACAGGAAGACCTTTAGGGAACAAAGAAGGGAAGTTCGAAAAATTCAGATCGAATTATATCGACGAAAGAAATGAACCTTTATATCCTTTTGGATTTGGATTGAGTTACACCACTTTTGAGTATTCGAATTTGAGGATATCAGCAGATAAAATGAGTTTCATCGAGAAATTAAATGTGACTGTTGATGTCACCAATACCGGAAATTTTGATGGTAAGGAAGTCGTTCAATTATATATAAGAGATTTAGTAGGTTCAGTTACAAGACCGCTAAAAGAATTGAAAGGATTCCAAAAAATAGCAATTAAAAAAGGAGAAAAGCAAACAGTTACTTTCGAAATTTCCCTAGAAGAATTGAAATTTTATAATTCGGATTTGAAGTTTATTGCAGAACCGGGAACTTTTCAAGTTTTTGTAGGAACAGATTCGAACACGGACCGGAAAGTTAGTTTTGAGTTGATTAAATAGATTTGGTTTATTTATTTATGATCGGCCCTTCAGTATTTGTACTGAAGGGTTTTTTTAAACAAAATAATGGTATTTGTTACATGTGAGACTGTGATACACGACTATTTTATTTACTTTTATCAATTCAAAAAATCATTCAAAATGAAATATTTCTTTTCTCTTTTTCTACTCTTTATGTTCAGTTTTGGACATGCCCAAACCGTTCAGTCTCCATCTGGCACTATAGCTCTAAATTTTAAATTAGCAGGAAATGGTCAACCGGCATATTCTGTAAATTACAAAAATAAAGCAGTTGTTTTAGAAAGTCTTTTAGGCATAAAATTAAAGGAAAAACCGGATCTCGACACTAATTTTGAAATTCTGACTTCAAAAACTTCAAGTTTCAGCGAATCTTGGAAACCCGTTTTAGGGGAACAAACTAGTATTCAAAATCAGTATAATGAGCTTAATGTTTCGCTGATTAACAAGGAAACTAAGGTGAAAATTAACATTATTTTTAGAGTTTTTGATGAAGGTGTAGCTTTCAGATACGATTTTCCAAGACAAGCGGAGTTGAATTATTTCATCATTTCGGATGAGGTTACGCAATTCAATTTGACCGAAAATAATAAAGTATTCTGGATTCCAGGAGATTTTGACAGTAATGAATACGAATACAATGAAACTAAGTTTTCTGAAATTGATAACAGCAAAATCAATATGAATAATGGAATTGGAGTAAAATCTATTCCGGGAAAATATATGGTTCAAACACCTTTGATGATGAAAGCACCATCAGGTTTGTATCTCAATATTTTTGAAGCTGCGGTTGTCAATTATCCGGTCATGCACCTGAATGCTGATGTGACAAATTACAAATTGAAAGCCGAATTAGTTCCTAACGCTATTGGTGACAAAGCGTATTTGCAAACACCCTGTGTGTCACCTTGGAGAACAATCATGATTAGCGATGATGCCAGAGATATTGTGGCTTCTAAAATGATTTTGAACCTCAATGAACCGTCAAAATTAGACGATACGTCTTGGATCAAACCTATGAAATATGTTGGAATTTGGTGGGAAATGCATGTTGGGAAATCAACTTGGGATTATGCTGGTTCTCAAAATGCCACTAATTTTGCAGATGCCCCAAAAGCTTCAGGAAAACATGGCGCTACCACGGAAAACACGAAAAGATACATTGATTTTGCCGCAAAAAATGGTTTCGGTGGGGTACTTGTTGAAGGTTGGAATGTAGGTTGGGAAGATTGGAACGGAAACTGGAAAGAGGAAGTTTTTGATTTTACCACTCCGTATCCGGATTTTGATATTGCTGCAATTTCGGCTTATGCCAAAGCAAAAAATGTACAGATGATCATGCATCATGAAACATCGGGTTCTGTCAGTAATTATGAAAGACACTTGGATCGTGCTTTTGATTTGATGAAAAAATACGAATATCCGGCGGTAAAAACCGGTTATGTGGGTAAAATTATTCCGCGTGGCGAATTTCATGACGGGCAATCTATGGTGAATCATTTCAATTTTGTTGTTAGACGTGCCGCGGATTACAAGATTATGATTAATTCCCACGAATCATCAAGACCTACCGGTTACGGAAGAACATATCCTAATTATATCGCTGCCGAAGCGGCTCGCGGGAATGAATTCAATGCTTGGAGCGTAGGAAATCCACCTATGCATGAAACTATTTTGCCGTTTACCAGACAACTGGGCGGACCTATGGATTATACACCGGGCATATTTGAAATTAAAATGAGTTATTATGATAAAAATAAAACGGAGCAGGTACACACGACTTTAGCCAAGCAACTGGCTTTGTATGTAACGATGTATTCTCCGTTGCAAATGGCGGCCGATTTATTAGAAAATTACGAGAAATATCCGGATGCTTTTCAGTTTGTCAAAGACGTTGAAACGGATTGGGATGAAAGTAAGTATTTAGAAGCTGAACCAGGCGATTACGTTACGGTTGCTCGAAAAACAAAAGGAAAGGAAACCTGGTTTTTGGGTGCAATAACAGATGAGAATGCCAGAAAATCAGAAATTAAATTAGATTTCCTGACCAAAGGAATGAAATACAAAGCCATCATTTATGAAGATGCTAAAGATGCCGATTGGAAAAAGAATCCTATCGCTTATAAAATAAGAACGATAACAGTAACCAGCAAATCAAAAATCAAATTGAATTTAGCTCCCGGAGGTGGAACGGCAATCAGTTTTGAACCAATAAAATAAATAGGATATCCTGCAAGAAAATATAACTTGCAGGATTTTTTTTGAATCTAGCATAAAATATTCAGTAAGAATTACGAAATTGCGACGGCAACCAAAACCAAAATTATAAAGAAGAATACCCAAAAAAGCCCAAATTTATTATGAAAAAATCAATTGTTTTAGCCGCACTTTTCTTTGGTGGAATTACTGCTTTTGCGCAAGCTAAGGAGGAACAAATGTTAAAAGAAATTTACAAATTATCCTTAACCAATGCCAAATGTTATCCTTGGCTGGACCATTTATCCAATACCATTGGATCCCGATTATCAGGTTCTATAGGAGCTGAAAAAGCAGTTTTGTATACCAAAGCACAATTAGAAACCCTGGGTTTAGATAAAGTCTATCTCCAGGAAGTAATGGTGCCAAAATGGGTTCGTGGCGAAAAAGAAATCGCATATTTACAAGTAGGAAAACAAAAAATTAATTTCCCCATTTGCGCGCTGGGAGGTTCAGTGGCCACTCCAAAAAAAGGAGTACAAGCAACTATAATTGAAGTAAACAGCCTGGAAGAATTAACCGTATTAGGGGAAGCAAAAGTAAAAGGAAAAATCATTTTCTTCAACAGAGCGATGAATCCTGAATTTATCGAAACTTTCAAAGCCTATGGGAGTTGTGTTGACCAAAGATCATCAGGAGCCAGAGAAGCTGGAAAACTCGGCGCTTTAGCTGTAATTGTAAGATCCATGAATTTGCGATTGGATGATTTACCGCATACCGGTGCAACTAATTATGGAGAAATTTCCAAAGAACAACGAATTCCAGCTGCTGCCATTAGTACAAATGGAGCCGAACTGTTGAGCAAAAGTTTAAAACAAAATCCAAATTCGCTATTCTATTTCAAACAATCTTGTGAAACATTTGATGATGTTTTATCCTACAATGTGGTTGGTGAAATAACGGGTTCTGAACATCCTGAAAGGATAATGGTCGTTGGCGGCCACCTTGATTCCTGGGATTTAGGAGACGGATCTCATGATGATGGTGCTGGATGTGTTCAAAGTATGGAGGTATTAAATATCTTCAAAAACATTGGGTATAAACCTAAAAATACGTTGCGTGTGGTATTGTTTATGAATGAAGAAAACGGAGTTCGAGGCGGCAAAGAATATGAAGTACAGTCCAATAAAAATAATGAAAACCATATTTTTGCTTTAGAAAGCGATTCGGGAGGATTTTCCCCAAGAGGATTTTCAATTGATGCTGATGAAGCAAATTTTAACAAAATCAGTAGTTGGGCAACGTTATTTGAACCATACCTAATCCACAAATTTGTAAAAGGACATTCCGGTGTTGATATTGGTCCGCTGCAATCCAATCATATCGTAAAGGTGGGATTGCAACCGGATTCACAACGTTATTTTGATTACCATCATGCCGCTAATGACACTTTTGATGCTGTCAATAAAAGAGAGTTAGAACTGGGAGCTGCAGCTATGGCTTCCTTACTTTATCTGGTGGATCAGAATGGTATAGTAAAATAAAAAAACTTTAATTTGAAGGTGCTAAAATCATTTTTATTTTTTTCAATATTTGAAGGAAATAGTGAATTTAGCGCCCTCATTTATTTTACTCTCAACCGCAATTCGGCCACCTAAGCTCGTAATGTGATTATAAACTAAATAGAGTCCTATGCCGTTACTGTCGCTATTGCTATGAAATTTTTCGTACAATCCAAAAATCTTATCCTGCACTTTATCCATATCAAAACCAAGTCCATTATCAGAAAAAATTAATTGATTTACTCCATTGACTTTTTTTGAGTGGATAGTTATAACTGGTACATGATGTAGTTTTGCATATTTAATCGAATTAGTCAATAAATTTAAAAAAATACTTTTGATGTACGCTTTGTTAAAAGTTACATTTTCAAAAGCTGAAAAGTCGATATTAATTTCTGCTTTTGAATCTTGGACTAAAGAATTTATCGAGATCAAGACTTCGTTGAGTGCTTCATTTAGGTTTATTTTTTCTATTTGAGTGTTAATGTTTTCATTATCAATTAATTCATCAATCGAATCGTTTAAAGTTTGTTTTAAATTTTCACTGGTCAATTTAAGAGTGCTGATCAATTCCAGTGTTTCCGGATCATGAATTTTAGTACTGTCTATCAAACTGAAGACCGAAAGCATATTGTTAATGGGAGACTTTAAATCATGGGATGTTTTATGTGACAAAACCGTGAGCTCCTTATTAATTTGGGTAAGATTGGCAAGAAGTAAATTGCGTTCTTCTTCGATTCTTTTTTTATGGGTAATGTTTTTGGCAATCGCATACACTAATCTTTCGGACTCGACAGGCATCGATGTCCAGGACAGCCATATAATTTCCCCGGTTTTTGTTAAATACCGATTTTCAAAATTCAAAAGAGGCTTGTTTTTATATACTTTTTCTCTGGTTTCAATAGTAATTTTAAGGTCAGATGCATACACAAAACTACTGATGGGTCTAGCATACAATTCCTCTTCTGAAAATCCTAATAATTTTGAAACAGCCGGATTTATTCTTCTAAAATAGCCGTCAAATCCCGCAATACATATAAAATCAGCAGATATATTAAAAAAATTATCAAAGTTATATGCCCCATGTGAATCAGTATTCATCTTTGTTACATTCATTATATTTATTAATCTAAAAAGTTTTTTTTAAAGCATCAGTGTCCAGACTCTTTTTGATTTTTGTTGTCTGATATAAAAAATTATATTATAAGAAAAGTCATATCTTTCCTAATTTTGCAGTTGATATAATTTCTTCTGATAAAGCGGCATAATAATTTTTTGAAACAATTGGTTGTGGTGTCTCCTGGTCTCGACTTAGCATCATAAAAGAAAATAATTAAAACTTAAAGTGTAAAAAAACAAGCACAATTAACAAATAAAATCCAATTTTTTTTAAAATAGTTTTAAAATTAAAATGGTTAGTGTTTTCCTCTGAATTTAGTGCTGAATTTTTCATTTAATGTAAATTAGGTTATACATGCAAATTTAGAAATAGTAATTAGTCTGGCTATAGGTGTTTTTACGTGATTTTAATTAAGTTTGAAGGGTATTTACTATTCAAGTTTTGGATAGATAAAATTTTTATTATTATGGAAGAAAATAGTACACCACATTTAGCTAATAATATGTTATAATTAACCCGTTGGGTGCAATTAATATTTGATGATAATTTTCGTCAGTTCGAGTGATCCCGCTTTTGGGCGGGATTATATCGAGAACTAGAAAATTAGTATTAAAAACGGTTCTCGATACACGTCACTTCGAGTGCGAAGCGTATTGAGAAGTTTTGTTCCGTTTTACTACACAAAAAACACTCGAACTGACGTTTTGAATAATTGCACCCAACGGCTTATAATTAAAGAAATACGCTAAACAATTTCAATTAAATCAAAACACATCACGATCATTCAAATAAAATTTTGGTAAACAAAAGAAGGCTGTCATATCCAGACAGCCTCGTTTTTTTATTGTGTGTAAAGTATTTATATTTTGAATATTCCTCCTACAGCAATAATTCTCTGAAAAAAGAAAAAATCTTGTGAAGCACTGTCTTCGGTGCTTTGTGTAGTTCGAATGTCTTGCATGTTAATATACCCTCCTTTGAGTTCTCCTTGGATATAAAAATGTTTAAAAAAAGTAACATTCAATCCTGCTTTCAAAGAAGTTCCATACCCTGAAACATGAAAATCATCATGACGATCTTTTCCTAATAAAGTGGTGTTAGTTTTTGGATATAAGAGACCAAAACCAACTCCTTCGGTTAAATTAACTTGAATTTTATCCGTATTTCTAATTTTGAATAATGACGAGATATCATCATGTCGAGAAAACTCAGTATTCACATAATTTAAACCATCGGTATGTTCATATTTGAGAAATTTTGCTGTCAAAAGAACTTGATTATTGGCTAATAGCTCATCATAAGATCCCGGATTGGGATAATGCCCATTGATCGTTACCGCCTTGTCTTGTAGCATTACATATTTCATGTGATCTACACCTATAGCAACGCTGTAGTGGTCACTTATGAAATACCCCATTCTGAAATTAGTTTGAGGAATAGTCATTTTTGCTGGATTGATATAATCTACATGCCACCCTTTTGGTTTGTCCTGCGCTTGGACATTTTCTAAGGTAAAATTGTAATCTTTACCTCGAAAGGTTATGTCCGACTTGGAGTAAGTATCTCTGTTTCCTCCCCATGAGATAAAAAATTTTCCTTTGTTATGAGTTGTATATTTAGTTTGAATTTCTGTAATTTCCTGTGCAATTATACTATTGGTAAATAAAATAATAAGGGATGCGTAATATAAAAGATATTTCAATATATATGGTGCCTAAATTTAAAATGTGTGTATTGTTTTTCTGATGGCAACTAACTTGGTCATTAAGGATTCAAAATAATCCAAATGCAACATATTAGCACCATCGCTTTTTGCATTGGCAGGATCAAAATGGGTTTCTATAAAGATTCCATCTACGCCTACAGCAATACCAGCTTTGGCAATGGTTTCAATCATATCAGGTCTTCCACCAGTTACACCAACCGTTTGGTTGGGTTGCTGTAGTGAGTGCGTCACATCAAGAACAGTTGTAGCATATTGTTGCATTGTAGGAATTCCTCTAAAATCAACAATCATGTCCTGGTAGCCAAACATCGTTCCTCTATCGGTAATCATCACTTTTTCATTGTTACAATCCAATACTTTTTGAACCGCATGTTTCATGCTTTCCGGACTCATGAATTGTCCTTTTTTCAAGTTGACTACTTTTCCGGTATTGGCAGCAGCCATTACTAAATCCGTTTGACGCACTAAAAAAGCTGGAATTTGCAATACATCAACATATTGAGAAGCCATATCCGCATCTTCATTTGTATGAATATCCGTAACGGTAGGAACTTTAAATGTTTCCGAAACTTTTCTGAGGATTTTCAATGCTTTTTCGTCACCGATTCCTGAAAAACTGTCAATTCTAGATCGGTTTGCTTTCTTGAAGGAACCTTTGAAAACGAAAGGAATTTGTAAATTATCAGTAATACCAACTAGTTTTTCGGCAATTCGCATCGCCATTTCTTCCCCCTCAATGGCGCAAGGCCCAGCTAACAAAAAGAAATTGCCACTACCAGTATATTTGATTTGTGGAATATGTTGTAAGTTCATAGTATGATTTTTTAAAGGTGCAAAGGTAGTTATGATTTACGATTTCCAATTTACGTTTTCCAATTAATTTATCGCATTAACTTTTTTTTGGGAGCTTTTTCCTGCTGTACGTTGCAATCTCCCTGAAAAACGGGAGGATTTTCACTTCCATCAGGGCTAAGGATTTGGTTTATAGGGACTTTTGGGATTTTAAAAACTATTTTTTTTTCAATGTAAGTCCCACCGGAACCATCAATATTCCTTTTTCATAGATGTTCAGGTAGAGTAGTAGCGGTTCTTTCTGACCGTTCCATTTTAATTCATAAATGTCCAGAAATCCAGCACCCATGTCACTTCTTTTGGTTGGAAACGGACAGCAACTTTCTTGTTTGGTATACGTTATTTTTTCACCATTTGGTCCCGCTAATGCGTTCAAAAACCGTTCTTGGTTGATCGTTTCGTTTTTAGTGTTATTAAAGAATATATTGATGGGATAATCCTTATCATATCCATATTTTTTGTTTGTACTGTACTGAGTAATCACAAAAGTATAGTCTTGTGAGAGCAATAAATCGGGAGCATTATCGTCCGTGTTTTTCAAAGTAGATTGTGTACTTATACAAGAAGTAGTACCTATTAGCAAAGCAATAAAAAGGATCGATTTTTTCATATTTAAGGTAGATTTATAATGTCAAAATTTAAACGGCACTTTTAATTGCAAGGAAGTACTTCGAGACAAATATAACCAGAACTTCAGACCTTATTGCGAGTTCCCTGAATAATTTACAAGTGTCTATTGTGGAATATAACATTTGTCTTAAAATCTCGTAAAATGCTTCTTATCTTTGTACAAAAAAACAATATGGATATTATTTTTAAAACCTGGTCTTGGTCTGTTTCCGGTTTTTTGATCGGCTTGATTATGCTGGCACTTATTTATTTCGGAAAGTCTTTTGGAATGTCTTCTAATTTGCGTTCGCTTTGTTCGATGGCTGGTTTAGGAAAACGAGTTTCTTTTTTTGATTTTGACTGGAAAGCACAACGCTGGAATTTAGTGGTTGTTCTTGGCGCAATGTTAGGTGGTTTTGTTGCCGTTCATTTTATGAGTGATGCTTCAAATGTAACTATTAATCCCAAAACAATTGAACAATTAGCACAACTTGGTATCGATGCCCCAAACGGAAAATTAATGCCGGATGCGCTTTTTGGAATCTCCATTTTAGAATCCCCAAAGCATATTTTTATACTGCTTATTGGTGGTGTTTTGGTAGGTTTTGGCTCTCGTTATGCAGGAGGTTGTACTTCCGGACATGCCATTTCAGGCTTGAGTAATTTACAAATTCCTTCGTTGAAAGCCGTAATTGGATTCTTCATTGGTGGATTGATAATGGCGCATTTTTTATTGCCATTAATTGTAAAGTAGATAAGCAATCATTGACTCATAATATAAAATAAAAAGAATGAAAAATATACTAAAATATCTATTGGTTGGATTTGTTTTCGGAATTGTTTTGACTAAATCTGAAGCCGTTTCCTGGTATCGCATTTATGAAATGTTTCAATTTCAGTCGTTTCACATGTACGGAATTATTTCGGTGGCTATCTTGACGGGAATTATTGGCATTCAAATCATTAAACGAAACAATATAAAAGACATCAAGGGAGAATCTATAGAAATTCCGGATAAAGAAAAAGGCTCTGCCAGATACTGGATTGGCGGATTGTTTTTTGGATTGGGTTGGGCATTGGTAGGTTCTTGTCCGGGACCAATATTCATCTTGCTTGGGGCTGGTTTTTGGACCATTTTGATAGTGCTTTTCGGGTCTCTTTTCGGGACCTATCTATATGGACTATTGAAAAATAAATTACCTCATTAATCGAAAAACACTTGACATCAAAATAGCATTCTCTTGTGGGAATGCTATTTTTTTTTGTTTAATTTTAAAATGCCGGAAACAATCAAATATTGCGCAAGTAAATAGGTTGCCATAATCAGAAAGGAGCTGTATTGCAATGGCGCATAGAATTTATCAAAGGCCAAAAGACTATCTGAAGCTACAAAAACAGTAGCGCCAATTAATATATAGCTGTTGGCAGGTTTTTGCCAGTTTAAAAAACCCTTGAGCGCAAATAACAACATAATTGAAATAGTAAGGGCATATAATAGAACAGGAATTTTTAAGTCCCCTAAACTTGGCAATAAAAGCAACATCATTACGATTAAATAAACTACGATTACTGTAACTCCTACCCAGAAAATAATTTTACTATTCTTTAAATAAATTTTCAATTGTTTGTTAAATAGTATGATATACGAAATGTGCGAAAGTAGAAAGGCAATCAGCCCTGCAATAAAATACAACTCTCCTTTGTCAGCAAACATCAAAATAATGTCCCCTATCCACGACAAAGTCAAAGCAGTTATAAGAACTTTTTTAGTACTAAATCTTTCGTGTAAATAAACTGTCAGAATTAAAAACGGCAATAAAAATGGTTTCAAAAACCAAGCTATAGTTTCCCAACCAAAAAGAATTAGCAATAGATAAACAAGACTAAACCCAATAAAACTCTTTACTTTAATGTTGTGTTTCATATTTTTTTTAAGATTGAACGGTAATCATGGCATCTTTTTCAAAATTAGTGCTGACAAAATATACCGTTACTGCCAAGGATAAAAGGAGATAACCACCAATAATATAACTCGCAAAAGGAAAAAGTTGATTCATTCCAAACCAATCGCCAAAATAGAAAATTAGTCCAATTCCAAAAACAAAACGGATACTTTCCCAGAAGATGGAAATTTTGCGGGTATCCATTAATTCCGTGTAACTGTAAACGGTCAGGAAGATGAATGCGCCGTAAATAAATACATTTGGCAACCCTATCACCACGATAGAATTATACATATAACTAATAAGTAACAACGTTATAATTGCTTGAAATAAGGACCAGTACATTAGTTTTTTAGAATGTTGAACGCCGTATTTTTCAAAATCATATACATTGGTAATTTTGACAACGGGATATTTTTCTTCAAAATTTTCCGGACGCCAGCCTGTTGGTTTAAACCAAATGATAAACTTATCTTTCCAGTTTTCGGCGCGCCAAGCATCTGTAATCAATAGCCATAAATGCTGAAAATTTATCCGGATCGGATTCCAGGTTCTGGCTGGTCTTGTGATTCCAAAAACAGGTGGAACGCTTTCTAATTCCGCTTGAAAAGTACCAAACAATTTATCCCAAATGATGAATATTTGCGAATGGTTCTTGTCCATGTATTCTGGATTGATGGCATGATGCACCCTATGATGGGATGGTGAAACCAATATCCTTTCCAGAAAACCAATTTTCTTGATGTGCTTAGTATGGTACCAAAATTGAAGGAATAAATGAATTGGTAAGGTTATCGCAATCACTTTGGAGGGAACTCCTAAAAGTGCGGCTGGAATCAATAAAAAGGTAAACAGATTTACAAAACTGGAAACGGGCTGGCGTAGGGCACAGGCCAAATTGAATTCTTCACTGCTATGATGTATAGCATGTTTGTTCCATAAAAAGTTAATTTGATGCGACAAACGATGACTCCAATAGCCATAAAAATCAATAGCTATAAATCCAATAAAATAGGTTAAAAAGGTAGCTTCAAGATTGAATAAAGCTATTTTAGATACGATCCAATCGTAAGAAACCAGTGTGATACTAAGTCCTAAAACATCTTTTAGGGAGTTGACCATTCCAGAGCTCACGCTTGAAACAGCATCCATATTAGGTGCGGTATCTTCCCCTTTGTAATGCCCATAAATTTTTTCGATGCTAATTAATATCAAAAAAATGGGCATTACAAAAACTAAAATTTTACCATATTCTTCCATAAGAACACTTTTTTTATTCAAATATAGAATAAAAGAGAATGTTTTTTAATTATTCACAGTAATTTATTTGTCAAAGGGAATTTTTATTATTCTTAAATTATTTCTGCATTTAATCCTGCTTCTAATAATTGCGTGCATTGTGGTTTTAATTTGTCGTAAGGTCCTGTTTTTACAGTACATTTTCCGTTATAATGTACGATTAATGAACATTGTTCTGCTTGTTCCGGTGTGTGATTGCATACGCGAATTAAGGTGTCAATGACATGGTCAAATGTATTTACATCGTCATTGTAAACGATGATTTCGCTGTCCAGTCGGGTGGCTTCTTTGACTAGGACTCTTTCTCTTACTTTTTCTTTAGTACTCATTTTGTAGGTTTTTGTACTTTCGTAATTAATAAAAAAATAATACTAATTTACATATTTTAAAGATACCCAATTGTTTCTTTCAAATTTTTTAACATAAGTTAGTCCTTTTTCGGTACAAGAAGTGTCTATAAATGGAATGTCTTCCTGATAGAAACCGCTTAAAAGTAGCGTTCCATTAGGGTTTAAACTGTCTACATAACTCTGTATATCGTTCAACAAAATATTCCTATTGATGTTGGCTATAATCAAATCGTATTTTTTACCTTCTAATAAAGAGGCTTCCCCTTCGTAAACGGTAATGTGTTTGCAGTTATTACGTGCTGCATTTTCTATAGAATTCAAGTAACACCAATTGTCAATATCAATAGCATCAATTGGTTGCGCTCCTTTCATTTCGGCAAGAATTGCTAATATTGCTGTCCCACATCCCATATCGAGCGTTTTCATCCCGGTTACATCTATTTCTAATAAATGTTGAATCATCATGTGAGTGGTCTCATGGTGCCCTGTTCCAAAACTCATTTTTGGTTCAATTATAATATCAAATTCGGCATCTGTTTTTGGATGGAATGGTGCTCGTACATGACAGTTTCCGTCGACATCAATGGCTTCAAAATTCTTTTCCCATTCCTCATTCCAGTTGACTTGTTCGATTTCTTCAAATGTATAATCAATCGTAAATTCTTCGGATTGTAAAATATGGATATCCGCTAAGATGGTTTCATTCCATAAATCCTTTTGCACAAAAGCTGAAATCCCGGTTTCAGTTTCTGTAAAACTCTCAAAAGCTCTTTCTCCCAATTCCGCGATTAAGATTTCAGACCCCAATTCTTTAGGTTCAATAGTAAAATGGTACGCTATATAAATATTTGACATGCTTGTTTTTTTTGCAAAGGTAACAATCGCATATTAAAGAGTATTTGTAAATCAAATTTTATTTTACATTTGTACCCAAAACACAGTAGTACACCATGAAAAAAATAATTTTATTTTGGATCTTTGTAAGTTGCATTTCCAGCAATGCGCAGGTGAATATCAAGCAAAGCAAACAAGATAATGACTTAAGATTATCGGCGCTTCCGTACTATAGTTTTGGTAAAGGAATTGGAATCACTTCTCCGGATAGTTTATACCAATTGAATATTCGGTTCCGAATGCAAAATAGGGTGACTTATATTGAAAATGAAGATGAAAAAAGGGGATATGACGGACAAATCCGAAGATTACGTTTGCGATTTGACGGATATGTGGGAAATCCAAAATTTTTATATGCAGTTCAATTGTCATTTGCTCCGGGCGATGTTGGTGAAATTAGAGAAGGTGAGAACATAAATATTATCAGAGATGCAGTTGTTTTTTACAGACCTAATAGACACTGGAATATCAGTTTTGGACAAACAAAATTACCAGGAAATCGCCAACGTGTGAATTCTTCAGGCGGATTACAGTTAACGGACCGATCGATTAACAATGCCAGATTTACAATTGACAGGGATTTTGGTTTTCAAGTTCACAATATGAATGAATTTCGGGATAAATTTTCCTATAATTTCAAAACAGCTATTTCAACAGGAGAAGGTCGAAATATCACGGGGAATACAGATGAAGGTGTTGCCTTAACAGGGAAGGTAGAGTTGTTACCGTTTGGGGCATTTTCAAGAGACGGAACCTATTTTGAAGGGGATATTGTAAGAGAAAAAAAGCCGAAATTAATGCTTTCGGGTGCTTTTCAGCAAAATAATCATGCCAAAAGAACCCAAGGTCAATTAGGAAATGATTTATTTGAAGCTCGCACTATGAAATCAGTGATGCTTGATGTTTTGATTAAATACAACGGATGGGCCGCTATGTCAAGTTATATGTCCAGAATTACTCCAAGAAATGCAGTTACAATAAATCCGGATGATATTTCACAATCTAATTTTGCTTACGTTGGTAACGGATTTGATCATCAATTGAGTTATAATTTGTTATCAAATTATGAGATTATCGGACGGTATTCTACTCAAAAAGTGGGCGAGGACATTAAGCTTTTAGCACCAAACACAAAACAGTATACCATTGGTTTGACGAAATATATTTGGGAACACACTTTTAAATTGCAAACGGAATTGACTTTTGATACCCTACATTATTTTGACGGTAATACAAAGAACAACTGGCACCTGCGTTTTCAGGTTGAAATAGGAATATAAAAAAAACGGTAAAATGAATCACCGCTTTTTTATGACGTTTAAAATTGAAATTTAGATAGCCTTTACAATTGCTACAAAATCATCAGCTTTTAGTGCGGCACCCCCAATGAGGCCTCCATCTACATCTGGTTTTGAGAAAATTTCTTTAGCATTATCCGGTTTCACGCTTCCTCCATATAGGATAGATACGTTTTCAGCAATATCGCTTCCAAAAGCTTTACGAACGGTTTCTCTTATAAATTCATGCATTTCCTGTGCTTGCTCCGGAGAAGCTGTTTCTCCTGTTCCTATTGCCCAAACTGGCTCATAGGCTAAAACGATACTGTCCCAGTCTTTAGCCTCAATATGAAATAAACCATCTCGCAATTGGTTTTCAACTACATTAAAATGATTTTTTGATTGGCGGTCTTTTAATTCTTCACCAAAACAAAAAATAACTCTTATGTCATGTTCCAAAGCCGTATTTACTTTATTCGCAATTAAAGCATCTGTTTCCTGAAAAATGGCTCTGCGTTCGGAGTGTCCTAAAATGACAATGTCTACACCTACACTTTTTAACATATCTGCCGAAATTTCACCCGTGAAAGCACCGCTTTCTGCTTGATGAACGTTTTGTGCAGCAACATCTATATTGGTAAATTCTAAATGATCTACAGCAGAAGCCAGGTTTACAAATGTTGGCGCTACAATTATTTGCACAGCAGTATCTGTAGGGATTTTTGCTATTAATTCATTTAATAAATCTTCTGTTTGCTCTGCATTTTTATGCATTTTCCAGTTTCCTGCAACAATCTTCTTTCTCATTTTGTCGTGTTATATTTAGTTTTTGGTTTCGTTTTTTGAAGTTTTTCAAATGATAAGAACTGCATCTCAAATGGTGTTTGAATGCTTTATTTTAAATTTTCTAAAGTCTCGTTAATCGTGTCAAAATCAGTTTCAATAGCGCGGTATAAAGCAATTTTTCCGGTTTTGTCCACAATGATATATCTTGGAATCCAATCTAGGTCAATGGCTTTTGCAAATACACCTCCCATTTGGTCATTTGCCATGAAATGATCTCCTTTCAATTCGTGTTTTTCAATTCCAACTTTCCATTTATCGGCAGTTTTGTCCATTGAAATAAATAAATAAGCAACATCAGGATTGTTCACTTGTAATTCTTTGATTTTTGGCATTGCTTTGACACAATCCCCACACCAAGAAGCCCAAACTTCAATTACTATGGTTTTGCCTTCGTGTTTTTTTAAAACATCCTGAAAAGCAACCTGACTTCCGTCAGTGGCTAGTAGGGTTTCAGACAAAGCCGTTTTAGAAAATTCAGTTTTTCCCTCTTTTGCGCAAGAAAAGGTTACAATAGATATTAGAAGTAATAGTATTTGTTTCATTATAGAGTTGTTTTTTAAACAAAGTTAAAACAAACAATTGGATTGAGTTGTGCAGAATACCATATTTTGAAAGCGGAATTCAAAAATGCTTCAGCAATATCGTTATAGTTGATGAGATTTAGACAACATCAAACCTGTTGTTACTTTGGAAATGCTATTTCTTGTCAAAATACAGTGATTATCCCAGTCTTATTTTGGGATCTAAATATGCATATACAAAATCCATTGAATATAACTTCCTTCATCGAAATTATGTACTTCTTATAGGCTTCCGGGCATATTAAACTGCGTTTATTTTTGTAATACAAATCCAAAGAGCCTGGCAAATAGGATTGCACTGAAAAAGGAAGGAATGCTCATCCCTAAAGTACTGATTAAAGCAATTAGGCGATCGATCCAGGTATCTTTGTATAAGGCAGAAATAATACCAAAAACAATTCCAAAAACAATAGCGATACCTATGGCAAATATGGCTAATACGGCTGTGCTTGGCAATGTATGTCCAATAATTTGAGAAATTTTTTTTCCGCTTTTTTGAAAACTTTCTCTTAAATAGGGGGTTTTCAAAACCAATTCATTTGTACCAATTCCCAAAAGGGGTACCACATTGTATTTTCCCTCGCTCAGAAAAGTATAATCGGATTGGGTATCACTGTGCAAAGAAATAGGCAACAGGTCATTCAGATAATACAAGTATTGAGTAGCAATAGGTTTATCAAAACCATATTTCTTTTTTACAATGGCCAGTTGTTCTGAATTTTCATTTTGATCCAGCATCATGCGTGCAGGATCCCCAGGCAAAACAGTAAACAAAAATAATATCACTGTAAACACTCCAAAAAGAGTAAGCAGTGCAGATCCAATTTTACTAAGAAAACATTTTAACATAAATGCTTTTAATGGGTAAAAATAATTAGCGGTTAAAGTTCTGTAATACCGTAAATCAGAACCGTCCTATTCTTATAATCTTAAGTCTTTGACGTCGTTATGATGAAGTTTTTGTGTGATTGTTCCTTTCTCGAGCAATACAATACTTGGATTGGCTCTTTCAATTGTTTTTAATGTGATTGCATCACAAAAATAAAAGTCAAATGTCAATCCATATTGTTTTTTTGCTGCAGCGATCTCTTCCGGTAAGGAAGATGTCATTCCAATTACCTTATATCCTTTTGTTTTTGCATCTAAATACAGTTTTTCCATTTTGCCCATTCCCGCTTTATCGGCATTCACTAAATTATAGGCTACAATCAACATCAATTTTGGCTCTCGCAAGAACTGATCTTTATAATCCGAACCGTCTTTTTCCATCGTGAAGTCATGAATAGGAGGAACATATCCTTCTGTGATGACTTTGTCTTTTCGGTCTACAAATACGGCGCCTTCAGGAATCGACATTAGGTCTTTTTCGGTAAATTCTTTGTCTACACCATTCACTTTGTATATAAACACCATTTCTACCACTGATTTATCAGCGCCATCAGGGATTTGCATTCCTTGTTGAATATTATTTCCTACCTTGAATGGTCTAAAATCTATTAATGGCAAATGGTTTAAAACGATAACGCCCATAAAGGCTGATAAAACGATACTGGCATAAATAATTATGTTTTGAACGGTAGTTCTAAATAAGGGTTGGATTAATTTTTTGTTAAAGAACAATACCAGAATAAAGAACAACAACACAATATCCTTTGTAAACGATTGCCATGGTGTTAGTTTTAGCGCATCGCCAAAACAGCCACAATCTTTTACTACATTGAAATAAGCGGAATAAAAAGTTAGGAAGGTAAACATTACAATCAAAACCAATAAACTCCAAACCGTGACTTTAGTCTTGTATCCAATGAGTAACATAATCCCCAAAACCACTTCAAGAATCACTAAAAACAGGGCGATTCCCAGTGCAAACGGAACAAAAAAGGGCATGTTGAATACGGGTTCACTGAAATACTCTGCCAATTTATAAGAAAAACCAACAGGGTCATTCAGTTTGATTAATCCGGAGATTATGAATAGGATTCCCACGAAAATTCTAGAAAATTGAGTAATTATATTTTTCATATGAAGATAATATTTGTTTTTTAATGGAATACGGTATCGCCATTCTGGATTACAGTTTGTGATTTTGGAATCCCAGTGATTTCATGTTTAGTTATTGCTTTTTATTATTTATTTCCAAAACCCATTAGAATCAAGGCAAAAACCGAATAATTTATCATGTCCTGATAATTAGCATCGATTCCTTCAGAAACTAATGTTTTTCCTTTGTTGTCTTCAATTTGTTTGACACGAAGTAATTTTTGCAAAATTAAATCTGTTAGTGAACTCACACGCATTTCGCGCCAAGCTTCCCCATAATCATGATTTTTGTCTTCCATTAATTCCTTGGTTAGTTTGATTTTGGCATCGTATAATTTGGTTGCCTTTTCCACACTTAAATCAGGCTGATCTGCAACGCCTAATTCCAATTGAATCAACGCCATGAGAGCATAATTGATGATCCCAATGAATTCACCCGTTTCATCTTCATCAATTTTGCGGATTTCATTTTCTTGTAAACTTCGGATTCTTTGGGCCTTAATATAGATTTGATCCGTTAATGAAGGCAGTCTCAAAATGCGCCAAGCACATCCGTAATCTTTCATTTTGTTGATATACAGTGCCCGACAAGTCGCAATCACAGCATCATATTCCTTTGAAGTATTCTTCATTATTGGTGTATATTTGTATTCAAATTTTTTCAAAAATAAGAATAATTTTTTTGAATGCAGAATGAAGGGTAAATAATGTTGAAAGTAGTAGTTTTAAAACTAAAAAAGAATGACAATTAATTGTAAAGGAATACTCATTGATCTATCAACTCCCAAAGTAATGGGAATTTTGAATGTGACACCCAACTCTTTTTTTGATGGAGGAAAGTATAAGAATGAAACCGAAATCCTTTCTCATACTGAAAAAATGCTGCTTGATGGCGCAACTTTTATAGATGTAGGTACTTATTCGAGCAAACCAAATGCAGAATTCGTTTCGGAACAAGATGAAATTTCCAGAATTGTTCCTGTTATTGATTTGATTCTAAAGCAGTTTCCAGAAACAATAATCTCTATTGATACCTTTAGAAGCGAAGTAGCAAAAGCATCGATTGAAAGTGGTGCGGCTATCATCAATGATATTGCAGCCGGAAATCTAGACGACAAAATGCTGGAGATAATTGCAAAATACAATGTTCCGTATATTATGATGCACATGCGAGGCAATCCGCAAACGATGCAAACACTTACGGATTACGATGATATTGTAAAAGAAATGGTGTTCTATTTTTCTGAAAAAGTAGCTATGGCCAGAAGTTTTGGAATCAATGATTTAATTATCGATCCGGGCTTTGGCTTTGCCAAAACAATAGCACAAAATTATGAAGTTTTTCAAAAAATGGACTTGTTTAACATCTTGAAATTACCACTTCTTGTGGGAGTTTCCAGAAAATCCATGATTTATAAAACCCTAGATACTTCAATCGAAAATGCATTAAATGGAACTACAGTTTTAAATACTTTGGCATTGACCAAAGGCGCAAAAATCCTTCGTGTTCACGATGTAAAAGAAGCTGTGGAATGCGTTACATTATTCAATAAAATCAATTTATAACGATGAAATATTTTATGTTGATTGTTCTTTTTACTCTTTTTTCCTGTGGAAATAAAGAAGCGGTTTTATTGCCAAAATCAAATATTTCAATTGTCAAAGTGGTAGAGGATCTTTCGCCAATCTATATTTTTTTTAGAACAAAAGACTTGGATACGCTGGCTGAAGTAAACCGTAAAAACAGTATTATTTAGACCAATTGGATTCTCAATGTAGACAAACGTTAACCGTTACGACTTGCAATTCCGGATATTATGAGGTTGCAGCAAAAAAGCGTGAAGAAAAAGCACACAAGAATGAAAAAGCCGAGAATTATTATTCATATGCTAATACAATCGGAAAAAATTTAGTTTTTATACCTTTTACCAATGTGTTTTATAAACTGGAAAAACCAATTGGAACCATCATATTTTCAATAAGAATAATGAGATTTTAATTGAGAATCAAGTTTTCAAAAAAGAAAAGCTTCAAGATTTAATTAATACTGTTTTACCCAAAGACGTTGCAACTACTTTTTTATTTAGGTTTGATGAAAATTTAAGCTTTGGAAGTTATATACAAAACAAAATTTTTATTGAAAGTTTAAAAGTACAAATGAAAAGTAATCAAGAATTTATTTACTAAACTTTAAACTTTAAAAAAAGAACACTTCAAACGAAATAATTACTGATGATGATACGGTTCGTTTTTCAAGATCGTGAATCCACGATACAATTGTTCGATAAAGAACAACCGAACCATCTGATGCGAAAAAGTCATTAAAGACAACGATATTTTTCCTTGTGCTTTAGCATAAACCGTATCCGAAAACCCATAAGGACCGCCAATAACAAAAACTAAAGTCTTTACTCCGGAATTCATTTTCTTTTGTAATTCTTCTGAGAAGCCAACGCTGGAAAAATTTTTCCCGTTTTCATCCAACAAAATAAGTTGGTCCGTTGGTGTGATTTTTGCTAAAATTAATTCGCCTTCCTTCTCTTTTTGTTGACTTTCCGATAAGTTTTTTACGTTCTTGATATCAGGAATAATATCTAAATCGAATTTAATGTAAAAAGACAAACGCTTGGTGTAATCGTCGATCAAGGATTGTAGCGCTTTGTTATCAGTTTTACCGATAGCAATCAATTTGATGTTCATTTTTGTTAGATTTCAGAGATGCAAAGATAGAAAAATTAGCAGTTTTAAATTACATTCTCTTTAATGGAAATTAATAATCTGATTTTTAAATTTATAAAATTACGAAAGCTAAGATGCTATTTATTTTACCTCAATGCGATCAATTAGCAATTGAAATGACTCTTCTTTCTTATTGCCTATCAGGAAAGCATTTTCCTCTAATTTAGAACCGTCAATGATTAGGCTGATCTAATTTTCGTCCTCTGAAAGCTGGATACAACTGGGTGAATGGAATTTCAATTGTTTGCCAATCAGTGGTAGTTTGAAAAGGGAATACACACGAATGTGGGTCTGTACGATTTATCTTCACTCTAAATTGGTATTGTTTGCCGTCTCCTTTAATGTGGATGCAATATGTTTAGCAGGTTTTAGATACATTGGTTCAAAAACATATTTCACAGCACAAAATCCGCCATTGTTTTCTAATGAAACAGTACCTTCAAAGGTTCCCTTTCCATTTGAGTTCTAAATAAGATGTACTTTTGGATATTCCTCCCATCACAGCATCATTTACAATTTTCCAATTGCTTAGATCGCTATTTAAATTAAAATCAAAAATTAGTACAGGTGTCATTGTTGGTTGGTATTGTAACATCTTTTCGCTGAACAAATTACTATCACGCGGTAGGATTCAAAAACTAAAACGGGCCTAAACACTTGGGGATTTGCGCCCATTTTTTATTTTTGAGGAGCATTCAAATTCCTATTTAGGCAACGGAGCACCCACAGCAATATCACAGCGGTGATTGGTTTGTCCGTGTGGCGGATTCATTCCTTCAGCCGTAGGAGTTCCCTGGTCTTGCGTTGTTGCAGTTGAGACTGTATTAGCCTGAACAGGCGCGTTTTGTTGTGGCGTAGCAGAAGCATTTGTAGCAGCCGGGGAGTTCAAAGGAGCACCAACGGCTATATCACATCGGTGACCAGGTTGACCATGAGCTGGATTTGCGCCAGTGGCAACAGCAGTAGGATCCGTATTTTGTTGTTGCTGAGTGGTAGTTTGCGATTGGTTCTGCATTTGTCTGCCAACTTCAGTAAAAGGAACGATATTTGTCGGAGTAGTATTTTGTATGTCTACTTCCTTTTTACAAGAAATAAAAAGTAGTGACGATACAAAAAGCAGGCTAAAATAAGATTTCATAAAATAGTGATTTAGTTACTAAATCCAAATATAGGATTTTAAATAGTACTGCCCTAAATAAACAATTGATTTATGGGTTTAAATAGCTAGAGCGCCTAAAGTCAATGTGTAAAGCTGTAATTGCGTATGGTAACTGTGTTGTTTTCTACAATTAGATCTTTAATATGTCTAGTTTTTTTCTTGATAAAATAGATTCATTTGTTTCTTTATCCAAAGAAGCCAACTCTCAAATTTTCAAATCCACAAAATATATGCTACTTTAGCATTCCATAAATTTTCTATAAAATGATTAGCGAAGCACAATTCAATAACGAGTTACAAATACTAATACAAAACGCCATTAGGGAGGATGTGGGCCCTGGAGATTATAGCTCTTTGGCTTGTATTCCGGCATCGGCCACAGGAAAAGCAAAATTATTGGTAAAAGAAGACGGTATTATTGCAGGCGTGGCTTTTGCCAAAATGATTTTTGAGTATGTAGACCCTAATTTACAAATAGAGACTTTTATTAAGGACGGAACTTCAGTAAAAAAAGGAGATGTTGTTTTTCATGTTTCGGGAAGTTCACAATCTATTTTAAAATCAGAACGTGTAGTTTTGAATTCAATGCAAAGAATGTCAGCTATAGCAACTAAAACCAAAGAATACGTTCGTTTAGTAACAGGGCTAAATACAAAAATTCTCGATACCCGCAAAACAACACCGGGATTCAGGGCCTGTGAGAAATGGGCAGTCAAAATTGGTGGCGGTGAAAACCACCGGTATGCTTTGTATGATATGATAATGCTCAAGGACAATCATAATGATTTTGCAGGCGGAATTACCTTGGCCATTGCCAAAACCAAAGCCTACCTCAAGGAAAATAATCTGGATCTTAAAATCATTGTCGAAGCCAGAAGTTTAGCTGAAATAAAAGAAATTCTCGAAAGTGAAGGAATATCCCGGATTTTGATTGATAATTTTAATTATGAGGATACGATAAAAGCAGTAGCTTTGATTGGGGATAAATGCCGGACTGAATCTTCCGGAAATATAAATGAAAATACCATTCGCAAGTATGCAGAATGTGGAGTAGATTATATTTCGTCAGGTTCCTTGACGCATTCCGTTTACAACATGGATTTGAGTTTAAAAGCAATATGAGTAAAGAGATAGAGGTTAAGCTCGAAAAAATCCCGATAATTCGCAATCTGGTTCATGTGCTAAAAAAGATCAAGCTTCCTTGGCTAGAAGGCTTGTCCTTATACGATTTGTTAGAACTTTACGGACTTGGGATTGTGGAGAGTGCGGTAACCTATCATGCCAGTGCAATTGCATTTAGTTTTTTCATGGCCTTATTTCCTTTTGCGCTGTTCATCTTAAATCTTATTCCTTACATACCTATTGAAGGTTTTCAGAATGATTTTCTTCAATTTGTAAAGGATGGAGTTCCGCCCAATACCTATGATGCTATTTATAAAATCATCAATGATATTCTTAATAACAGCCACTCAGGATTAGTTTCCTATGGGTTTTTGCTCTCCATTTTATTAATGGCAAATGGATTAAATGGAATTCTGGGAGGTTTTGAATCTTCCCGACACGTCCTGATCAAACGAGGGTTTATCCGTCAGTATTTAGTCGCATTAGGAATGTCATTATTGCTGTCTTTACTTTTAATTGTAACGGTTGCAATAATTGTTGTTTTTGAGGTATTTATACAGAAAACAGTATTTAGCGATCAGCTGCAACTAATTATTTTAGGACGCTATGCATTCGTGATTTTGATGATTTTAGCTACTACTTCTATACTTTTTAAGTTTGGAACTAAGTATTATAAAAACAGAGCTTTTATCTCTATTGGCTCTGTATTTACAACAATATTGATTCTGCTGGATTCATACGGTTTTGGAATTTGGGTCACAAAATTTTCACAATACAATGAATTATATGGCTCAATAGGAACATTATTGGTTTTGATGTTTTATATTTGGATCAACTGCATGATATTACTGTTGGGTTTTGAATTGAATGCCACAGTAAATAAACTGAAAGCAAAAAAAATATAATTTTTAAACCAAAATAGTCTCAAAATCAAGGGTTATTTCCTGCTATTCGTTTCTTGCCATGACAGGATTTTCAAGGCTATCAGGGCTCTAAAAAGAAAAAGATGAAAAATACAATTACAATTCTGGTATTATTTATTTCGATGGCCTTTTATGGACAAACGCATAGCGTTATCGGAAAATGGAAAACCATTGATGACGAAACAGGCAAAGCCAAATCAATAGTCGAAATCTACGAACGTTCCGGTAAAATTTACGGAAAAATCGTTGACATATTAGATACCGAAAAGAAAAAAAGTGTATGTACAGCATGTTCCGGTGATGAAAAAAATAAGCCTATTATGGGGCTTGTGATTATCAAAGGCCTTACTAAAGATGGTAAAGAATACAATTCAGGAAAAATTTTGGATCCAACTACGGGGAAGCTCTACAAATGTTCTTTGGTTTTGAATGGTACTGATAAACTGAACGTTCGAGGATATATTGGTGTGGCCTTATTTGGAAGAACACAAACTTGGAACAGAGTAAAATAAGTGTGAAATTAGGAGTTATGGGTTCAAAGTAAAAATTCAACACATCACTCAAATTGATAACTCATAATTGATTATAAATGTATTTTGCAGAAGTAATTTTACCTCTTTCCTTAGCTAAAACATTCACGTATAGCGTTTCCGAAACGGAGTTTTTATACATCAAAAAAGGAATGCGGGTAGCTGTTCCTTTTGGGAAAAGTAAAATTTTTACGGCTTTAGTTATTGAAACTCATCAAAACAAACCAGAGTTGTATGATGCGAAGGAAATCCATCAAATTCTGGATGAAAAGCCCATCGTAACTGAAATCCAGATTGCACATTGGCAGTGGATCGCTTCCTATTATATGTGTGCCATTGGAGATGTGTATCGTGGTGCCATGCCAAGTGCTCTTTTGCTGGAAAGCGAAACCCTGATTTCTCAAAAAACGAATTTATTTGTGGATACCAATCTTCTTTCGGATGATGAGTTCCTGGTTTACGAAGCTTTGCAACAGCAGAATTCGCTAAAAATTCAAGATATTATTGCTATTTTAAACAAGAAAAATATCTTTCCTGTTATTCAAAAACTAGTTGATAAGAACATCTTGGTGCTTCAGGAAGAAATACAGGAAAGCTACAAACCTAAATTAGTTCGCTACGTGCGGCTGCACCCTAAATACGAATCCAATCAAGGCTTAAGCGAATTACTTGAGACGCTGAAAAATGCCAACAAACAAAAGGAAATCGTAATGCACTATTTTCAATTGAGCGCAACGCAAAAGTCCCAAGGCGAGGCCGAAAGGAACGGAGCTAAACCCATTACCGTAAAAAAATTAGTTGAGCAAGCTAATTCTTCTTCGGCAATTGTTAAAGCTTTAATCGAGAAAGAAATATTCGAAGATTATTTTTTGCAGGAAGACAGAGTACATTTCAACGGAAAAATTCGTGATGAAGAATTACAGTTGAGTCAGGCGCAACAAGCTGCTTTCGAAGAAATTAAAGATCGTTTTATTCTAAAAGAAGTCTGTTTATTACACGGAGTAACATCCAGTGGAAAAACGGAAATTTACATCAAACTCATCGAAGAATATTTGGCAACGGGAAAACAAATCCTGTATTTACTGCCTGAAATTGCCTTGACGACTCAATTAGTAGGTCGATTAAGAAGTTATTTTGGAAATAAAGTAGCGGTTTTTCATTCGAAATATAACAATAATGAACGGATTGAGGTGTGGAATCAAGTTTTGCAAAATTCTGAGAAAGCGCAAGTGGTAATTGGAGCGAGGTCCGCTTTGTTTTTGCCTTTTCATAATTTAGGGTTCATAATTGTAGATGAAGAACACGAGCAAACCTTCAAGCAGGCAGATCCGGCTCCGCGGTATCACGCCCGGGATGCGGCTATAGTTTTAGCACATTCCCACAAGGCAAAAGTGCTTTTGGGTTCGGCTACGCCAAGTATAGAAACGTATTTTAATGCCAAATCAGATAAATTTGGTCTGGTCGAAATTTCGGAACGTTTCGGGAATGTCAGGATGCCCAATATTGAATTGGTGGATTTGAAAGACAAATACTTTCGAAAAAAAATGACAGGACATTTTAGTGACGTTTTAATTGAAGAAATTACAAACGCGTTGTCTTTAGGAGAGCAAGTGATTTTGTTTCAAAACCGCAGAGGATATTCTCCTGTAATTGAATGTATCACTTGCGGTCATGTACCTCAATGCCAACAGTGCGACGTAAGTTTGACCTATCACAAGCATAAAAACCAGTTGCGTTGTCATTATTGTGGATACACCATGGCTAAACCTACACATTGTCACGAATGTTCTAGTGTTGATTTGACTACAAAAGGCTTTGGAACCGAACAAATTGAACAAGAATTACTGTCTATTTTTCCAAATTCAAAAATAGGGAGAATGGATCAGGATACGACCCGAGGAAAATTTGGTTTCGAAAAAATCATTGATAGTTTTAAGAACAGAGAAATGGACATATTAGTAGGAACCCAAATGCTGGCCAAAGGGTTGGATTTTGACAACGTGAGTTTAGTGGGAATCATGAATGCGGACAATATGTTGTATCATCCTGATTTTAGAGCTTTTGAGAGAAGTTTTCAGATGATGACTCAAGTTGCCGGTAGAGCAGGACGTTCTCAAAAACAAGGGAAAGTGATCATACAAACCTACAATCCCAATCACAATACAATACAACAAGTGACTAAGAACGATTATTTTGGAATGTATAACGAACAATTGTATGACCGACAAATTTATAAATATCCACCGTATTTCAGGCTTATAAAACTAACGCTAAAACAACGTGATTTTGATAAGTTAAAGGAAGGTGCTATGTGGCTGTATCAAGTGATAAGTCAAAACTTAAATATGCCAGTATTGGGTCCGGAAGAACCAGCTATCAGCAGGATTAGAAACGAATACATTCGTATGATTATTATCAAAATACCTCAAAATGTGTCTATTGGGAACACAAAAAAAACGATTCAGAAAATGCTAAATAGTTTTGAGGCTGTTGCTCAGTTCAGAGCTATAAAAGTAACTTCAAATGTAGATTTTTATTGATAAATGGAAATTAAGAAAAGGAAAGGGCTCGTACTAAATCTTCTTTTTTGTGTCGGCTTAAAGGAATTTTTGTCATCCCAATTTCGGCATATTTGCTATTGAAGCGCTCTACTTTATCGATATTAATAATATAGGACTTATGAACTCTGATAAATTTATCTTTTGACAGATCATTTTCAAAAGATTTCATTGTAGAGAGTACCAGATTAGTGTCCTCTTCAGTAACGACTCTGACATAATCTCCAAAGGCTTCAATCCATTTTATTTTAGAAGTGAAAATTTTCAATTTTTTCAAATTACTTTTAATGAAAATATGCTCGCCTTCATTTTCTTTATTTTCTTTTTTAAGTAAATGAAAATCAATAGCTCTTTTTACAGAGGCGTTAAATCGATCAATTGCGATTGGTTTTTGAAGGTAGTCTGTTGCGTCATAATCAAACGCTTTCATGGCGTATTCTGCCTTGGAAGTAATGAAAATAATTTGGGGTTTTACTTTTAAGCCATCTAGAAAATCAAAACCACTGATGACAGGCATTTCTATGTCTAGAAATATTAAGTCTACATTGTGAATAGCCATGCAACTTTTTGCTTCTATAGCGTTAGAAAAATCCCCTATTAGGTGTAAATTTTGATTATTATTAACTAACTTTGCAATAATTATCCTCTGGATAGAACTATCATCAACTACAACACAGTTTAGTTTCATAAAATTTCAGTATTAGATATGGTTGAGTAAATTTACTACTTTTTTATTTAGAAATAAAAATAATATCATCGATTTTTTTAAATTTAGAGCAAAAAAACGAAATAAGGTTTGTGAGATAAGAAATATTGATTACTTTTGCACCCAAATAACAAATAAATATATATTTATGAATCATTATGAAACTGTTTTCATTTTAAATCCCGTTTTATCTGAAGTTCAGGTAAAGGAAACAGTAAGCAAATTTGAAGATTTTCTTACTAGTAGAGGAGCAGAAATGGTGTCGAAAGAAGACTGGGGCCTTAAAAAAATGGCGTACGAAATTCAAAACAAAAAAAGTGGTTTTTACCATTTATTCGAATTCAAAGTAGCAGGAGAAGTCCTTATTGCTTTTGAAACTGAATTTAGACGTGATGAAAGAGTAATGCGTTTCTTGACTGTAAGTCTTGACAAACACGCTATTTCTTGGGCTGAAAGAAGAAGAACTAAATTAAAATCTACAAAAGCTTAATTATCATGGCTACACTACAACAATCGGCTTCAGGAAAAAAAGACGGAGATATCAGATATCTTACGCCTTTAAATATAGAAACAAACAAAACTAAAAAGTATTGTCGTTTCAAAAAATCAGGTATCAAATATATTGATTATAAAGATGCTGATTTCTTATTGAAATTTGTTAATGAGCAAGGAAAAATACTTCCTCGTCGTTTAACAGGAACTTCATTGAAGTACCAAAGAAAAGTGTCTGTTGCTGTAAAAAGAGCACGTCACTTAGCATTAATGCCATATGTGGCTGATTTACTAAAATAATAAAAAATTAACAGTTGTTGGTTTTCTGAAATACGAAACCTAACTTCTATATAAAAGGACAACAACATGGAACTTATTTTAAGACAAGACGTTCAAAATTTAGGATTTAAAGATGATATCGTTTCTGTAAAAAACGGATACGGACGTAATTTTCTAATTCCACAAGGACACGCTCATTTAGCAACATCTTCTGCAAAGAAAGTATTAGCTGAAAACCTAAAACAAAGAGCTCATAAAGAAGCTAAAGTAGTTAATGATGCAAAAACATTGGCTGAAGCATTGAAAGCTATCGAAATTAAAATCTTTGCAAAAGCAGGTGGTGAAAAATTATTCGGTTCAATCACGAATATTGATATCGCTGAAGCTTTAGCTAAAGGTGGACAACAAATTGATAGAAAATTCATCACAAGCGGAATTGTTAAACGTACTGGTAAATATACTGCCAACGTTCGTTTGCACAGAGATGTAATAGTTGAATTGGATTATGAAATTGTTGCTGAAAAAGCATAAATTTGTTAACATATTGTTAATAAATCATTAAAATCACTCTTAGGAGTGATTTTTTTTTGTTTATTTTTGCACCCAAAATAACACATTTACACAAATGAAAAAAATCATTACTTTATTATTAATTTTATGTAGTTTCAGTGCTGTCATTGGGCAAACTACAACTTCTAGCATCAAAGGGATTGTGCGAGGTTCAGGCAATGAGACGCTTCCTGGAGCGACGGTTCAGGCAATACATATTCCAACAGGTTCTAAGTATTCTGCGTTATCTAATGCGGATGGAAGAATCAGTATGTTGAATATGAGAATTGGTGGTCCTTACAAAATTGTCGTATCCTATGTAGGATATAGAAGTGAAGAATATAATGATGTTTACCTTGATTTAGGTAAAGTATTCAGTTTAGATGTTGTCTTGAAAGATGAAAGTCAGAAATTAGCGGAAGTAAAAGTAGTTGGTTCTAAAAATAGAGTTTTTCAAAGTGGAAGAACTGGTGCAGAAACCACTATCGGTAGAAGAGAATTATCAGCGCTGCCTTCAATTTCTAGATCAGCTGATGATTTTACCCGTTTAGAACCAACAGCAAGTGGAGGCTCTTTTGGAGGTAGAAACGATCAATACAATAGTTACTCGCTTAATGGTGCAGTTTTTAATAATCCTTTTGGATTAGATGCAGCAACTCCGGGTGGACAAACTGGCTCTCAGCCTATTTCATTGGATGCAATCGAACAAATTCAAGTTGCCACTGCTCCTTATGATGTTACATTATCTGGTTTTACTGGAGCTTCTGTAAATGCAGTCACTAAATCAGGGTCAAATGAATTCCATGGTACTGCCTATAGTTTTTATAGAAATCAGGATATGACAGGTAATAAAATTAAAGGAGAAAAAATATTTGTGCCCTCATTAGAGCAAACACAAACCGGTTTTAGTCTTGGTGGTCCAATTGTTAAAAACAAATTGTTTTTCTTTACCAATTTTGAAATTGATAAAAGAAGCGATTCAGGATCAAATTTTGTTGCTAATGATGGAAATGGAACTACTGGAGTGAATGAATCCAGAGTATTAGAAACTGATTTAATGCATGTATCTACTGAGTTAGGAAAGCTAGGTTATAATACGGGAGCTTATCAAGGATTTACACATAATTCTAATTCAAGTAAAGGAATTGTAAAGTTGGATTGGAATATTAATGACAACCATAAACTAGCTGTTATTTATAATTTTTTAGATGCTTCAAAAGATAAGCCTGCACATCCTACCGCTATTATTCGTAGAGGAATTGATGTAAATACGTTACAATTTGAAAATTCAGGGTACCAAATTAACAACCAAATTAGCTCTTTTTTAGTAGAATTAAATTCTAAATTTAGTGAGACGGTTTCTAATAAATTACAAGCAGGTTATACTCATTTTAATGATTTTAGAAATCCTTTTTCTACTCCTGCGCCTGTAATTACAATTACTAAAGATGGTTCGCCTTACATTATAGCAGGTCATGAGCCTTTCTCTATCAATAATAAATTAGATCAAAAAGTAATTCAAATTACTGATAATTTAAATATTGTCAGAGGAAATCATACCTATACAGTAGGCTTCTCATTCGAAAAGTTCATTTTCAAAAATTCATTTAACCTAAAAGGGTATGGTTTTGATGTTTTTGGAAGTACAAATATGGCAGGTTTTGATGCGAATATTGCAAATGGTTATTACAGCACTGCAATAAAAAACGCACAAACAACTTTTGATACAAAAAATGCATTGAAAGACGGTGTTGATGGGGGTTGGAATTTAGCTGAAACGACAGTAGGACAATTAGCTTTTTACGTTCAGGATGAATGGAATATCAGTGATAATTTCAAATTAATCTATGGATTAAGAGCTGATAAACCATTGTATTTCAATACATCTGAATTAGCTCAAAAATTTATTGACACAGATAATTCAGAAGGATATTTGCCAAATATTGATTATTACAACCCAGCTGATGGAAGTATAAAGAATTTTGATTCAACTAAATTACCTAATAATAATTTACTTTGGTCGCCAAGAGTTGGCTTCAATTGGGATATTAATGGAGATAAAAAACAACAGTTACGCGGAGGTACTGGAATCTTTACCGGTAAGCTTCCTTTTGTATGGATTGGAAATCAAGTAGGTGGTATAGACCCATTTTTCTATCAAGTAGTAGACGAAGATTTTAAATTTCCACAGGTTTGGAGAACGAGTTTAGGATTTGATCACAAATTCGAAAATGATTATATTGTAACCATAGACATGTCTTATAATAAAGATTTAAATGGGGTTCATATACAAAATTGGGGATTAAAAAGACCAACAAGTCAATTGACAGGTGTTGATAATAGAGCAATATACGGTAGTGCGGATTATGGTACTTGGACAGATTATGGTTTTCCGGCGAGAACTAATGGATATGTATTGACGAATACCAATAAAGGAAGTGCATTCAACTCTTCTATCAAAGTACAAAAGACTTTTGACAATGGATTGTTCGCAAGTTTAGCTTACAACTATTTGAAGTCACAGGATGTTAATTCTATTGAAGCAGAAATTACGGGTGATGCTTTTGCTTTTAATCCGGCTTTGGGGAATGTGAATGATGCGGTTTTATCTGATTCTAAGTATGGCGATACGCACCGTTTTATAGGCGTAGCTTCAAAAAAATGGAAGTACGGTACTAATGACAAATGGGCCACTACTGTATCGACTTTCTTTGAATACGCACAAGGAGGCCGTTTTAATTATACGTATGGTGGAGATATTAACAATGATGGGGCAACTGGAAATGATTTAATTTATATACCAACTTCAGCCGAAATAAGTACTATGCTATTTACAGGAGGAGTTAGTCAAGGTGCCGCATTTGATGCCTTTATCAAGCAGGATAACTATTTGAGTGATAGAAGAGGTCAGTACGCAGCGCGTTATGGTGCGCTGTCTCCATGGAGAGGAAAATGGGATTTTAAAATAATGCAAGATTATAATTTTAAAATTTCTTCAGCTTCTAATAAAACGAATACCATTCAATTTAGTATTGATGTACTGAACTTGGGTAATTTTATTAATTCGGATTGGGGATTGGTTCAAGTACCAACAAGTGTACAGCCAATTGGAGTATCTGTTGATAAAACTACAAAAATACCAACCTATACTTTTAACGGTACTCAAACCAAAACCTTCAACTATGATGCAAGTTTATTATCAAGATGGCAGGCACAGTTTGGAATTAGATATATTTTCTAAAAAAAGATAAAAATATAGATTAAATTTGCCCTCTCGTTTGAGAGGGCTTTTTTTGTTTTATAAATTCAAAAAACAGCTAAAAAACAAAAGTTAAATATTAAAACGCAATAATGAAATACTCAAGATTAACAAAAGAACAATTTGAGGAATTGAATCAGGAATTCAGTACTTTTTTAGCAACGCAGACTATCGATAAAGCCGAGTGGGATAAAATAAAAGCAGAAAAACCGGAAGTTGCCGAACAAGAATTAGATGTGTTTTCTGATTTGGTTTGGGAAGGAGTACTTTCAAAAGCAACCTACTTAGAACATTTTTCTAAAAATCATATTTTCCTTTTTCATTGTTTTGATACTCATGTGCAATCAATTGTCTTGAAATCTTTAGTTCCAGAAACTGATTTCTTGACCAAACAAGGATTGCAATGGCTTAGCGATAATATGTTTACGGATACTATTGAAATGAAAGTGGGTAAAAAAGAGTTTACAGAAGAACGAAATTCTTCAATTTTTGAATTAATACAGCAAGGTTCGTTTTTGAGTGATGGTCTATTGTACCAACAAATAAATACTATTATAGCATCGTAATTGTATTGCTATTTATTTTTAATTGGTTATTTTAGTACACTTTTTCAAAACTAAAATGGCCAATTTATTTTCTATGGATATTCAGAATACAATTCAAAAATTAAGGGAGGAATTAAATCAGCACAACTATAATTATTATGTGTTAGATAATGCAATAATTTCTGATTATGACTTTGATTTGAAATTAAAAAAACTACAAGAACTTGAAGGCCAGTATCCGGAATATTTTGATGAGAATTCACCTTCGCAACGAGTTGGGGGAACAATAACAAAAAACTTCCAAACCGTTCCGCATGAATATAGAATGTATTCTTTGGATAATTCCTATTCCAAAGAAGAATTAATCGATTGGGAAAAACGTGTTCAGAAGGTTTTAGGAGATGTTCCATTAGAATATACCTGTGAATTAAAATATGATGGAGCTTCTATCAGTATTACTTATGAAAACGGAAAATTAAAACGCGCCGTTACTCGTGGCGATGGTTTTCAAGGGGATGATGTGACTAATAATATTAAAACCATAAAATCAATTCCGCTTAAGTTGAAAGGAAATTTCCCTGCTACATTTGACGTTCGCGGTGAAATCATTTTGCCTTTTGCCGGTTTCGAAAAAATGAATCAGGAACTAATAGAAATTGGAGAAACTCCCTATTCAAATCCTCGAAATACGGCTTCAGGAAGTCTAAAATTGCAAGATAGTGCTGAAGTGGCAAAACGACCTTTGGATTGTTTGTTGTATTTTTTAATTGGCAATAATTTGCCTTTTAAATCGCAATTTGAAGGATTAGAAACGGCAAGAAATTGGGGTTTTAAAGCACCCAAAGAAGCAAAACTGGCTCATAATCTAGAAGAAGTTTTTGAATTCATTAATCATTGGGACACTCATAGACATACTCTTCCTTATGAAACGGATGGCGTAGTAGTTAAAATAAATTCTTTTCATTATCAAGAGGAACTGGGTTTTACTGCTAAATCGCCTCGTTGGGCCATCGCTTATAAATTCAAATCAGAACAAGTTTCAACAAAATTAAATTCTATTTCGTATCAGGTAGGACGCACTGGTTCTATAACTCCCGTGGCTAACCTTGAACCCGTTCAATTAGCTGGAACCATTGTAAAAAGGGCTTCTTTACACAATGCAGATCAAATAGAAAAGCTAGATATTCGTGAAGGAGATACTGTTTTTGTAGAAAAAGGAGGAGAGATTATTCCCAAAATTATAGCAGTCGATTTAACAAAACGATCCGATGTCTCGGAGCCTACAAAATACATTAGCCATTGCCCGGAATGCAATACAAAATTAGTGAGAAGTGAAGGTGAAGCCAATCATTATTGTCCAAATTTTTATGGTTGCCCACCGCAGATCATTGGAAGAATTCAGCATTTTATTTCTAGAAAAGCCATGGATATTGAAGGTCTTGGCGGAGAAACGATAGCTTTACTTTTTAATAATGGATTAGTGCATAATTATGCCGATTTGTATGAATTGACGGTAGATCAGATTTTACCATTGGAGCGAATGGCACAAAAATCGGCTGAAAATTTAGTGAATGGTGTTGCTAATTCGAAAAATATTCCTTTCGAACGCGTTTTGTTCGCACTTGGAATTCGCTTTGTAGGAGAAACAGTAGCGAAGAAATTGGCTAAACATTATAAAAACATTGATACCTTGGGTCAGGCGACTTTGATGGATTTGATTTTAGTGGATGAAATTGGAGACCGAATTGCACAAAGCGTAATTGATTTTTTCGAAAATCAAGAAAATAGAAGTATCATTGAGAGAATAAAAAAACATGGTGTACAATTTGAAATTTTTGAAAAAATAAATCCAAATGCTACCGAAAAACTTTCGGGCAAAACGTTTGTTGTTTCAGGAGTATTTGAGAAATTTTCCAGAGACGATTTGAAAAAAGCAATTGAAGATAATGGAGGAAAAGTGGGAAGTTCCATTTCGGCAAAAACGGATTATGTTATAGCTGGCGATAATATGGGACCCGCTAAATTAGACAAAGCCAATAAATTAAATGTTTCAATAATTTCGGAAGATGATTTTATCACTTTAATTCATAGTTCTACTACAGAGACTGATTAAAAATATATTTTTTTGCATGAATATTAATTGTCTGTTTTTTGATGTATTGTTTGAAATTCTTGTAAAGGTGTTTTTACACAGTAATGTTCTATGTTATTAAATAATTGGTCTTATTTATAGCACGCTAATCTGTTTTTATAAATTTGGAATTAATGCCCAAAGTTTAAATCCGGACTTAAAAATAAACAATGAATAGAATAACGGTTGGTTTTGTTCAAAAAATAATTGGTATAAAATGGTTTAATTTCATCGAAAAAATCGATTACAGTTACACTATGATCGATTTTCCTTCAAAAGCTTTTGCTTTATTGTTATCCAAATAAAAATCAATTCTACCCAGATTTATACCATAGCAACCTACCTGATTTACTAAAACTTCTTTGCCTACAAGATTTTTTATAACCGTTGGTTTGTCCAGAAAAGTATGGGTATGTCCACCAATAATCAAATCTATATCCTGAGTCAGCTCGGCCAATTTTAAATCAGATATTTTGGCAGGTTCGTCTCTGTATTTATACCCTAAATGAGACAAACAAATTATGATATCACATTGCTGTTCTTTCTTTAAAATCCGAACCATATCTTGAGCCGTTTCAATCGGATCATTGTACACCGTTTCCTTATACATTGCCTTGTCTACTAAGCCAGCAAGCTCTATCCCGAGTCCAAAAACACCTACTTTTATTCCGTTTTTGTTGAATATTTTATAGGGTTTTACAAAACCATCCATCACCGTGTTTTTAAAATCATAATTGGCAGATAGGAACTCAAATTTAGCGTGTGGCATTTGCGCATGCAAACCTTCTACACCATTGTCAAAATCATGATTCCCTATTGCAGAAGCGTCGTACTCCATCATGCTCATCAATTTGAATTCTAATTCACCTCCGTAATAATTAAAATAAGGGGTTCCCTGAAAAATATCGCCTGCATCCAGCAATAATACATTTGGATTTTCTTTCCGAATCGTTTCAATCAAAGCGGCTCTTCGGGCCACACCGCCCATATTAGCATTTCTGGGATGATCTGCTGGGAAAGGATCAATATAACTGTGTACATCATTGGTGTGTAAAATTGTTAGTTGTTTGGTTTTAGACCACTCAAAACTGCTCAAGGATACACCTAAACCTAATAAAGCTGATCCAGCAGCTGTTTTCTCAATAAATTCTCTTCTTTTCATTTTATATTTTTTTGGAGCTATTTCCCGCTTTTCGTTGCAATCTTTTTTATCGTTAAAAAACGATAAAAAAGGATTTTCACTTTAATCGGGGCTATGCTTTATGTTTTCAAAATTACTTTGGATTGTTTATTACCCTTTTTTATTCAACCGTAATCCGAACATCATTTATCACAGGAATAGTATCCACTTCTTTAAAATAATCAATCAGTATATTTCGTAGTTTGTACTCTAAATCAAATTTTTGAACTCCTTTTTTAAAGAAATTCATATTGTCACCACCATTTGATAAATAATCATTGGTTCCTACATAATAAATAGTTTCTTGCTGAACAGGGTTTCCTTGAACCAATATATTTTTTGGAAGATTGTTTTTGTCAATAGTAAAGGTTAATCCAGCTAATGGATGCGGTTTTTTTTCAGCAATAAGATAGGAAACGATTTCAAGGATTTGTTCTCCTTTTAGCGCAATAACGACCAGACTGTTTTCAAAAGGCATAATTTCAAAAGCCGTTCGGGCGGTGACATTCCCTTTTGGAAGTATAGAGCGAATCCCTCCGCTATTCAGTAAACAAATGTCGATATTCTTTTTTTCTCTAGCTTGAAACACAACATTACCTCGTTTTAACGAGACATCGGCCATCAGATTACCAATTGTAGTTTGCCATTTTCCAGAACTCTTGTCTAATGTTTCCGGACAATACGCAAGGACACTATCTAAATCTTTATTGATGTGTTCCCGATACGGTTTGATGAAATTTTCAATTTGCAGGGCTTGTTTTCCTATGGGGTCTGTAGTAGAGACTTGATTTTCTTTTTCAGTGACAGGAATTCGTTTTCCTTCAATTTTAGTAACATAGTAATTTTGTTTGCTGCACGAAGCAACAAATAAAAATGTTAAGAATATAACAAAAAGTTTAGAAACGTCGTTATACTTTTTTAGATTTACCATTTTAAATGCAACTTAATTAATTAATTTTGTAATCAAGTAAAAGTACTATGTTTTTAAATTATATAAAGAATTTTTTTGTAAAAAAAACATTAAAAAACAGCTTTCAGAATTTAAAAAGTAATGGATCTGTGGCTGGTGTGCAAACAATTGGTTTAGTCGTTGATACTACTGGTTTTGCTGAGACTGAATTGCTGGTAAAGGAAATTTTATCCTATGGAATTTTGCCTGAAAACATCAAAATTATTGTTTATAACGATAAATTAAAACAAATTAGCGAAAAAAAATATCCTATATTTAGTGCTCGAGATCTCAATTGGAAAGGACAAATTGCATCCACGGAGGTTAATGCTTTTAGCAATGAAAAATTCGATTTATTAATAAGCTATTACGATATAGAAAAAGCAATTTTATTGCAAGTTACCCATAATTCAAAAGCACAATTCAAGGTTGGTTTTTCATCCATAGACCAAAGATTAAATCATTTCATGATTAAAACAGAGGTTAATAGTTACCGTATTTTTTCAAGTGAGTTATTCAAATATTTAAAATTATTAAACAAAATATAAAATAATATGCAATTATTAATAGGAACAGGTGTTGCTCTTGTAACTCCTTTTAAACAAGATTTTTCAATAGATACCGAAGCTTTAAAAAGAATTGTACATTTTTCTATCGATGGAGGAATTGAATATTTGGTAGTATTGGGTACCACTGCAGAAAATGCAACTTTGTCTCCAGAGGAAAAAGAATTGGTCATCCGTACTGTAATCGAAGCTAATAATGGCACTTTGCCCTTAGTGCTTGGAGTAGGAGGTAATAATACCTTAAAAGTTGTTGAAGAGTTAAAAACAAGAGATTTAACTGCGTTTACGGCAATACTTTCCGTTTCTCCGTACTATAACAAACCGACTCAGGAAGGGATTTACCAGCATTTCAAGGCTGTTGCTGAAGCCTCTCCCATTCCAGTGATTTTATATAATGTTCCGGGAAGAACGGCAAGTAATATGTTGCCTTCGACTGTTTTGCGTTTGGCAAATGATTTCGAAAATATCGTAGCCATAAAGGAAGCAGCAGGAGATCTTGTTCAGGCAATGCAATTATTGAAAAACAAACCAAAAGATTTTCTTGTAATTTCTGGTGATGATATGATAGCTTTACCAATGGTTTTAGCAGGTGGAGCAGGTGTGATATCAGTTATTGGTCAAGGTTTCCCTAAAGAATTTTCTGAAATGATTCGATTGGGCTTAAACAGAAAGACAGATGAAGCGTTCAAAACACAGTATCTTTTATCAGATTGTATTGACATGATTTTTGAGCAGGGAAATCCAGCAGGAATCAAACAAGTCTTTCTGTCACTAGGGATTTCTGAAAATACAGTGCGTTTGCCACTGGTAAAAGTAGATGATTCACTAGCAAATAGAATTGATCAGTTTGTAAAAAAAATGAATAAATAAGGATGAAAAAGTAGCATTTTTTTAAACAAAAAATATATTTTGAAGTCGCTAAATTAATAACTAAATTTGCCACCGAAACTTCGGTATGATTTGGTAGGTTGTTTCAGCCAAAGGAATCATGAAAAAAGTAAAAAAATGAAATCAAAGATTCACGAAATCTAAAAAACAATATTAAATGTTGAGTAAAAAAATAATATCTCTATTGCTTCTTGTAGTTTTTTTTAGTTCTTGTAACGAATACCAAAGAGCACTAAAAACCGAAGATGTAGCTGTCAAGTTTGAAATGGCGACTAAATTATACGATACAGGAAAATTTTCTAAAGCAATTCGTATTTTTGAGCAGATTGGCCCAGCATACAGAGGAAAGCCTCAAGCAGAAAAATTGTTTTATATGTTTGCGCAATCCTATTACAAGACAAAGCAATATTATTTAGCAGGATATCAATTTGAAAGCTTTGTTTCAGGATATCCTAAAAGTGAAAAAATACAAGAAGCAGCTTATTTAGGGGCAAAAAGTTACTCTATGCTTTCTCCTTCTTATAGTCTAGATCAAACGGACACGAACAAAGCATTGGATAAATTACAACTGTTTATTGATAGTTATCCAAACTCAGAATATATGGCTGACGCCAATAGTTCCGTTAAAGTGCTTAGCGAGAAAATACAAAAAAAAGTATTTGAAAATGCTAAAGGATACCATACGATTTCTGATTTCAAATCAGCGATAATTGCTTTAGATAATTTTGTTGCAGATTATCCAGGAACACCACTAAAAGAGGACGCATTGTTTTTTAAATTAGATTCAGCTTACCAACTGGCAATAAATAGTGTTCCTGCAAAAATGGAAGAACGTTTGAATGTTGCAAAAACAGCGCAAGCAAATTTGATAAAATTTAATGCTGAAACGAAATATATAAAAGTAGCGAACCAAATGTTAGCTCAAATAGAAAAAGATTTACAAAAATTTACTAAATAAATAAAGTCATGGATTTAAAAAAGACGAATGCTCCAGTAAATACAATAACATATAATAAAACTGTTATTGAAGAACCTACTGGTAATGTGTATGAAGCAATAACCATTATGGCTAAAAGAGCAAACCAAATCAATTCAGAAATTAAAAAAGAATTGACAGAGAAATTAGAAGAGTTTGCAACATATAATGATAGTCTTGAAGAAGTTTTTGAAAACAAAGAACAAATTGAGGTTTCAAAATTTTACGAAAAACTGCCTAAACCACACGCTTTAGCAGTTCAAGAATGGTTAGATGGTAAAATTTACCACAGAGACTCTAATAAATAATAAATGCTATGTCAGTTTTAAACGGTAAGAAAATTTTACTAGGAATTTCTGGTGGAATTGCAGCCTATAAAACCGCTTCATTAGTACGACTTTTCATAAAAGCAGGTGCACATGTCCAAGTGATAATGACACCTGCTTCTAAGGATTTTGTAACCTCTCTTACATTATCTACGTTATCCAAAAATCCGGTTTATTCTAGTTTTTATAACCAAGACAATGAAGATGAAAAATGGAACAATCATGTTGAATTGGCACTTTGGGCTGATTTGATGATTATTGCGCCAGCTACAGCAAATACATTGTCTAAAATGACAAATGGTATTTGTGATAATCTATTGATTGCAGCCTATTTATCCGCAAAATGTCCCGTGTATTTTGCTCCTGCAATGGATTTAGATATGTACAAACATCCTTCAACTATTGCTAATTTTTCCTCTTTGACACAATTTGGTAATACAATAATTCCTGCCGAAACAGGCGAATTGGCAAGTGGATTGTCCGGAGAAGGTAGAATGGCGGAACCAGAGAATATCGTGGCTTTTATTGAGGCGGATTTAAACAATAAATTACCTCTTAAAGGGAAAAAAATATTAATTACTGCGGGTCCTACTTATGAAGCAATCGATCCCGTGCGTTTTATAGGAAATCATTCTTCGGGTAAAATGGGTTTTGATATAGCAATTAGCGCTGCTAATCTAGGTGCTTCAGTAATTTTAGTAAGTGGACCAACACATTTTACAGTTTCAAATTCCTTGATTGAAGTTATTAATGTAGTCTCTGCCGAAGAGATGTATCTAGCCTGCCACCAGAGGTACGCTGATGTAGATGTTGCCATTGCAGCAGCAGCAGTTGCGGATTATAAGCCCAAGAATGTAGCTAAACAAAAAATTAAAAAGGCAGCTGATAATTTTGTAATTGAACTCGAGAAAACCAAGGATATTTTAGCTTCTTTGGGAACGCTGAAGAAAAATCAGTTTCTGATTGGTTTTGCTTTAGAAACAGAAAATGAAATCGAAAATGCAAAGCTGAAAATTCAGAAAAAAAACTTAGATTTGATCGTTTTGAATTCCCTTCAAGATCAGGGTGCCGGTTTTGGAAAACCAACGAATAAAGTTACTTTTATAGACCAGTTTTTTAATCTTGAACCAATGGAATTAAAATCGAAAGAGGCTGTTGCGGATGATATACTAAATAAAGTAATAGCGCATTTTGAAAAACTAAGGTAGTGCATGACAATCTATAAGTAAATAACGGTTGTGATTTATAGTGATAGATAAAAAAACAGAAATCTACAGATGAATAAAATATTTACTTTTGTGCTGCTTTTTATTTTTGGAGGTGTCCAAGCACAACAATTGAATTGTACTGTAACGGTTGATGCACAGCGATTGAGTGTTACCAATCAACAAGTTTTTAAAACCTTGCAAACCTCGATCAGTGAGTTTGTAAACAAAACAGATTGGACTGGTCAAACAGTGAAGCAAAATGAAAAAATTAATTGCTCAATTTATATTACTGTTTCTGCTAATAATTCCGATCAATTTATAGCCACCATCCAGGTACAATCATCCCGTCCGGTTTTTAATTCATCGTACACTTCACCAGTTTTAAATTATAACGACAAAGATTTTAGTTTTCGGTATACTGAGTTTGAAAATTTAATTTTTAACCCTACCAGTTTTGATTCTAATTTAGTTTCGGTTCTTTCTTTTTACAGTTATGTCATTTTAGGAATGGATGCGGATACTTTTGTGATGGAATCCGGAAATCCTTATTTTGAAACTGCTCAGAATATTTTAAATGTAGCACAGCAAGGAGGATCAAAAGGATGGAGTCAGGCCGATGGAAATCAAAACCGTTATTTTTTGATAAATGATATTTTATCCCCGGCATTCAAACAAGTTCGGCAAACGATGTTTGAGTACCATTCCGGATTAGATTTGATGAATCAGGATTTAAAAGAGGCTAAAGAAAAAATAAAAGGATCTTTAATTGATTTAGCTAAGTTAAATGCTTCAAGACCTAATGCGTTTTTAACCCGTGTCTTTTTTGATGCTAAATCAGATGAAATTGTAGCTGTATTTTCAGGTGGTCCTAGTATCACAATTTCAGATTTAGTTGATAATCTAAATAAAATTTCTCCTTTGAATTCTAGCAAATGGGCACTGATACACTATTAATTAGCGGCCAGATTTTAATTTAATCCCCGGTTCCAATAAAAAAAACAAATAAATGATAACGTCACTTTCGATAAAAAACTATGCTTTAATAGAAAAATTGACAATCGATTTTTCAAAAGGTTTCTCAACAATCACTGGAGAAACTGGTGCAGGAAAATCAATAATTTTAGGTGCATTGGGGCTTGTTTTAGGAAAAAGAGCCGATTTGACTTCTCTAAAAAACAAAGAAGAAAAGTGTATTATTGAGGCTCATTTTGAAATTTCTAAGTATAATTTACTTCCTTTTTTTGAAACAAATGATTTAGACTATGAAAATGACACTATAATTAGACGCGAAATCCTGCCTTCAGGAAAATCAAGAGCGTTTGTTAATGACAGCCCCGTAAATCTTCAGGAATTGCAGGAATTGAGCTTATTCTTGATTGATATTCATTCGCAACAACAAACTCAAGAACTTTCGGATGAAAATGTACAGTTTGAAATTATAGATGCTATTGCCACAAATAAAAATATAATTCTGGAGTATCAGTCGCTTTTAAAAAAATATAAATCGGATAGATCCAAATTAAATTCGTTACTGAAAAGACAAAGCGAATCTAAGAAAGAGCAGGAATACAATACTTTTTTATTGGAAGAATTGGTAGCAGCGCAATTAAAATCAGGTGAACAAGAATCTCTTGAGGCTGATTTTGAAAAATTAAATAATGTTGAAATTATCAAGGAATCTATTGATAAATCTTTGGCTATAGCCAATGAAGAACAAATGGGTGTGATGCATAATTTGAATGAAATTAAGGTTTCATTACAAAAAATTGCTGTTTTTTCAGCGGATTACCAATCTTTGTTAGAAAGAATTACAAGCGTAACGATTGAATTTGAAGATGTTTTGGAAGAAATGAATCGTTGTTCTGAAAAATTGATCAATGATCCGGAACAATTGGATTTAATTAGTCAAAAGCTTCAGGTGATTTTTACCTTGCAAAAGAAACATCAGGTGTCATCTGTGGATGAACTACTTCAAATTCAGATGAATCTAGAAAATTCAGTATTAGAATTAGGAAATATGGAAGAAGAGATCGCTGCACTGACGCTTTCTCTAAAGCAAAAAACCGTTGAATTAGATGTTTTTTCAACTACAATTCATACGAATAGATTGAATTCGATTCCAGTTTTATCCCAAAAGTTGATTGCGATTTTAGAAACTTTAGGAATGCCTAATGTGCGCTTTAAAATGGATGTAAAATCAACTGAAACCTATTTTCAAAACGGAAAAGATGAGCTTCAGTTTTTATTTTCGGCCAATAAAGGGACGGATTTTGGTTTGTTAAAAAAAGTAGCTTCTGGTGGAGAAATGTCAAGGATTATGCTTGCTGTTAAGGCGATATTGGCACACTATTCAAAATTACCAACATTAATTTTTGATGAAATTGACACTGGTGTTTCCGGAGAAATAGCCATTAGAATGGGGGAAATTATGAAAGAAATGAGTCAGCAAATGCAAATTTTTGCAATTACGCATTTACCCCAAATTGCGGCAAAAGGGAATGCTCATTTCAAAGTGTTTAAATCGACTGTTGGCGAGGATACGCAATCTGAATTGAAGCTTTTAAATAACGATGAAAGAATTGTTGAAATCGCGCAAATGTTATCTGGAACAATCGTTTCCGACTCAGCCTTAAATCATGCCAAAGCCTTGTTGAACTAAAGAAATGCCTTATATTTGTCAACTTAAAAAGATAAATAAATAAAGATAAACTTAGTTATGTGTTTAATCTATTACCGATTAAACGTTTAACCAAATAAACAATAGAATTATGATTATAGAACCTAGAATGAGAGGATTTATTTGTACGACATCACACCCAAAAGGATGCGAGCAAAATGTAAAAAATCAAATAGAATACATACAATCAAAAGGCGCAATCAACGGAGCTAAAAATGTATTAGTAATTGGGGCTTCAACCGGTTTTGGTTTGGCTTCCAGAATTACAAGTGCTTTTGGTTCTAATGCAGCAACTATTGGTGTATTTTTTGAAAAAGCTCCTTCTGAAGGAAAAACAGCTTCACCAGGTTGGTACAACTCTGCAGCTTTTGAAAATGAAGCGCATAAAGCAGGTTTGTATGCAAAAAGTATCAATGGAGATGCTTTTTCGAATGAAGTAAAGCAACAAACATTAGATCTTATAAAAGCTGATTTAGGTCAAGTGGACTTAATAATCTACAGTTTAGCTTCTCCCGTTCGTATGCATCCTGTAACAGGAATATTGCATCGTTCTGTTTTGAAACCAATTGGTGGTACTTTTACCAATAAAACAGTTGATTTTCATTCTGGTAAAGTTTCTGAAATTTCAATTGAGCCTTGCACTGGTGATGATATAGAAAACACAGTCGCCGTTATGGGCGGGGAAGATTGGGAGATGTGGATTGATGCTCTAAAAGCTCAAAATCTATTAGCTCCAGGCGCTACAACTGTTGCTTATTCCTATATTGGGCCATCATTGACTGAAGCCGTTTATAGAAAAGGTACAATTGGTCGGGCCAAAGATCATCTTGAATCGACTGCATTTGCAATCACGGACAGTTTAGCAGCTATTGATGGAAAAGCATTTGTTTCTGTAAATAAGGCATTGGTTACACAAGCAAGTTCTGCAATTCCGGTTATTCCATTGTATATTTCTTTATTATATCGAATAATGAAGGAAGAAGGTATACACGAAGGATGTATTGAGCAAATTCAGCGTTTGTATCAAGAACGATTGTTTACCGGCAATGAAGTTCCTGTTGACGAAAAAGGAAGAATTAGGATTGATGATTTAGAGATGCGTCCTGATGTTCAGGAAAAAGTAGCTAAATTGTGGATGGAGGCTGTAACTGAAAATTTATCCGAAATAGGAGATTTAGTAGGATACAGAAAAGATTTTTACAATTTATTTGGTTTTGACGTGGATGGTGTAGATTACAAAGCGGATACAAACGAAGTGGTAAACATTAAAAGTATTTCTTAATTATTGTACCTTAAAATAGTATTTATAAAACCATCAATTAATAGTTGATGGTTTTTTTATGGATAACCATTATATTTGTTAAAATTTTAAAGACCTAAAAACAGACTACTAATACCTCATTTTGATTTATGTTATTTTCCTTAATAATCCCAGTTTACAATCGCCCAGACGAAGTAGATGAACTTTTAGAAAGTTTGTCTCATACAACCTATAAAGAGATATTTGAAATTGTAATCGTAGAAGACGGTTCTGCTTTAGTGTGTCAGGATGTTGCTCAAAAATATGGAGACAGACTTGATATTTCCTATTATTACAAAGAGAATTCAGGACCTGGCGATTCCAGAAATTATGGAATGAAAAAAGCCAGAGGGGATTACTTTATCATTTTTGATTCGGATTGTATTATACCTGAGCAGTACTTGTCTGAAGTTGATACGGCTTTAAAGCAAAATTATGTAGACTGTTTTGGAGGACCGGACAAGGCTTTAGATAGTTTTTCAGACATCCAAAAAGCAATTAATTTTGCAATGACTTCTTTTTTAACCACAGGAGGAATTAGAGGCGGTTCTGAAAAAATCGATAAGTTTCAGCCCCGAAGTTTTAACATGGGGCTGTCTCGCAAAGCTTTTGAAGCGTCCAAAGGTTTTGGAAATATTCATCCAGGAGAAGATCCTGATTTGTCAATTCGTTTGTGGAACTTAGGTTTTGAAACCACACTTTTCCCACAAGCATTTGTATATCACAAACGAAGAATCGACTGGGATAAGTTTTCAACTCAGGTAAATAAATTTGGAAAAGCACGACCAATTCTTAACAGTTGGTATCCAAAATACAATAAGCTTACTTTTTTCTTTCCTTCGGTTTTCATCATTGGATTTTTCTTTTCAATTGTATTGTTGTTAATTTTTAATTTTGATTATCTGCTTCAGTTGTATTTTATTTACTTTTTGGTATTGTTCTTGGTCTCTTCTTACCAGAATAAGAGCCTTAAAATAGGTTATTTATCATTAATAGCGGTTTGGAAACAGTTTTATGGTTACGGTTTAGGTTTCATAAAATCCTATTATAAAGTTATTATTTTAAGGCAAAAACCACAAGAGGCTTTTCCCGAATTATTTTTTAAAGTGTAAGATGACAAAAATCATTGGTTTAACCGGAGGCATAGGAAGTGGCAAAACTACCCTTGCAAAATATTTTGAATCATTTGGGATTCCCGTTTATATTGCGGATGAGGAGGCCAGAAAAATGATGGAATCTGCTGTAATTTTAAAAGCCATAAAAAACGAATTTGGGAGCTCTGTTTTTGAAATTAACCTGTTAAATAGAGAAAAATTAGCTAAAATCGTATTTGAGGAACCTGAAAAATTAGAAAAACTCAATGCTATTATTCATCCGGCAGTAAAAAAACATTTTGATCAATGGATTTTACAACAAGAGACGGCGCCGTTTATTATCTATGAAGCGGCTATTTTATTTGAAAGTGGGCGTGATAAAGAATGTGATTTTATTATAACGGTTACAGTACCGTTAGAATTGAGAATTCAAAGGGTAATTGCCAGAGATAAATCAAACCGAGATCTTGTTTTGAAACGAATAAATTCACAATGGACTGATAAACAGAGAATTGACAAAAGTGATTTTGTTATTCATAATGTTTCACTTGAAACAGCAAAGCAGGAGGCAAATGAAATTCTTAAAATATTAAAGATTGTATAAAAACAAGCATAGTTGTTAATGTTTGGTTAATCTATTATTTAATATATTGTTAAAATACTAAATTTGTTTTGATGAATAAACTTTTTTTTAGATTACTTGTTTTATTAATGAGCTTGTCCTTAATAGGGATAATTTTAGTTCAGGTATATTGGTTCAATACCTCGTTTAAAAATAATGATGAGCAATTTAAGTTTCATGTTAAGCAAGTTATTGGTAATGTGGCGAATAATCTTCAAAAACAAGAAGAGTATAATTTTTATGACAAAATAAATCATTACAAGGATAGTACCGGAAAAGTTCCTAAAAAGGACGATATATTAGAGTTTTATTACGTTCAGAAAAATCCAAGAACAAACGAAACTATTATATACTCAAACAGTATAATTTCTGAGAATTACAATATTTCTCCTACGTTCTTTGATAAGAAATTTGATAGTGAAAAATTCAAGAATTTTAGTTCTAAACGCGTTACAGAAGTGTATAACAATAATTCTATTGACAAATTAGGTGGGAATCAAAGTTTGATTCCAGATATTAGAATTGAAAAAGAAGGAAATTTAGATATTTTAGACAATGCTCTTTTTAAAATTTCAGCAAAAGATGTATTGTCAGCAATGCCGCTTGAGGAACGTGTTTCGAGCAGTGTTTTACAAAAATTAATCAAGAAAGAATTAGAAGAACACGGTATTGAAACAAAATTTGAATTTGGTATTTACAGCAATAATTTAGCGACTAAAATCAAATCAAGCGAGTTTAAATATGATAAAGATGCTACCTATTCTATTCCGGTATTTATTGATAATGAAGGAAGCAGTAAGTATGATTTGTTGGTTACATTTCCGCTTAAAAAGAAATTTTTATTGTCGGAACTCGTAAGTATTACCGTACTTTCAATTGTTTTTACTCTAATTATTTTGATTGCGTATTCAAGTGCATTGAATCAATTGATCCGGCAACGTCAAATTTCTGAAATTAAAAATGATTTTATTAATAACATGACGCACGAGTTTAAAACTCCAATAGCCACAATTAATTTAGCATTAGATGCGATACGAAATCCAAAAATAATAGATGATAAGGAGAAGGTTTTACGATACCTTCAGATGATTAAAGACGAGAATAAACGCATGCACGCCCAGGTAGAGAATGTATTAAGAATTTCTAAACTAGAAAAGAAAGAACTGGACATTATCAAAGAGACGCTCAATGTACATGACATTATAAATGATGCTATTGAACATGTAAATCTAATTTTAGAAGATAGAGAAGGAACCATTAGAAGTCACTTTGGCGCTTTAAGAACTACCGTATTACTCAACGATGTTCATTTTACCAATGTGATTGTCAATATTTTAGAAAATGCTATAAAATATTCACCTAATGTGCCAGAAATAGACATTTTTACTGAAAATGTAAAAGATATGGTTATTATCAAAGTTAAAGATAACGGTTTAGGAATGAGTAAAATAGCTCAAAAAAGAATTTTTGAAAAATTTTATAGAGAACATACCGGCGACATTCATAATGTCAAAGGGCATGGATTAGGTTTAGCGTATGTAAAAAGAATTGTAGATGACCACAACGGTCAAGTATATGTAGAAAGTGAAAAGGGAAAAGGGAGTACCTTCATAATAAAATTACCATTAATAAATTAGAATATGGAAAATGTAAATAAGAAAATACTTTTAGTGGAAGATGACCTGAATTTTGGTGCGGTTTTGAAAGATTATTTAATGCTAAATGATTTTGACGTCACTTTAGCCAAAAATGGAATGGAAGGTTTCGAAAAATTTAAAAAAGATACTTATGATTTGTGTATTCTGGATGTAATGATGCCTTACAAAGATGGTTATACTTTAGCAAAAGAAATCAGAGAAAAAAACAACGAAGTTCCAATTATCTTTTTAACTGCAAAATCGATGAAAGAGGATGTGTTGAAAGGCTACAAAGCGGGTGCGGATGATTACTTAAATAAACCTTTTGATTCAGAAGTATTGTTGATGAAAATCAAAGCGATAATTCAAAGAAAATCATCAGATACCAGAGCAGAACAAGTACAATTTGAATTTAATATTGGGAAGTTTTATTTAAATTCAAAACTTCGTTTTTTAACTTTTAATACTGAAGAGCCAATTAAATTATCTCCAAAAGAAAATGATTTGTTGAAGATGTTGATTCTTCATGAAAATGATTTGATGCCAAGAGAATTAGCCTTGACAAAAATATGGAGAGATGATAATTACTTTACATCCAGAAGTATGGATGTTTATATAGCAAAACTGAGGAAATACCTTAAACTGGATGAAGATGTTGAAATTTTGAATATCCACGGAGAAGGATTTAGATTAGTTGTAAAAAATAAAGTAGCAGAATAAGTAGCTATAAGCCTCAAGAAATTGAGGCTTTTTTTATTTTAAAAATATTTATTTCCAGTTTAATTGCAAAGCGAAATTGGTTTTTTCTTCTTTTGTAATACTAAAAATAGTTTCATTTTTAGAAATAGTTTCATGAATAATTACGTTATCCTTTAGAGATAATTCTTTTAGGAAATTCATTTCGAAACTAATAATTTCCTGATTCAGGATTAGTTTTTCATCAACCAGATCCAAACACCATTCCAGATATTTGACATTATTAACATGATTTACAATGTCTAAATCCGATAAGAAAATGGTTTTTTCAAAAACTATTTCTTTCTCCTGATTGAAATTAATTTTAGAAAAACCTTCATGAGTAGCTTTTTTTTCTGGATATACTTCAAAATGCTCGAACGGCAACGCCAATGCTTCCGGCCGTCTTTTTTTAGTATTGAATACAGCCCAGAAAGTCTCTGAGCCCACAATTTTTTCTCCATTTACATGCATTTCCAGCGCCCGTACTGAACGGGAATTCTCTAAGGAATTGATCCAGGTTTTTACCGTTACGACATCTCCGGATTTAGGTAATTTAGTAACTTCAACACGCATTCTGCTCAAAACCCACGCTTGATTAAATTCCTGCATGTCCGTAAAACTGATTCCACCAATTTCTGAATGTGCAGCTGCTGTTAATTGTAATATAGAACACAAATCAGTGTATTTTAAAAACCCGTTTGGAGCACATTGTGTAAAATTGATTTCCCAGTCTTTGCTAAGAATAGATGTGAAGTTAGGTGAAATGGGCATATTTATAGATTGTAATTATTAGTAATGGGTTTAAAAAGGCTTTTTTGTTGTACTTCTTTTGTTTATAGGGATTGTTAAAACAAAACATTTTATAAATAATAATAATGACCGCTAATTATATTCGAAGTATAGGTTTTTTATTAGCGAATTAGTGGTTAAATTTTTTTGATCGTCGTCAAATAATGATATTTTTATTTTTTTGAATTGATGTACTTCACAATCGTTTCATAAGGAGTTTCAAAATCAAACCATTTGGTGTTTTCATTTTTTTTGAACCAAGTGAGTTGACGTTTTGAGAATCGGCGGGTATTTTTCTTTATTTCTTCAATGGCAAATTCTAATGAAATTTCCCTGTCAAAATAACGGAATAGTTCTCTGTAACCCACTGTTTGCAAGGCGTTCAATTCTTTATTCTGGAATAACGTTTTTGCTTCCGCTAATAAACCCTCGTTCATCATGGCATCTACACGTTGATTAATTCGGTTATAGATACCCTTTCTGTCGGCTTCTAAACCAATTAAAATAGGAGTGAAGTTGCGACTGTTTTGCTTTTGATTTAAAAAAGAAGAATATGGTTTTCCGGCACCAATACATACTTCTACGAAACGCATCATACGTTGTGGATTTTGTAAGGTTTGAGAATTCTCGACAGTCAAAGTTTTGTAATAATTAGGATCTAAAACTTCGAGTTTTTGTTGCAAATACCCAATTCCCAGTTTTTCATAATTCAGTGTTATTGCTGAGCGAACTGTAGGGTCTATTTCTGGAAATTCATCAAAACCTTTTAGGATTGCGTCTACATATAATCCCGAACCACCAACTAGTATAGCATAATCATTGGTCAGAAATAATTCGTCCAGTTTTGCAATGGCTTCTTTCTCGAAATCACCTACGGTATAATTCTCGAATATGGATTTGTTTTGGATGAAATGATGGGTAGCTGTTGCTAGCTCGGCTTGGTTTGGAACTGCGGTTCCGATGGTCATTTCCTTGAAAAACTGTCGGCTGTCACATGACAGGATATCGCATTTAAAATAATTAGCCAAAATGATGCTCAAGGAAGTTTTTCCTATCGCTGTGGGTCCGATAATGGTGATTAGGTATTTCATAGTTTTTAGCCCAGATGGAAACGGAAACCCCAGAGGTATTGCAGTTTTTTTTCTTGGTGTAAAAGAGCGACCGGAGGAAGCTCCTTTTAAGCCTTAGAAAAACAACTGGAATAACGAGGAGTTGCAGTGTACAGCTGGAATTGCTTCAAATTAATAAATTATAATTCGGTGCCACAATGGTAGCAGTATTTTGCATTATATTCATGACCGTCAGTTCCGCAAACGGTGCATGGATTAATTCTTTCGGCTCTTGGTTTTTTACGGTTGCTGTTTGCAAATTCAGCTGAAACGATACCCGTAGGAACGGCTATTATTCCATATCCCATGATCATTACTACTGATGCTATAGCTTGGCCTAATGGTGTGATGGGCGATATGTCACCGTAGCCAACGGTTGTGAGTGTTACAATGGTCCAATAAATGCTGGTGGGAATGCTGGTAAAGCCGCTTTCTTTACCCTCTACCACATACATAACGGAGCCTATCAGGATGCTGCTGATCAACATGAAATAGATAAAAATTAATATTTTTCCTCTACTGGCAATTAGCGCTTCTTTTAGGTGAGTGGATTGACTGGAGAATTTTGGATGTTTCAATATTTTGAACAATCGCAGTAATCTCAAAGCCCTTACCACAGTTAAAACGCTTGTTCCAAAATAAAACAAGGACAAATACATAGGTAAAGTGGCAATCAAATCAATGATTCCATAGAAACTGAGAACGTATTTGACAGGTTTTTTTATAGATATAATTCGAAGAATGTATTCTAAGGTAAAGAAAATCGTAATGACCCACTCTAGGATAATGAGTTCTTGGTGGTATTTTGTATCGAAACCTTTTACGGTTTCAAGCATCACAATTACAACACTTAACAAAATTACTCCTAAAAGTACTAGGTCAAACATGCGCCCGGAAGCCGTATTTGTGCCATAAATAATGACATTGGTTTTTTGTCTGAAAGTGTCAAATTTTGACTTTATTCGGTGCATAATTATGGATGGATTGATAGCATACGATTAGAATTTTAACGTTTTCAAGGTTTTATTGCTTCGTATGTGCCCTTGGATAATATTTTTAGTGTCCCGGTTATTTTGCATCGGAATGAGGATGTTTCTCAGTATTTCGATATTGTTGATTTGATAATTTAAATCATAAAAAGCATAGCCTTTGTAAATTCCGTTTTCGATCAAAACGGCAGATCTTTCGCTGATGGTTCTGCCTTTGTCAATCAATATCATATTTTGATTTTCGAAACTATTTTTATCGACAAAAGTAAGAACTCTGATATTGTATTCTTCAGGTGAAACTTTGCTAATACAAGCGCCGTCACATTCTTTTATAGTGTATTGAAAACAGTTGGTTTTAGAAACATACAAACCAGTTAGTTTTTGACATAAATTATAATGAGAAGTAATTCTGAATAATGCGTTTTTACCCTCTTGCAGGGAGGAAAAGGATGTGATTTCTTTTTTGCGTCCATCTGCTTTTTGAAGCTTTAGGTTGAGATACCCATTTTTATCTTTTTCAGCATAGAGTGCCAGTTGAAAAATACTTTTTCGCTGTGCTCTGTTATATATGGGTTTGTTGATTTTTATTTCCTCGCTTTCTTTTAATAATGCGATCAATTCACTTCCGGTTTCATCATAGGTTACGGAAAACACTTCTGCTTGAATTTTCTTGCATTTTGTAGAAGTTCCTGTAAAATGCTGATTGATTCGTTTTTTTATGTTTCGGCTTTTGCCAATGTAAATTAGATTTCCTTTCTCATTATGAATGTAATAGACACCTGTTTTTGCTGGTAATCCGGACACAATATCCAGTAATTTTGGAGCGATTCCTTTTTCGATTTCCAGCTTTATAAAATCTTTTACAATTTCTTTCTCTAAATCTTTTTCTAAAAGAATTTTGAATAATTTGACTGTTGCTAAAGCATCACCACTGGCTCTGTGGCGGTCTGCCATTGGGATTCCAAGCGCACGAACGAGTTTTCCTAGGCTATGGGACGGTTGTTCCGGCAATAATTTTTTTGATAATTCAACCGTACAAAGTGTTCTGGCTTCAAAATCGTATCCTAATCGTCTGAATTCGGTTCGTAAGATTCTGTAATCAAAAGAAGCATTATGAGCCACGATAATACAATCGTTTGTCATTTCGATGATGCGTTTTGCTACTTCAAAAAACTTGGGAGCAGATTGCAACATGGCATTATTAATACCGGTAAGTTTAACTACAAAAGGTTGAATTGGGATTTCCGGATTTACCAAACTAATGAACTGATCCACGACCTCATGTCCATCAAATTTATAGATAGCGATTTCAGTGATTCCCTCTTCGTTGAATTGTCCTCCAGTGGTTTCTATGTCTAGTATTGCGTACAAAATAAGTATTCAGTGTTCAGTTTTTAGTATTCAGTTTTGAAGTAGAGATTTTTAAATCTGAAATGCTTCGCCAGTTCGCTACCGCTCGGGTCAATATTCGTTAATCTCAAATCAAAAGTCAATTTCTTCCTCCAAAGATACTACTTCCAATGCGAACCATCGTACTTCCACATTCAATTGCAAGTTGATAATCACCGGACATTCCCATAGAAAGAATGGTAAATTGTGAATTTTGAATTTTGAATTGATCAAAAATAGATTTCAGATGGGTGAATTCTTTCTTGATTTGATCTTTCTTGTCTGTAAAAGTTGCCATTCCCATTAATCCAACGATTCTAATGTTTTTTAATTCCTGGAATTCGTTTGAGGATAGGAGTGAAGCAAGTTCTTCTTGGTCAAGACCAAATTTAGTTTCTTCTTCGGCAATATGCATTTGTAATAAACAATCAATAATTCTATTGCTTTTTAGTGCTTGTTTGTTGATTTCCTGTAGCAATTTCAAACTATCCACACCGTGAATCAAGCTCACAAATGGCGCCATAAATTTGACTTTATTGGTCTGAACATGGCCTATCATGTGCCATTGAATGTCTTTTGGCATTTGTTCCCATTTCTCCGCCATTTCCTGGATTTTATTTTCTCCAAAAATGCGTTGACCGGCCTCATACCCTTCCATTAAATCCGAAACAGGTTTGGTCTTTGAAACCGCAACTAAGGTTATATGTTCCGGTAAAGTGGATTTTATTTGGAGTAAATTATTTTTTATTGGCATTTTAATGTTTAAATTTTAATGTGTTAAAGTTCATACACGACTAATCCGCTTCTAAACTTTGGTTCAATATACGTACTTTTTGGAGGCATTATTAAATTGGCATCGGCCAAGGCTTTTATTTCTCCAATATTGGATGGAAATAATATGAAACCGATTTCAAATTCTCCTTGATCAATTTTGTTTTTTACTTCCAATACGGATTGTTTTCCTGAAAGGTATTCTATTCGCTCATCATTGCGTAAATCTTCGATGGCAAGAATAGGCAATAACACTTTTTTGTATAAAATTTGTGTGTCTAAACTATCCAAAGCCGTTAAGAAAACTTCATTTTCTTTTCGTAAAATTAAGCTATAAAATTCATTGTCCAGATACATTCCGAATTGATGCTTTTGAGAAGGCTGAAAAGGCTGCTGAAATTTGTTTGTAACAATGAAATTCTTTTCTAATTCCTTTATCAAATTTTCTTTCGAGAAACCGTTTAAATCTTTTACCAAGCGATTGAATTCATATATTTTGACATTGTTTTCAGAAATTAAATAGCTCAGAATATGATTTTTGGCTGCGTTGTCTGGATCATCATTTTCCTCGGATAATAATTTTAAGGCTTCGGTACGGTGATGGCCATCTGCAATATAAAGACTATCTGTTTTTTCAAAAATGTTCTGAAGCCAATTGATTTCTAACGCATCTTCAATTTTCCATAAGTAGTGAATTTCTTTTTTGGTGGTTGAAAACTCAAAATCGGCTAATTTTTGGGTACAATTAAAAATCCAGTTTTCAATCGTTTTATTATCCGGATAGGTCATCAAAACCGGTTCCGTATTGAACTCAGAATATTTCATGTAGTCTTTTAATAATCGGACTCTGAAAGCGATAATATCTTCGTGTTTTTTGATGATATTGTTGCAATAATCAGCTACACTAGTACCTACGATAATTCCGGTAAAAGAGTGCTTTTTAGTTACAATTTTATGAATATAAATCGCGGGTTTTTTGTCTTTTACTAAAATTATTTCATTTTTGAAATCCTCATATTTTTGATGTACTTGGCGGTATCTTTTTTCAAAAGAAACAGTTTCCTGATTGGTGTAAGCAGGTTTTAGTATGTGCAAAAAAGACAACGGATTGAAATCCAATTGCGCCGCTAATTCCGCATTTACATATTCTTCATACGAACGGCAAGTAACAAGGCAAACCTTATCACGAGTGGGACGAACAGCTTTGAAAGGGACAATTTTAGCCATAATAATATAAAAAGTGAAAAGTGAAAATCTGAGAATTTAAAGGTATTAACTTTAGGCCCTCAATTTTTAAACATTACAATTATATAAATTGTTTAGAAATCTTCTCGGCTTTTTTGCTTCCAGAATAATCGTAAAAACCTTCCCCTGATTTCACACCCATTTTTCCGGCACGAACCATATTTACCAATAACGGACAAGGTGCATATTTTGGGTTTTTAAAACCGTCGTACATCACGTTCAAAATGGCTAAACATACATCAAGACCAATAAAATCTGCTAGTTGCAAAGGTCCCATCGGGTGTCCCATTCCAAGTTTCATCACCGTGTCAATTTCATAAACACCAGCCACTTTGTTGTATAAAGTTTCGACAGCTTCGTTAATCATGGGCATCAAGATTCTATTGGCAACAAAACCAGGATAATCGTTGACTTCAACAGGCGTTTTTCCTAACTTCTCGGAAAGATTCATGATGATTTTTGTCACTTCATCAGAAGTATTATAACCACGAATAATTTCCACCAGTTTCATTATTGGCACCGGATTCATAAAGTGCATACCGATAACGCGTTCCGGATGTGCCACAACGGCTCCAATTTGAGTAATTGAGATAGAAGAAGTATTAGTTGCCAAAATTGTATTATGAGAACAAGCTTCGTTCAATTGCTTGAAGATATTCAGTTTTAATGCTACATTTTCAGTGGCCGCTTCAATCACTAAATCAACCCCTACAACGCCATCTTTGATATCCGTATAGGTGATTATGTTAGTAATCGTCTTAGCCTTGTCTTCTTGGGTGATACTTCCTTTTGCAATCATTCGGTCTAAATTAGCGGCGATAGTGGCCATTCCTTTATCCAATGATTGTTCTGAAACATCTATTAATTTTACGGTAAAACCACTTTGTGCAAAGGTGTGAGCAATTCCATTCCCCATTGTTCCTGCTCCGATTACGGCAATTGTTTTCATTCTTATTTTGGATTAAAATAGTTTAATATTTATGTAAAAATTATTTTTTAAAACAATCAATAATTTGATACGCAACACGAAGCGCTTCAGAGGCTTGTTCCAATGTCACAATTGGTGTTGAATCAGTATTTATGGCATCTGCAAATGATTCCAGTTCATCCAGAATAGCATTGTTTTGTTCTACATCTGGATTGGAAAAGTAGATTTGTTTTTTTACACCTTCCGCATTTTGTAAAATCATATCAAAATCGCCTGGAACTTCCGGAGCATCTTTCATTTTTACAACCTCACATTTCTTTTCTAAGAAATCTACGGAGATGTAAGCGTCTTTCTGGAAAAAACGAGATTTACGCATGTTTTTCATCGAAATTCGGCTCGCTGTTAAATTAGCAACACAACCGTTTTCGAATTCGATTCTTGCATTAGCAATATCGGGTGTATCACTGATAACTGAAACACCGCTAGCACTAATATTTTTTACTTTTGATTGTACAACACTCAAAATGGCATCAATATCATGAATCATCAAATCTAAGACTACAGGAACATCAGTTCCGCGAGGATTGAATTCAGCCAGACGATGCGATTCAATAAACATAGGGTTTTCGATCATGTTTTTGGTAGCGATGAATGCTGGATTGAAACGTTCCACATGCCCCACCTGACCTTTAACATTATATTCTTTTGATAAAGCGATAATTTCTTCGGCCTCTTCGACCGTATTTGAAATAGGTTTTTCAATAAAAACATGCTTACCGGATTTGATGGCTACTTTGGCACATTTGTAGTGAGAAAGAGTTGGGGTAACAATATCGATTACATCAACGGCATGAATAAGGGTGGCAATTGTGCTAAAATGTTTGTATCCAAATTCTTTAGAAACCTTTTCGGCGTTCTCTTGATTTGGATCATAAAATCCCACTAATTCATATTTTTTAGATTGTTGTAATAAACGCAAATGTATTTTTCCTAGATGGCCAGCACCTAATACTCCAATTTTCAGCATAATGATGTAATTTTTACAAAAATAACAATAAAATGATTAATCTATTATTGATACCGGACAATTCTTCAGTTAATTTAAAATTTAAAATCCAACATTTGAATTCAGAAATTGTTTTCTATTTTTACCAAAATAAAACAATAAACTTTGAAAGACACAGGCAAACATCAAGGACTTCGGAATCAATTAGTAAGCGTTTTAGAGCAAAAAGGAATTACTGACAAAAGTGTTTTGGAGGCGATAAAAAAGATTCCAAGACATTTATTTTTAAATTCCAGTTTTGAAGATTATGCCTATCAAGACAAAGCATTTCCTATTGCTGCAGGCCAAACGATATCGCAACCGTACACTGTTGCTTTTCAATCCCAATTATTAGAAGTCAAAAAAGAACACAAAATTTTAGAAATAGGAACAGGTTCAGGGTATCAAACAGCTGTTCTATGCCTTTTAGGTGCCAAAGTATTTAGTGTAGAAAGACAGAAAGAATTGTTTAAGCAAACCTCAATTTTATTTCCAAAACTGAATATTAGGCCCAAATATCTCTCTTTTGGAGATGGATACAAAGGATTACCAAATTACGCTCCTTTTGATAGTATTATAGTAACTGCAGGCGCTCCGTTTATTCCGCAACCGTTGATGGCGCAACTCAAAATAGGAGGAAGGCTAGTTATTCCACTAGGTACAGAGGTGCAGATTATGACCTTATTAATCAGAAAAAATGAAACTCAATTTGAGAAACATGAGTTTGGAGAGTTTCGATTTGTTCCTTTATTAGAAGATAAAAATTAAAACAAAACCCCGCCAAGCAGCGGGTTTTTATTGACCAATAATGGTTAAATACCGCTCTAAACTTTCTTTTTCTATTTGAGCAATGAATAACAAAAAATCTTCTTTGTTGTTTTTAGTTTGTGCAGTTTCCAGTGTTTGATAATAGCGCATTCTACTTTCATAATCCCCTTTTATATTGGCAATTATGTAACCATGCTGCAATAAAACCAAGTTCATGACTAAGCGCGAAGTCCTGCCATTTCCATCAATAAAGGGATGAATAGTAACCAAGCGTTCATGCATTTCGGCAGCTAAAATTATCGGATGTAAGGTTGATTTATTAGTTTCATACCAAATAAAAAAATCTTCCATTGCTTTGGCGACTAAAAAAGGTTGTGGAGGCACGTAACTGCTTCCTTGAATCATCACCTGGACTTTTCTATAGCTACCTGCATCTTCGGGTTGAATTCCTCTCAAAATAAGATTGTGGATAGAAAGAACTTCTCGTTCCTTTATAGCAGTATTTTTTTGCATTAAATCTTTGATATAAGCAATGGCTTCCTGATGATTAATGACTTCCAGATGTTCCCGCATACTTTTTCCAGAAATCGTCAAACCTTCATTGATAACTAAATCCGTTTCGCGTAAAGTCATTGTGTTTCCCTCGATGCGATTACTTTCAAACGTATATTCTAGCTCTAATGCTTGTGCAATCCGATAGCTGTCAAATTGGCGAAACCCATCCAGTTGTATCTTCAAAGTATCTATTTCATCTAAAATTTTCTGAAGAGTTACCGATAATTTTTTCTTTATTGGTTTGCTTTGATATCTAATTTCTTGCTCTGCAACCAATAATGCTTTTAGAGCAAATTCATCCTGACCAATTTCATAAAGAATTTTTTCTTTAAGCCAAGCGACCATGATTGTTTCTAAATCTATTTCTAGTAAAGATGCTAATTTTACGACTTGGTCTCTTGTAGGTTTTCTAGTTCCACTTTCAAACTTACTAATTAAGGCTTGATCAATTGCTAAAAGTTGTGCGACTTCTCTAGTTTTGAGTCCTTTTTGTTCTCTTGCGTTTTTGAGTAGTGTTTTCATTTTAAAAAAAAATGCTTTAAATTGTCTTGACAAATTTAGTCATTTTTTATAAATAAAAATAATAATTAATACATTACTTTCTTAATTTAAAATGATTTTTTGATTCGGTCTAGATCCCGTTTCGTATCTTGTTCTTTGAGAGATTCACGTTTGTCATAGGTTTTCTTTCCTTTGCAAAGACCAATTTGGAGTTTGGCCAATCCTTTTTCATTAGTAAACAATTTCAAAGGAACTATTGTCAATCCTTTTGCTTGAACACTTTTCAGCAAACCTTTTAATTCCTTTTTTTTTAAAAGTAATTTGCGCTCGCTTCTTGCCTTGTGGTTGAACTGATTACCAAAAGTATATTCTTCAATATAGGTGTTTATCGCAAAAAGTTCGTTATTGCTAAATTCACAAAAACTTTCTGTGATGTTTGCTTTTCCTAATCTAATGGATTTGATTTCCGTTCCAGCCAAAACAATTCCTGCATTGAAGGTTTCGATTATTTCATAGTCAAATCGGGCTCTCTTATTGAATATATTTATTGTTTTTAACATAGCGTGCAAAGGTAACAAAAATTAAAGGTTTAGCAATTATTTAGTCCAATTTCAGCAATTGGAATGTGATTGCTTCATCAACCATAGTTACGATATAAAGATTACCAAAAGTTTTATCTTGAATGTCAGTAAATGAGTTTTGATTTATCATTTGATTGACAAATTTTGGTATTGTGTTACTATGTCCCACAATTAAAATTTTTTTTCCTATCGTTTCTTTTTTGAAAACTTCAATAGGTATATTTTTAGGATCATACAGCTTAACCTTCATCTTCTTTGTTGTCGCGGTTGGACTTGCAGTTTGTAAAGTTCTTTTGTAATCCGTTGAATAGATTTCATCAAAACTAATTTCTGAGAATATTGTATTCCATTTTTCAGCTCTTTTCAACCCTTTTTCAGATAAATCTGGATTTTGAGAATTATCTACTTTCTCGGCATGACGAATAAAGTAATAGGTAGTGGTGCTTTGTCCAAAACTGATATTTAAAAATAACAGTGTAAACAGTGCGAGAAATTTTTTCATTTGAATCAATTTTAAAAAAAAGTATTTGGGATTTTAATATCTTTGCAAAATGGAACACTTAAAATCGAAAGATCCGCTTCACGGAATTACACTCCAAAAAATAGTAGAGCAACTAGTGGATCATTACGGATTTGATACTTTGGGGGAACTCATTAAAGTAAAATGCTTTACAGATAAACCAAGTGTAAAATCCAGTTTGACTTTTTTACGAAAAACAGATTGGGCACGAAAACAAGTGGAAGATTTGTATATAAAATCAGAAGCTAAATTGCCCAAATAAATCTAGTTTAATTTATAGGAAACCATAAAACCGCCTCTGTAGGGCAACCACTCGCCACTTTTATTGTACCCTTTCGCCGATTCATATCGTTCTCCCGTAGCTAAGTCATATCCTTTATAAAAACCTTGATGCGAACCACCGCCTAAGAAACAATCTAACATAAATTTATCATTTATTTTTATTTGATATCCAATTGTTGCACCTATAAAATATCCAACACCTTTTTCATACAAAGTAGTATTTATATAATTCCATTTTTGGAAATTAAATATACTTGCCCCAATATGTGCTCCTGCATAAAAACCATTGTATTTTTCTTTGAAATGATAACGATATTCAGGTGTGAAAGTATAAAACTCTCTAGGTTTACCATTTATTGATTTCCATAAAGAGGCTGTAATATCAAATTGAAAAGTAGATTTTTTTCCAATGCTGGTTTCAATACCTACATTAGGAATGGTCAATAAAGTAGTCATAGCATTTGCTTTTATATACGTTTGACTTTGGGATACAATACTGAAGAGAAAAAAAGAAACAATAAATAATTTTTTCATAAAAAGTGTTTTCTATTATTTAGACCAATAGCTTATTGGAGAAAATCAAATACAAATGTAAAATATTTATCTGTAAGGTTTTTATGTTTTTAATTTATATTAGTCACGCAACTAAATTTTAAATAAAAAGGACATAAAATTAGTATTTGTTCAAAAGAGAATAAATTAGAGTATCAAAAAAACGACCATCAAAAAATTCATTTTCTTTTAAATGTCCTTCTCTGACAAACCCATTTTTTTCTAAAACTTTTGCAGATGCATCGTTATCAGGATCAATCATCGCTTCAATGGAATGCAATTTCATGATTTGAAAACCATAATTAACAGCTTCTTTCACTGCTTCAGATACAATTCCTTTTCCATGATATTCAGGTAATAACATATAGCCAATTTCGGCACGATAATGTTCGGGTTTTATTCTGTAATGACCAATAACTCCAATAAGTTTTGGGTTGTCTTTCAACGTAATAGCCCAATTGATACCTTCATTAGCTTCAATTTTTGTATCGATCATTGCAATGTGTTCCAAGGCATCTTCGTTCGTTTTTACTAAAGGTCTTGGAATATATTTCATAGTTTCTGGATTGGATCGCAATTCGAAAATTTCTTTAATGTCATTCGTGTTTACTCTTCTCAAAAGCAAGCGTTCGGTTTCTAAATCAGGAAATGGACTAAAATTTATAGCTAACATATCTTAGTAATTAAAGGATTTCGATACTGTATTTTGATTGGAACGTTTCCTTGGTTTCTAGAATTTGAATGCCTTCTTTTTCAAATAGATTTTCGGAACTTTCATTGGTATCCGAATAACCAAACCAAGGTTCAATACAAATAAATGCCGCATTTATTTTGGTCCAAATTCCTAAGCTTGGAAAATCATCAAAATGTATTTTTAGAATTGGATTTTTATTTTCTAAAATAGTCAACGAGTTGGATTTTAATGTTTTGAAAATCAAAGCATCGTTTTCAAACAACTCATACGTCAGCGGAATATATTTATTAAGAACGTCTAATTTCTTCGTTTTATTTGAAATTAAATCATCCTCCAAAAGATAATATTTCAATGGTTCTTCTTTTTCAAAAGCTATAGCATAACTCTCGAATTGATTTGGCAAAGCAAAAGCAGGATGTGCGCCAATAGCAAACGGCATTGCAGTTTTTCCGTTGTTGATTACTTTATATGCAATCGATAAATTATGCCCGTGTAATGTGTAAATGATTTGCAATTCAAAGTCAAACGGATATGCTTTTAAAGTTTCTTCAGAAGAGTGTAGGGAGAAAACAGCACTGTTTTCTGTTGCATTGATCAATTCAAACTCCATATCTCTGGCAAAGCCGTGTCGCGATAAATGATATTCCATTGCATTATAGTGAAAGGAATTATTTTTTAAAGTCCCAACAATTGGGAATAAAACAGGAGCGTGCTTGCCCCAAAATACCGGATTTCCTTCCCAGATGTATTCTCTATCGTGGTTTGTTTTTAAAGAAATTAATTCAGCTCCAAAATGTTTAATTTCTGCAGTGAGATTCGAGTTTTTAATTAGAGTTGTCAAAATTATTTTTTCGGGTTACTTTAAAAATGGTTTTCTGGCGTAAATATATTTTATAATTTTTAATTCTGATACGCTTTAAACATGATTTTATTGATTTATAATGGAATCAATTCGATCTCAATAGTTCAAAATCCTCTTTTTTTTCATTAATTTGTGATATAAACAATTAGAAAATGAAAAAAATTCGTCGCGGAGTCATGCTGCATTTGGCTTTATTATTGGGATTTACATCTATTTGGGCACAGCAAACCCCAGCAAATGCATCCGGTAATACAGTTTCTAACTACGATTATCATGATGCTTTTGCTCCGTTTTTTTATTCCAAAAACGGAACAAGTACACGATCTGCGAGTGGTCAGCCTGGAGCTGAATATTGGCAAAATAGCGCTGATTATAAATTAACGGCAAAACTGGATGAAAAAAACAACGAAATTTCTGGCACAGGAATCATCACCTATACGAACAACAGTCCGGATAAAATGGCTTTTGTTTGGATGAATGTAGACCAGAATTTATTCAAAGCGGATTCCCGTGGAAATGCAGTTGTTCCAATTACAGGAAGTAGAAATGGGGCTCAAGGCCAAATTTTTGATGGCGGACATAAAATAAAATCAGTCAAAGTAATTACTACTGTAAAAGGAAAATCAACTGAAGCAGAAGTTAAGTACATTATTACGGATACTAGAATGCAGGTATTTCTCCCGCAAGTATTAAATGCTAAAGGCGGTTCTGTTAAAATAAAAATCGACTTTTCGTTTATAGCTCCTTTTGAAGGATCAGACAGAATGGGGATTTTGGAAACTAAAAACGGAAAAATTTTCACCATAGCACAGTGGTATCCGCGTATGTGTGTGTATGATGATGTACGAGGCTGGAATACGAATCCGTATCTTGGAGCGTCGGAATTTTATTTAGAATATGGTGATTTTGATGTCAGTATTACAGCACCATCCAATCATATTGTGGTGGCTTCCGGCGAATTACTGAATCCTACCACAGTCTATTCTGCCGAAGAGCAAAAGCGTTTAGCGCAAGCAAAACAAAGTGATAAAACAGTTTTTATCCGTACTGCTGCCGAAGTTAAAAATTCATCAAAAATGATTACTGCAACTACTAAAACGTGGAATTACAAAATCACAAATGCCCGTGATTTCTCTTGGTCCTCTTCAGCAGCATTTATTTTAGACGCAGCAAAAATCAATTTACCTAGCGGTAAAAAATCATTGGCAATTTCCGTTTATCCGATAGAAAGTGCCGGAGATGCCGCATGGGGACGTTCCACAGAATATACAAAGGCTACTATAGAAAATTATTCAAAAAGATGGTTAGAATATCCGTATCCAGCGGCTACAAATGTTGCCGGAAATGAAGGCGGAATGGAATATCCAGGAATTGTTTTTTGTAGCTGGGAGTCAAAAGGAGCAGATTTATGGGGTGTTACAGATCATGAATTTGGTCATATTTGGTTTCCTATGATTGTAGGATCCAATGAAAGACTGTTTGCCTGGATGGATGAGGGTTTCAATACTTTTATTAATTCATTGAGTTCAGTAGATTTTAATAATGGGGAATATAAAGAGCCGCGTGCGGATATGCATCAAAGGGCAGAAGTGTACACGAGTCCAAATCTGGAAACCATAATGAGTTCTCCGGATAACATGAAAGAGTCTAATATAGGTCTTTTGGCGTATTCGAAACCAAGTTCAGGATTAGTGATTTTAAGAGAGCAAGTTCTTGGGCCGGAACGATTTGATCGGGCTTTGAAAACTTATATTGAGCGTTGGGCATACAAACATCCGCAACCGGACGATTTCTTTCGAACAATAGAAAATGTTGCTGGAGAAGATTTGAGTTGGTTCTGGCGTGGTTGGTTTCAATACAATTGGCGTTTAGACCAAGGGATTAATTCAATCAAATACGTGAAAAACGACCCAAAACAAGGAGTTGTAATTTCGATTGAAAACTTCGAAAAAATGACTATGCCGGTAAGTTTAGACGTAAAAACGAAAAGCGGAAAAATAACGCGCGTTCAATTGCCGGTAGAAGTTTGGCAAAAAAATAAAGCGTGGTCTTTTAAACACAATTCGACGGAAGAAATCGAAAGTATCACACTAGATCCGGATCATGTTTTACCGGACAGCAACACAGCAAATAACACCTGGACAGCAGACAAAGGATTGATTGAAAAAGATGTGATTCTGGATGGGTATTTAGGAACTTTTTCTACATCAATGGCGCCTATAAAAATTGTTTTTTCAGAGAAAAATGGGTTGTTAAATGTTTTGATTACCAATTATCCAAGCTTTTCCGTGGAGCCAACTGGAAAAAATACGTTTGCATCGAAACTTGCGGGACTTAAATTTGAATTTAATGACAGTCTAATGGGATTTGATATGTTGATTCCTGATGGGCAAAAAATACCGTTTACAAGAGATAAGTAAGTCGAAAGTTTAAAAGTCGTAAAGTCAAAAGAATTAACTTTAAGTAAAATAGCTTTAAATCAGATTGTTACATAATTTTATCCTGATTTTAAAATACGACATTATACCATGGTTATTACATAAATAGTCATAAAATATTAAAAAAAGAAAAGACTTGTAGGAATTAAATCCACAAGTCTTTTTTATGTGTTATATTTTTTTGTTCTAAATTTACTCAGGAATTTGCTGGCTTAGGCAATGCAATGTTCCAAAACCCCAAATAAAATCAGTAGCACTGATCCCAATGATTTCTCGATCAGGAAAACATTCTGCAAGGATGTTCAATGCTTTTCGGTCGTTACTGTCGTTAAAAGTAGGTACCAAAACACAATTGTTCAAAATTAGAAAATTGGCATAACTTGCTGGTAATCGCAAGCCGTCAAATTCCAAACGTTTTGGCATTGGTAAAACTACAATTACTGGAGATTTACCATTTTCCAGTTTGGCATTTTGCAAGCGTTTTAAATTGTCTTGCAATGGTTTGTAATTGTTGTCTTTAGGATCGGTTTCCACAATAGTCACAATAGTATCTTCATTCACAAATCGACATAAATCATCAATATGGCCGTGCGTATCATCACCTTCAATTCCATTGCCTAACCAAATTACATTGGTTATCCCAAGATACTCCTTGAAGACGGCTTCATAATCGGCTTTAGTGAAATTGGGATTCCGAACCTGAATATCCGGATGCATCAAGCATTCTTCTGAAGTCAATAAAGTTCCTCTTCCGTTAGTATCAATCGCGCCACCTTCTAAAATTACCGGTTTTCCTTTGTATAAAACTTGAGTAATAGGAATATTCAGAAATTCTCCTACTTTGGCAGGAACAAATTTATCTAATTGAATGTTTTTATATTTTGCCCAACCATTAAAATTAAAGTTCAAAGCTTCTCTTTCGGCTCCGTTTTTGACAATTATCGGACCTGAATCACGCATCCAACTTCTGTTGGTTTTATGAATGATGTAGGAAACATTTGTTAGCACAACATGAGCTGTTTCCAGCATCATATTGACTTTCTCTTTTTGGTTTTCATCAGCAACTACTAAATAGACTTGCTCAAAAGAAGCTGCTTTTTTAATGAATTCTACAAAAGCCCATTGAACAGTCTCGTATTTCCCAGGCCAGTCTTTACCGTTATGCGGAAAACAAAGTAAAATACCTTGTTGCTTTTCCCATTCAGCTGGAAATCTTCTATTATTTGTAGTCATACAGCGTATCTAATTTTAAAGTTTGCAAATATAAACATTCAGTAGGATTTTAAAATAGTTTGCAACCATTCATTTCCGATATTTCATGAATTTATAAGAATAGTTTTGGTAATGATTATATAATATTTAGTTAATTCTTGTTGGGCTTCAGCTAGTTATTTTTGATAAAAATTAAAAATACACTTATGAAGAAATATGGTATTACACTATTAGCGGCAATTATGGTATTGTCAAGTTGCGAAAAGGACTCTGATAAAGAGGGATCTCCTGAGTTGGTGATCAATGAAAACGCTGCCACTTTCAAAGAAATTGGTTCAATTGTGATTGGTGGTGCCGGAGCTGCTGAAATAAGTTCGTATGATGAGGTTTCTAAAAAGTTATTTACCGTAAACAACAGTAATACGAATAGAATTGATGTTATCGACTTATCTAATCCATCAAGTCCGGTTTTTGTAGCAAGTATCGATTTAACGCCGTTTAATGGAACTTCAAATAGCGTTGCAACTTTTAATGGTAAATTAGCAGTTGCATTAGAAGCAAAACCAAATAAGCAAGATGCAGGAAAGGTGGTCGTTTTTGATACGGCTAAGTACAGTGTCATCAAAGAAATTACGGTTGGTGCTTTACCGGATATGATTACTTTCTCTCCTGACGGAAATTATATCATGACTGCCAATGAAGGTGAGCCAAATGATACGTATTCTATAGATCCCGACGGTTCTGTTTCGATTATCGCAGTCAATAATAATTATGCAGTGACGACTTTAAATTTCGGAAGTTTTAGCAATCAATTGAGTACATTGAAAACCAAAGGATTCAGAATTGCAAGTCCAACTAATAATTTTGCCTCAGATATTGAACCGGAATACATCACGATTTCTGCTGATTCAAAAACGGCTTGGGTAACTTTACAGGAAAATAACGGAGTAGCTAAAATTGATTTGGCAACCAAAACGATCACTACTATTTTTCCTTTAGGTTTTAAAGACTACAATCTTGCCGAAAATGCTATTGATATTAGTGATAAAGATGGAGGTGTTTTGGCTAATACATGGAAAGTTAAAGGACTGTTTCAACCCGATGCAATTAGTAATTTTGAAATAAATAATATTCCTTATTTTGTTACTGCAAATGAAGGAGATGCTAGAGAATATAGTGCTTTTGTTGATGTAAAAAGAATTAGCAGCTCTTCGGTTGTTCTGGATCCATTAGCGTTTCCTAATGCGGCGGCTTTAAAAGCTGAGGCAAGTATGGGAAGATTGAATATCAATACCAAAATGGGTGATACGGATGGCGATGGTGATTTTGATGAATTAGTTTCTTTTGGAGCCCGTTCGTTCTCTATTTGGAATGGAAACACAGGAGAAATGGTTTATGATAGTAAAAATGAATTAGACAAGAAAGTGCAGGAGTTTGGTGTCTATGATGACAATCGAAGTGATGATAAATCAGTAGAACCAGAATCAGTTGTTGTTGCTAAAATGGGACAAAAAACTATTCTTTTCGTAGGATTGGAAAGAGCAGATGCTCTTATGGTGTATGATGTCACTATTCCAGCAACTCCAAAATTTTTACAGATTTTAAAAACAGGTGATGCACCAGAAGGGTTACTTTTTATTCCAGCTTCGAAAAGTCCAACCAAAAGAAGTTTAGTAGTGGTGAGCAGTGAAGGTGACGGTACCGTTAAAATATTTCAACCAGATTTAAATTAAAAGTAGAAGTTTTAAATAAAATCCCTGCTTAGAATAATTTCTTAGCAGGGATTTTTTAATTATATAATGACGATTTAGTCGATGGCTCTTTTTGTAATATCACCAAAAGCATCAATTCTTCTGTCTCTGAAAAATGGCCAGTTCTGACGCACATTTTCCTGTAAGTCTAAATCTACTTCAGCAATCAGGATTTCTTCTTTGTCGTGTGAGGCTTGCGCCAAAATTTCGCCTTGTGGTCCCGCAATAAATGAAGATCCCCAAAACTGAATTCCCGCCGTATCAGGCAAGTACTGTTCTAAGCCAATTCTATTTGCAGCAGCAACATAAACGCCATTCGCAACCGCATGTCCTTTCATTACACTCATCCAGGCGCCATGTTGGTTTTCACCGTATTGTTCTTTTTCTTGTGGATGCCATCCAATTGCGGTTGGGTAAAACAATACTTCAGCACCTTGTAGAGCCGTCAAACGAGCTGCTTCCGGATACCATTGATCCCAACAAATCAGCGTTCCAACCTTACCTTTTTTAGTTGGAATCGTTTTAAAGCCCAAATCACCGGGGGTGAAATAGAATTTTTCATAAAAATGAGGATCGTCCGGAATGTGCATTTTGCGGTATAATCCTGCTTCGGAACCATCAGTATCAATAATGTAGGCGCTATTGTGGTATATTCCTGCCATTCTTTTTTCGAAGAAAGGAACAATAATTACTACTCCTAATTCTTTTGCCAAAGCACTAAAAGCGATAAAAGAAGTACTATACAAAGGTTCTGCTAAAGCAAAGTTATCTACATCTTCACTTTGACAAAAATAATGACTGCTATATAATTCTGGCAACGAAATAACTTCGGCACCTTGATTTGCTGCATCACGAACCCAACTTAAACATTTTTTTAGATTGTTTTCGGCAATATCATTAAGGTTTAATTGGATGACTGCTATTTTGTATTTCTTGTTTGGCATGACTAAAATTTTAGACTGCAAAAATAGTGAATTTTATAAAGAGTAGAAAATAGAGATAATGTGTTTTTTTTAGGATTTTAATTAGTCGTTGTTCATATTTATTGGTTTTTTTAGATTTACACTTACTTTTAAAGAATTTGTACATGGATATAGAGAACATTTACTTTAAACATCCAGATTTTGAGCCATAGAAAAAATTAATATAAAATTGGCACTAACAAAACAAGGAGGTTTTATTTTTGTAGGTAGTATTACAGCAAATAAAAGGGGTCAAGTTTTTACTTTACCAAAATACTGTAATTTAGTATTTATTAAATTTTTACAATTATGAAAGAAGAATTCAAAATCATCGATAAAGAAGACATAACTCTTCTTAAATTTCCACAAACAGACGTCCTTAACGATGTTGACGAAATAAAAACTAGAATAAGTGAGATCAACAGGGCTTTAGCATTGGGTAATTTAGAACATTCAAAAATTAAAATTTACTTTGAGGATAACGAATCAAAAAAAATAGTTGACACAACGGTTTGGGGTGTTACAGACAAAAATGTGATCTTAAAGCAAGGTGTGATGATTCCAATTCACAGAATATATAAGTTGTTTTAGTATATTGGTATTCTTTAATTCTTTGGTGCAGTTCTTTAGATCACTTTCTGTGCAAGCAAGTGTTCTGCTCTTGCCGTTACAAATTTATAGTAGTCAGTTTTTGTTGATATTCATGAGTGAGACTAAAGTGTCTTTACTTTTTGCCAATTATCTTTTTAAACAGGGTTACAATTCCCAAGACAATAGCACCAAATACAAGGCCGATTATAAATTCAGTTATTATGGACGGTATTTGTGGTAGTATGTCGTGCAGGAACGGAATTTCATGTACAAATATGCCGCCAGCCACTAATAATAAAGCGATTGTACCTATTACGGATAAACTTTTGATGACTTTTGGCAAGGCTTGTACCAGAATATTTCCTAACGTTTTTGAAAAATTTTTCTCTTTGGAACTCAGTTGCATCAGTTTTAAACCTGCTTCATCCATTCGGACAATTAGGGCCACAATGCCGTAAACACCAACGGTTGCTATGATTGCAATGATGGAAACTACCATTATTTGTGATGAAATGGGTTTACCAATTACAGTTCCCAATGCAATAATTACGATTTCTACTGATAAAATAAAATCGGTTACTATAGCTGATTTGATTTTTTCTTTTTCGAAAGCTAAAATTTGTTCCTCGGTCAACAGTTCCATTAAAATTTCGTGTTTTGCATGTTCGTGCGGGAAGAAGTATTCGTATATTTTTTCGGCGCCTTCGTAAGCTAAATAAAGTCCGCCAAGTACTAAAATTATGATAACAGCTACCGGTAAAAATGCACTCAATAAAAAAGCGATGGGTAAAATGATTAATTTATTAATGAAGGAACCTTTTGTAATGGCCCATAATACGGGCAGTTCTCTTGATGAAACAAATCCGGAAGCTTTCTCCGCATTTACGGCTAAATCATCGCCTAATATGCCCGCCGTTTTTTTTGCTGCAATTTTACTCATTACCGCAACATCATCCATAATTGCTGCGATATCATCTAATAATGCGAAAAAACCTGATGCCATTTTGATTGTTTTTTAAACAGCGCGGATTTTGGTATTGTAGTACCCAAATCTAATCTACGCATATTGATTGTTTAGTGATGCGAAGCTACTACTTTTTGATTTACTCTATTTATAAAACGGGTAAATTTTTAGTTAATATTCACCCAGAATCTTTCTGTAGTAGCGATACTGTTTTTAATTACATTTGAAATAAAAATAAGTATGGAATTCAAACATATATTTAAAGCTAAATTAGATTGGCTTTTTTCCAAGAAGGAAGCGGCGACGTATACTAAAAGTCATACCATAACTATTGATGGTAAGGCTGTTTTAAATGTTTCGGCTGCTAAAGCTTTCAAAGGAGATCCTGCTTTGTACAATCCTGAAGACCTGTTATTGAGTAGCGTAGTATCCTGTCACATGATGTCTTACTTGTATGTTTGTAAACAAAATGGTATCGACGTGATAACCTATACGGACGAGGCAGAGGCAACTCTGGAGGTTTCGGACGACGGTAGCGGGCGCTTTATTGTGATTAAACTGAATCCAAAAGTTCGTATTACTAACAAAGAAAAAGTAGAAGAGGCACTTAGCTTGCATAAAAAAGCAAACAAACTCTGTTTTATAGCCAATTCGTGTAATTTTCCAATTGTACACTTTCCAACTTGTGAAGTTGCAGGTATAAATTAAAGTTGGAATGTCGTTTTTACTTTTTTGTGGATTTTAATTATAAAATGGCAAGCAAATCAGCGGGTTTACTTCAAAAAAATTATAAGGTATAAAAAAACACTAGCCTTTCGACCAGTGTTTTCATAAGTTTAAATGTTTCTAGAAACTTAAGAAACTCACTCACTTTGATTTCTAAAAACCAGTTTTCCATCAAAAGCATCTATCAACACAATGCTGTCGGTTGTTATTTTTCCGGATAGAATTTCTTTGGATAATTCATTGAGCACGTCTCTTTGAATCACTCTTTTCACGGGTCTGGCTCCAAATTGTGGATCGTATCCTTTCTCTGATAAGTAGGCAATAGCTTCCGGAGTCGCGTCCATCGTGATGCCTTGTTGTGCCAACATTTTGCTTACGCTTTTTAGTTGTAAACCTACAATTTGAGCTATATTTTTAGTAGTCAATGGCGTGAACATTACGATTTCATCAATACGATTGATAAATTCAGGACGCACCGTTTGTTTTAGCAACCCTAGAACTTCTATCTTGGCCAATTCGGTTGCCGCTTCCACACTTCCTTTTAGATTTTCGAATTTCTCCTGAATAATCTGGCTTCCCATGTTTGAAGTCATGATGATAATCGTGTTTTTAAAATCGGCTAAACGCCCTTTGTTATCTGTCAAACGTCCTTCATCCAAGACTTGTAGCAAGATATTAAACGTGTCCGGATGGGCTTTTTCAATCTCATCCAATAAGATTACAGAATACGGTTTTCTACGTACGGCTTCGGTCAATTGTCCGCCTTCATCATAACCTACATATCCCGGCGGCGCACCCACCAAACGACTTACGCTGTGGCGTTCTTGATATTCACTCATGTCAATACGGGTCATCGCATTTTCATCGTCGAACAGGTATTCGGCCAAGGCTTTCGCCAATTCGGTTTTACCAACTCCCGTAGTTCCAAGGAAAAGAAAGGTTCCCACCGGTTTTTTCATGTCCTGCAATCCGGCACGGCTTCTGCGCACGGCATCACTTACGGCTTCAATGGCTTCTTCCTGTCCTACGACTCTGTGATGCAATTCATCTTCCAGTTTCAGTAGTTTTTCTCGTTCGCCTTGAAGCATTTTCATTACTGGAATTCCGGTCCATTTAGCCACTACTTCGGCAATGTCCTCACGAGTGACTTCTTCTTTTATCAACGAAGTTCCGGATTGGTTTTCTTGTAATTCCTTGAGTAAAATGGCTAAACGTTCTTGCGCTTCCTTGATTTTACCATACCGAATTTCAGCTACTTTTCCATAATCGCCTTCACGTTCTGCACGTTCTGCTTCGTATTTAAAGTCTTCAATCTCCGTTTTTACGGCTTGAATATTATCGACAACGTCTTTCTCTGATTTCCATTTGGCGTAGATTTCGTTGCGATCTTCTTTGAGATTGGCCAAATCCATTCCCAAAATTTTAAGTTTGCTTTCGTCTTTTTCTCGTTTAATGGCTTCAATTTCAATTTCCAATTGCATGATTTTTCGATCCAAAACATCCAGTTCTTCGGGTTTCGAATTGATTTCCATACGCAGTTTTGAAGCGGCTTCATCCATTAAATCAATAGCTTTATCTGGAAGAAAACGGTTGGTAATATACCGTTGCGATAGTTCGACAGCGGCAATAATAGCATCGTCTTTGATTTGGACTTTATGATGCGTTTCGTATTTTTCTTTAATTCCGCGCAAAATAGAAATAGCACTTTCGGTATCCGGTTCTTCGACCACAATTTTTTGGAAACGTCTTTCGAGTGCTTTGTCTTTTTCAAAATATTTTTGATATTCGTCCAATGTTGTGGCTCCAATGGCGCGAAGTTCTCCACGAGCCAAAGCCGGTTTCAGAATATTAGCCGCATCCATAGCGCCTTCGCCACCGCCAGCTCCCACAAGGGTATGGATTTCGTCAATGAATAAAACTATATCGCCTTCGGCAGAAGTCACTTCTTTCACCACGGATTTTAATCGTTCTTCAAATTCTCCTTTGTATTTGGCGCCAGCAATCAAAGCTCCCATATCAAGCGAATAAACGATTTTATCTTTCAAATTATCTGGAACATCTCCATCTACAATTCGGTGTGCCAATCCTTCAGCAATGGCGGTTTTTCCCACTCCTGGTTCTCCCACGAGCATTGGGTTGTTTTTAGTTCTTCGGGTTAGAATTTGTAATACCCTGCGTATTTCCTCGTCACGACCAATTACTGGATCGAGTTTCCCTGCTCGAGCTAATTCGTTAAGATTTTTGGCATATTTATTTAAGGAATTATAGGTTTCTTCAGCAGATGCCGAAGTTACCCGTTCTCCTTTTCGCAATTCATCGATAGCAGCTTTTAGCCCTTTTTCGGTAACGCCTTGATCTTTTAATATTTGGGATACTTTATTTTTAGAATCAAAAATTGCTAAAATTAAATGCTCCACAGAAACGAATTCATCATTCATTTTTTTTGCAATAATTTCGGCTTCGTTAAGCGTGGTGTTTGCAGTTCTGGAAAGCATAATTTCGCCACCAGAAACTTTTGGAAAACTCTGGATTGTACTGTTTAATATTTGAAGAAACAAGGGCACATTTACATTCAGTTTTTTTAAAATAAAAGGTGCCACATTTTCGTCGACTTCAAAAATAGCTTTAAAAATATGTTCATTTTCTATTTGTTGTTGCCCATAGCTTTGTGCCAATTGTTGGGAAAGCTGAATGGCTTCCTGGGATTTGATTGTAAATTTATTTATGTTCATGATGGTACATTGTTTTGTATCTTTTACTTAACTTTACGAACTATATTCAATATATATTCCAATACAATAATACAGACAAATTGACGGAAAATTTATGATTGGTATCATACTTTAAAGTCAAAATGTCTTAAAAAAAGACAATTATGAGTTTTTTCAAAAATATTTTTAGTAGTTCAGACGACAAGGATTTTAAAGAAAACAAAATCAACTGGAATGAATTAACTGATTTGGTACAACTGGATGAAATTATCGCTATTTCAAATGAAAAACCGGTAGCCATTTTTAAACACAGTACTCGATGCAGTATAAGTAGAATGGCGCTAAAACAGTTTGAAAATGAGTTCAATAGTTCAGATAAAGTTGCACCTTATTTTTTAGATTTAATAGCGCATCGCGATATTTCTAATGAAATTGTGAATCGTTTTGGTGTGACCCATCAATCTCCACAATTGATTTTAATTAAAGACGGAAAAGCCATTTATAATGTTTCGCACAGTGATATTGATGCGGAGGAGTTAGGAAGAAAAGTATAGTAAATAGGATTGTTTTAAATAGTTTACCGCAAATTCGCTAATTAATCACTGTATTAAATTAGCGAATTTGCGGTTTTATTTTTTAGACAAACCGGTAAAAATAATTAGTAGGAATCGTCCATTTTTTTCTTAATTTGATCTAAACACAAATTATTAATACTTCCTTCGTGTGTATGTTTGGTTTCTTTTGGAGATTGGAAAGTACCATTTTCTAATTGCTCAGCAACGGCTTTATACGCATCTCTAAAAGGCATTCCTGCAACAACCATTTCGTTTAAGGAATCTACCGTAAACAAATAATCGTATTTTTTATCGTCTAAAATGTGTTCTTTTACCTTAATGTCTTTAATCGCAAAAATAGCGATATCTAAACATGCTTTCAGGTTTTGAATTGCTGGAAATAAACCTTCTTTCAACAATTGTAAATCTCTGTGATAACCACTAGGAAGGTTGTTGGTAATTAAAGTAATTTCGTATGGCAATGCTTGAATCTTGTTGCATTTTCCACGAATCAATTCAAAAACATCCGGATTTTTCTTATGCGGCATGATACTCGAGCCTGTTGTAAGATGGGCAGGCAAAGTGATGAAATCAAAATTCTGACTCATATACAAACAAACATCCATAGAAAATTTAGCTAGAGTAGCTGCTACACTACTCATGGCAAAAGCAACCGTTTTTTCTGATTTTCCACGGCTCATTTGTGCCGCTACAGAATTGAATTTTAAGGTTTCAAACCCTAATTCTTTAGTCGTAAATGTTCTATCGATAGGAAACGAACTTCCGTAACCTGCGGCCGAACCTAATGGGTTTTGGTCTACAATTTTCAAAGCAGCATTTAGCATCGTAATATCATCAATCAAAGTTTCGGCATAGGCAGAAAACCACATTCCAAAAGAAGAAGGCATCGCAATTTGAAGGTGAGTATATCCTGGCAATAAAATATTTTGATGTTTTTCGGCCGACTCCATTAGCAAATCAAAAAGACTTTTTACTTGTTGCTTTAGTTCTTTAACCACGTCTTTTAGATACAAATTAACGTCTACCAAAACTTGATCGTTACGAGAACGAGCAGTATGAATTTTTTTTCCGGCATCGCCTAATTTTACCGTTAATAGATACTCGATTTTAGAATGTACGTCCTCGAAACTGTCTTCGATTTCGAATTTACCGTTTTCAACGTCTCTTATAATTTCTTCCAAAGCCAAAACCAGAGAAACGGTTTCGGAGTCTGTTAGAAGACCAATTTGTCCCAGCATTTTTGCATGTGCTATAGAAGCTAAAGCATCGTATTTTGCCAGCACTAAATCCAGTTCTCTGTCGTTACCAACGGTGAAATGTTCTATTTGTTTATCTGTTGGTATTCCTTTTTCCCAAAGTTTCATGATTTTTATTTTTTTTTCGTAGGGACAAGTCGCGACTTGTCCCTACAGATTATTATTATTATTTAAAAAAATCAGTTAGTATTTTGATATACAATTGAATTCCTTCTTCTATTTCGTTTATAAATATAAATTCGTCTGCCGAGTGTGACCGCAGGGTTTCACCAGGTCCTAATTTCAAGGATTGACAACTCAAAACCGATTGATCCGAAAGGGTAGGCGATCCATACGTGGTTCTTCCCAATGTTATTCCTGCTTGTACTAATTCGTGTGCAACAGGAATTGATGACGCATTCAAATGCATCGAACGTGGATTGACTTCGGCAGTCAAATGTTTTTTTACAATATCTAATATTTCTTGATTATTATAACGATCATTCACTCTGATATCGACAACCAAATGACATTCGGCGGGAACTACGTTGTGTTGTTTACCTGCAGTGACTTGTGTTACGGTCATTTTTACAGGACCTAAAACCTCCGATATTTTTTCGAATTGATAGCTGTTAAACCATTCGATAACGGGTATCGCATTGTAAATAGGATTATCAGGATTGTTGTGTGCAGCGTGACTTGCAGTGCCTTTTACGATGACATCGAGTACCAATAATCCTTTTTCGGCTACGGCCAATTGCATCAATGTAGGTTCTCCAACAATGGCACATTCCAATTCCGGTAAATGTTTCAATACGCTGTTTAATCCATTTTTCCCGCTGCTTTCTTCTTCGGCTGAAGCTACCATCACAATATTGTAAGGCAGATTCTCATTCGAATAAAAATGTACAAAAGTGGCTAAAAGTGAAACCAGACAACCTCCCGCATCATTGCTTCCCAGTCCAAATAATTTGCCGTCTTTTACGATAGCTTCAAATGGATCATTAGTATAACCTTGGTTTGGTTTTACAGTATCGTGGTGCGAATTGAGTAATAGCGTAGGTTTGGTGGTATCAAAATGTTTATTGAAAGCCCAAATATTGTTATTCTCTCTTTCGAAAGGAATACTATTTTGTGTAAACCAATTTTCGATTAAAAGTGCAGTTTGGTCTTCTTCACTTGAAAATGAAGGCGTTTCAATCAGTGCTTTTAATAGCGAAATGGCTTCTTGTGTAAGGATTTCTATATTTTTCATACTTATTTTAGCCACGGATTCACAGATTTTTTTTTAATTGAAATAAAAAATTTTGTGCAAATCTGTGAAATTTGTGTTCAACTTTTTTTATAATTTGATGCGTGTGCAAATTGCCTTTGAATCTTTCAACATTCGGTGATGACCAATTTTTATTTTTTGAACTCCCTTGGATAAACTGTTGAAACAGTTGTCTAATTTAGGGATCATGCCAGAATGTATGGCGCCTTCGACTTTTAATTTAGAATATAATTCTTGATTTATGTTCTCAATTACGGAAGAATCATCTTCGGCATCATGTAAAACGCCGGGTTTTTCGAAGCAATAATTCAAAGTTACATCAAAAAATTCTGATAAAGCAATTGCCAATTCGCTAGCAATGGTATCGGCATTCGTGTTTAATAATTGTCCTTTTCCATCGTGTGTTATTGCGCAAAATACAGGAACTATTCCAGTTGAAAGTAATGTTTCTAACAATTCCGTATTCACTTTTTTTACATCGCCCACAAAACCATAATTGATTGTAGGATGGTTTCTTTTATCCGATAGAATTAAATTTCCATCAGCACCAGAGAACCCCATCGCATTAGTTGATTTTGATTGTAATTGGGTAACAATATTTTTGTTGATTTGACCTGCATAAATCATCACAACTACATCAAGCATAGCGGCATCGGTGATGCGTCTTCCATCAATCATTTGTGGAATTAAACCAATACTTTCAGCCATTTTGGTAGCTGATTTTCCACCACCATGAACGAGTATTTTGTAGCCTTCAATCTTAGAAAAATCGGATAAAAATTGTGACAATTCCGTTGGGTTATCAATGATGTTTCCACCAATTTTTATGATTGAAAGGGATTTTAGGTTCTGGGTTTTGGGTTTTGGACTCATTTTTAATATTTTAAAAATCTTTTCTCTATTTTCCACTTTCTAAAATCTTCTGCAACACTAATTGCGCGGCATAGGTTCTATTATTGGCTTGTTCGATAACAATTGAATTTTCACTGTCAATCACTTCATCCGTTACAATTACGTTACGTCTTACTGGCAAACAGTGCATGAATTTAGCATTATTGGTCAGCTTCATTTTATCGGCAGTTACGGTCCAGTTTGGGTCGGAATTTGTAATCTGACCATACTCGTTATAATTGCTCCAGTTTTTGGCATAGATAAAATCGGCGTTTTCGAAAGCTTTGTCTTGGTCGTATTCAATCTTGGAGTCTTTCGTGATTTCAGGATTCAATTCGTAGCCTTCAGGATGCGTAATTACAAAATCAGCCTCTTGTAATTGCATCATTTCCACAAAGGAATTGGGTACCGCTTGAGGTAAAGCTTTAGGATGTGGTGCCCAAGTCAAAACTACTTTTGGACGGTGTTCCGTTTTGTGTTCAGCCATTGTAATTGCATCGGCTAGTGATTGTAATGGATGTCCTGTAGCACTTTCCATATTGACAACCGGTACCGTGGCGTATTTTAAGAAACCCATAAGAACGGTTTCGGCATTGTCTTTTTCTTTGTCTACCAATCCGGCAAAAGCCCTGATGGCAATAATATCGCAATATTGAGAAACTACTGCAGCCGCTTCTTTAATATGTTCCGAAGCACCGGAGTTCATGATGGCTCCATCTTCAAATTCTAATGTCCAACCTTCGCTGGTGAAATTCATTACCATGACGTTCATTCCCAAATTTAAAGCTGCTTTTTGTGTACTCAAACGTGTTCTTAAACTGGAATTAAAAAACAACATTCCTAAGGTTTTGTTCTTACCAAGTTTTTTATTTTTAAGTGGTTTTTTTTTGATTTTTAAGGCTTGTTTCACCCATTCGTCGAGCGAATCTATGTTTTGTATGGATATGTAGTTCATTATCTTAATTTGTTTAATCGGTTATTTACTTCGTCAGTTCGCTTTGCTCGTGTGTTTAATAAATTAACCGAATTAACGATTAACCGCATCAACATTTATACAATTTTAGTAAATGGTATTTCGTTTTTTAAAGCTTTCAAAATAAAATTGTCTTCCAAGCCATTTACAATCCAGGTTTCGATAGTAGCGGCTTTGGCGATTGCCGATGCTTCAATTTTAGACTGCATTCCGCCAGTTCCATGTGAGGATTTTGAATCGCCGATTTCTTTTTCCAATACTTTTAAATCAGTTACCAAAGAAATGGTTTCAGGAACGGCATCATGGATGGATGCTTTGGTATAAATCCCATTCGTATTGGTGGCGATAATCAGAAGGTCAACATTTAATAAAACGGCTGTCAGCGCAGCTAATTTATCATTATCACCAAACTGGATCTCATCCGTTGCTACGGTATCATTTTCATTGATAATTGGGATATAATTATTTTTGACTAACACATTGATGGTGTTTACGATATTTACTTTAGATTGTTCTTTTTCAAAATCAGAATAAGAAAGTAAACATTGCGAAATCAGCAATCCTAAATCACGGAAATTTTCATGATAAATCCGCATTAAATGTGGCTGACCAATCGAAGCTAGTGCTTGTTTTACAAAAACATCTTTGTCGTGGTTGTCCAGTTTTACAAATTGTTTGGCCGCAGCAATCGCGCCCGAACTCACAATGATAAATTCGTACTCGTCTTGTAAAACCGCTATTTGCATTCCAATATCTTCAATCTTTCCTCTCGAAATGTGATTGGTTTCTTTGGTTAATGTATTGCTTCCTAACTTTAATAAAATTCTTTTTTTGGCCATTTTTATTTTTTGTTTAGACAAGTCGCAACTTGTCTCTACTAATTTTTACCTGATTTGTCCATTTCCGTAAATATACCACTTATTAGTAACTAGATGTTGCAAGCCGATTGGCCCACGTTGGTGTAATTTGTCCGTGCTTATCGCCAATTCGCCACCTAAACCAAACTGTCCTCCATCCGTGAATCGGGTAGAGGCGTTTTGATATACGGCTGCCGTATCTACATTTTCCATGAATTTCTGGGCAATTGCATCATTTTTTGTGATTATCGAAGCGGAATGTCCACCACAATATTTATTTATTTTGTCAATCGCTTCCTGATCCGAATTGGTTGTTCCAATAACAATTTTATAATCCAAAAACTCTTCGTACCAAATTAAATCCGATTCAATCTGAGGAACAGCTGTTGCTCTGGAAATGCTTTCATCTCCCAAAATCGTAACGTTTCTTTGTTGTAATTCGGTAGTTATTTTTTTTGCAAAAGCTTCCCAGTTTTCAAGATTAGTATCAATTAAAACTTTATCTAAAGCATTGCAAACAGATATGTTAGAGGTTTTTCCGTTAATAATAATGTCTAGCGCTTTTTTTAAATCGGCTTCTTTATTTACATACACAAAATTATTACCTCGACCACTAATTATTACGGGACAAGTAGCGTGTTTTTTTACAAAAGCGATTAAGTTTTCGCCACCACGAGGAACGATTAAGTCCACTTTTTGTGTGGGTTTTTCTAAAAATGCCTGCGTGTCTTCCCGATTGTAATTCAAGTATTCCACCCATTCCTTTGATACATTGTTTGTTATTAAAGCCTGATGCCACAATTCCACAATTTTCAAGTTGGATTGCAAAGATTCTTTTCCGCCTTTCAATAGAATTTTATTTCCGGATTTAAAAGCGATTCCGCCAGCTTCAACAGTAACATCGGGTCTGGATTCATAAATAATCATTATGGTTCCAAAAGCCGCTGTTTTATTGATTATTTTCATTCCGTTTTCATGGTCGAAATTAAAACGCTCTACGCCAATAGGATCTTCTTGACTGGCCAATTGTACCATGGATAAAATCATGCCGTCAATTTTGACATCATCAACGAGTAAACGTTTTTCCATAGCCAAATCATCCCCAGAATAATTATTGATATCCTGTTGATTCACCGTTTTAAGGTTGGCTCTTTCTAGTTCAAGAAGTTCAGCCATATGGCTTAAAACGGCATTTCGTTTTTCTATTGGTAGTAACGCATTCATAATTAAGACTGTATTTCTTTCAACGTTTCTTTTAAAGCTATTATAAAGGTATCAATAGCTGCTTTCTTGATTGTCAATGGAGGAAGGATTCTTAATAAGTTTTTATTGTTCGCATTTCCGGTAAAAATATGCTTGTCCATAATCATTTTTTTACGAAGTGCACTTACGTCAAAATCAAATTCTACTCCTAGCATTAATCCCCTTCCTTTTACTTGGATAACTTCAGGAACTTGTTTAATTGCTTCTAAAAAATAGGCGTAAACGTCATTTACGTTATCCATTAATTTTTGGCTTTCAATCACATCCAAAACAGCAATTCCAGCGGCGCAAGCCAAATGGTTTCCACCGAAAGTAGTTCCCAATAATCCATAACTCGCTGTGAATTTTGGAGAAATCAAGATTCCGCCAATAGGAAATCCGTTACCCATTCCTTTGGCCAGACAAATAATATCTGGTTTGATGTCATGATGTTGGTGTGCAAAAAACTTTCCGCTTCTTCCGTATCCTGATTGCACTTCGTCCAAAATCAAAACTACATCGTAAGCCTTGCACATTTTTTCTAATGCCTGAAAAAATTCAGTAGTTCCTTGGTCTAAACCGCCAACGCCTTGAATTCCCTCGATAATAATAGAAGAAACATCGCCTTTTTTTAGTTCGTTTTCTACCAACTCAATATTATTCAATGGCAAGAAAGTAACAATTTGTTGCGCATTGATTGGCGCAACAATTTTTTTATTATCTGTCACTGCAACTGCCGCCGAAGTTCTTCCATGAAAGGAATTATCAAAAGCGATTACTCTGGTTTTAGTGTTGTGAAAAGAGGCTAATTTCAATGCGTTTTCATTGGCTTCAGCACCAGAACTGCACAAGAATAAAGAGTAGTCTTCCAATCCGGAGAGTTTCCCTAATTTCTCTGCTAATTCTACTTGCAATGGATTCTGAATCGCATTCGAATAGAAACCAATGTTATCCAATTGATTTTTTAATTTGGCTACATAATCCGGTTGTGTGTGTCCAATGGAAATTACACCATGACCGCCATATAAATCTAAATATTCCACACCTTTTTCATCTGTAATAGTACAATCTAGTGCTTTAACAGGTGTGATATTGTATAATGGGTAAACGTCAAATAAGTTCATAATAAATATTTTTACCCACCCCGGTCCTCCCCGAAGGGGAGGGTGACGAGATAGAATTTGATTATTTTATTTTTTTTGCATATTGGCTCCCTCCCCTTCGGGGAGGGTTGGGGAGGGGATTAAAATCCGCTTGGTTTCAAATGCAATCCTGTGGTTTCATCCAGTCCAAACATTAAATTCATGTTTTGAATGGCTTGTCCTGAAGCTCCTTTTGTTAAATTATCAATTACTGAAGTAATCAATAGCCGGTTTCCTTTTTTCATCAAACTAATAATACATTTATTCGTTTGAACTACTTGTTTCATATTGATTCCAGTGGTGGTAACCGTTACAAAAGGTTGGTATTTGTAAAAAGCCTCATATTTTGCAACTACATCTTCCAGATTTTCTTCAATTGTTGTGTATAATGTAGCGAAAATTCCTCTGGCAAAATCCCCTCTGTTGGGTACAAAAATCAATTCGTTTTTATAGTCCGCCTGCAATTGGTTGACACTTTGATTTATTTCGCCCAAATGTTGGTGTTCAAAAGCTTTATAATGTGACATATTGTTCGATCTCCAACTAAAATGCGTCGTTTCCGAAGGTGAAACTCCAGCTCCTGTACTTCCGGTTGTGGCATTGATATGAACATCAGTCGTAAGCATTTCGTTTTTAGCCAAAGGCAATAACGCTAATTGAATTGCTGTTGCAAAACAACCTGGATTAGCGATAAATTGGGCATTTTTTATATTCGCTTTGTTTAATTCTGGCAAACCGTAGATGAAAGATTTTCCGTTGAAATCTTTGTCTTTTGTTAATCTGAAATCGTTTCCCAAATCGATGATTTTGGTATGACTCGCAAATTGATTGTTCTCTAAAAACGATTTTGATTTACCATGACCTAAACACAAGAAAACTACATTCACATTTGGATTTACAGTATCGGTAAAATTCATTTCGATATCACCCATCAAATCGTGATGCGCGACATGAAGTGGTTTTCCGGCGTTTGTCGTGCTGTACACAAAATCAAGTGTTGCATTGGGATGAAACATTAATATTCTGATAAGTTCCCCCGCTGTGTAACCTGAACCGCCAATTATTCCAATATTAATCATAATCTTATTTTTTAAACGTACTAGAATTAATCCTTATTGGAGTAATTCGATTTGTATTATTTTTTAACCACATAGATACATAGATTTTATTAATTTTATATAGCGTTTCACTTATTGGAGTAAAATATAGCTTTGTGTAACCAAGAATTGGTCTATATAAGTTCTTTTTTCTATGTTTCTATGTGGTTAAATTTTATATTTATTGATTAATTCAGAATTTCAATTAATCATGGGTCAGTTTATTTACAGATGAAAATATGTTTTGGGCATTCCCCAGAATTTTGATAAATCCTTTGGCATCGTCAGATGTCCAAGCGTTGTTCATTTCACCGTATTGACCAAACGTAGTATTCATTAAATCATTTTCAGATTCAATTCCGTCCAATGTAAAGTGATATGGTTTTAGAGAAACGATAACCGTTCCATTTACAGTCGTTTGAGTGTCTTCTAGGAAAGCCTCGATGTTTCTCATTACAGGGTCCAAGAATTGTCCTTCATGAAACAACATTCCGTACCAGTTTCCCAGTTGTTCTTTCCAGTATTGTTGCCATTTACCTAGCGTATGTTTCTCTAACAAATGGTGTGCTTTGATGATGATTAAAGGGGCAGCGGCTTCAAAACCAACTCTTCCTTTAATTCCAATAATGGTGTCGCCTACGTGCGTGTCTCTACCTATAGCGTAAGCGTTTGCTAGTTTTTCTAAGGTGACGATGTTTTTTGTTGGGGTATCCAATGTTCCGTTGATGCCTACTAATTGTCCTTTTTCAAATTGTAGAGTCACTTTTTCTTCACCCGTTTTTTGCAATTGAGAAGGGTACGCTTCACTTGGTAAAGTTTGATTTGACGTCAATGTTTCTTTACCGCCTACGCTTGTTCCCCACAATCCTTTATTGATGGAATATTGTGCTTTTTCCCAAGAATAATGAACTCCATTTTTAGATAAATAATCCACTTCTTCCTGTCTTGATAATTTTAAATCCCTGATCGGAGTTATAATTTCAATTTCGGGAGCAATGGTTTGGAAAATTAAATCAAAACGAATTTGGTCATTTCCTGCACCAGTACTTCCGTGAGCAATCGCTTCGGCACCCACAGATTTCGCATATTTAATCGCTTCGATAGCTTGAAAAACACGCTCTGCACTTACTGATAATGGATACGTATTATTTTTTAATACATTTCCATAAATCAAATATTTAATGGCTTTATCGTAATATTTATCTACAATGGTAAGATTTGCATGTTGCGCACTTCCTAATTCGTAGGCTCTTTCTTCTATAGCGGCTAGTTCCTCTTTATCAAATCCGCCTGTATTTATAAGAACGGTATGAACTTCATATCCTTTTTCGTTTTTTAAATATTTTAGGCAATAGGAGGTATCTAATCCTCCGCTATAAGCTAATACAACTTTTTTCATAATTATTATTTTTTCTTCCCCCCAGCCCCTCCGAAGGAGGGGGAGCCGAAACTGGCAAAGGGGAATTTTTTGTTATGATTATTTTATTTTTCTCTTTGGCTCCCTCCCCTTCTGGGAGGGCTGGGGAGGGGGTTATTTTTTTAAGAAAAGCGCTTCTTTAATTGATTTTAATCGGTTTGATATTTTGACATTAAAGGGGTGCTTAGGCGGATCTTTAGGCTTTTCTTTTGGGTCATAAAGCATTCCGGTGCATAAACACATTTTGTTGTCTTTACTTTTTAGAATTTCATAATTGGTACAGGTTTGACATCCTTTCCAAAAACTTTGATCGCTCGTCAATTCTGAAAAAGGAACAGGTTTGTACCCCAAATCGGAATTGATTTTCATTACCGCTAAACCAGTGGTGATTCCAAAAACTTTAGCCTCTGGATATTTTTTTAACGAATAGTCAAAAACAAATGATTTAATTTTTTTTGCTAAGCCTAGATTTCTGTAATCCGGATGTACAATCAACCCGGAATGTGCTACAAATTTTCCGTGTTGCCAACTTTCGATATAGCAAAAACCGGCAAATTTCCCGTTGTCTAATGCGATAATGGCGTCTTTGTTTTCCATTTTTTTCTGGATGTATTCAGGAGTTCTTTTAGCAATTCCCGTACCTCTCAATAGTGCGGATAATTCTATGGTTTCGCATATTTCCTGCGAATATTTATAATGTTCTTCCTGAGTTGTTATGATAGAAATGTTCATGTCAAAAGCTGGATTTTTGAGTTATAAAATGATTTAGGGGTCTTTTTTGAAATGCATTTTTTCTAAAATCTATTGTTTTTTCAAAACGGGTCAGGGCAGTACAATAAAATGAATTAAAGTGCACTAATGATGCCTTAGTTTTAATTTGTGGATAGATTGATCCAGTGAAAAATAGCGGTAATTTCAAAACAAAAAAATAAAATGAATAAAGATACGAAACAGCTTTTGGGTACTATATCGATAGCATCCGTACTTCGGGAGAAGTAGAAGGTCTGTTTTTCCGTGACAAAGAAGTTATATGTACACTTATTGTATTCATTGATACAAAAGTACACATATTTTTATAACACAACGCTACTTTTGTCTTTTGTAACAAAGTTTTAATAGATTGTTGTTTTTTTTAATCCAAGAAAAACGCATTTACAGGCATAAGTATCAAGGCGTTTATCGAATAGTAAAGTCTTTAAAACATCAGTTTCTAAACTTGTTTTGGTTGATAATTTCTTTAATTTTAGATTTTAAATCTTCTCCAGTGTCATAAACCATTTGTTCGCTACTAGGAAAAGGAATTGGACTTCTGTCAAAATAAGAATAATTATCATCAGTGGCGAGTCGGTCTCCTTTGTAAGTGGCATTTATAGTTTTGAGGTTATCCACCATAACAACTTTCCTTTTTCGTCTAAAACTTCTTTCCCATTAGTATCAATCAGTTTTTTGACACTGTCTTTGATGATGCGTTCTTTTACAAATTATCTTTCTTTAATTTGCTCTGGCGAAATATAAATTTATCTAAAATGGATTGCCATTCCATAATCATACCCAATTCCTTTTTGTTTGTTGCTGAGGTAAACAGTCCATTTATCGTTTAATCCCAATGTGCAGAAGTCCAACAAATCATTTTGAAGACGAACCGGAATAATCATGTTCGTTTCGTTTTTAGTGAAAACCGAAACATAATCAGAACCTTTAAATTCAGCCTCATCCAGCAAATAAACATATTCCTGCTTGCTTTTTTTGTCTTTATTGATATTCAAATTCGAATTATCAATTGTCTGATCGTAATTTCCGGAGCTTAACAAGTTTTGGGTTTGCTTTACGCCACATGAGGAGAGTAGTACAAAAAAGGAGAATAAAAAGGTGATTTTTCCCCTGTGGTTTAGTATTAAATAATGGTGTTGTTCCGGCAGTTTATTTTAAGTGGATTTTTTTTTGTTTTTAGTTTAATGCTTAAAAAAAGCCATAAAAAAACCCAACAAAAAGAGTACAATTGTTAGGTTTTTGAAGGAGTATTTTATTTTTTATTTGCGAACAAAAGGAGGGAGCAGTTTGCTGGAAACTTCACCAAAGCCAATGCGTACTTGTCCGTTTAGACAATATCCTTTCATAATAACAGTATCATTATCATTGATGAATTTACGTTCAGTTCCATCCTTTAGTTTTATAGGATTTTTCCCGCCCCACGATAATTCTAACATGGAACCGTAACTGTCCGGTGTAGGGCCTGAAATGGTGCCAGAGCCCATCATATCGCCAGAATTTACACGGCAACCATTAGAGGTATGGTGTGCTAATTGCTGGCTCATGGTCCAATACATATATTTGAAATTCGAACGTGAAATCACAGTTGCTTCTGATTTTTCAGGTTGTATGGCTACTTCTAAATTAATGTCAAAAGAATGTTTTCCTTTTTGTTGCAAATAGGGAAGTGGCGTCGGTTCTTGTTTGGGTCCTCTTGTTCTAAAGGGTTCCAAAGCATCCATAGTAACAATCCAGGGTGAAATAGAAGTGGCAAAGTTTTTTGCTAAGAAGGGGCCTAGCGGCACGTATTCCCATTTTTGAATATCGCGAGCACTCCAGTCATTCAATAAAACCATTCCGAAAATATAATCTTCGGCTTCGGATACTGCAATATTTTCTCCCATGATATTGACATCCGTAGTGATAAAAGCGGTTTCCAGTTCAAAATCAACAGAACGGGAAGGCCCAAAAACAGGTGTGGTTTCACCATTAGGTAAGGTTTGTCCCATAGGTCTGTGTACAGGAATTCCGGAAGGAATAATGGTAGAACTTCGCCCATGATATCCTACAGGAATGTGAAGCCAGTTGGGCAATAATGCGTTTTCAGGATCGCGAAACATTTTCCCTACATTTGTAGCGTGTTCCTTGCTTGAATAAAAATCCGTATAATCGCCAATTAATACGGGTAACTGCATTTCTATATCTTCCATTTCAAAGATGATTATATCTCTGTCTTTGGTATTATCTTGTAATTTCAGATTTTTTTCGTCAAAAATTTCAGCAATTCGGTTTCGAACCAAACGCCAGGTTTTTTGGCCGTCTGAAATAAAATCATTTAAAGTGTCCTGCATGAACATATCATCGGTCAGTTCTATACCTTCAAAATAATTTAATTGTTGTAAAGCACCCAAATCGATTGCGAAATCTCCAATTCTAGTTCCAACTGTTACGATGTTTTCTTTGGTTAAAAAAACACCAAAAGGAATATTTTGAATGGGAAAATCACTATTGAATGGTACTTCTAGCCAGGACTTTCTATTGGTATCGTTAGCTGTTATCGGCATATTTTGTTAATTATTTTGTTAAAAAATTACTCATCAAATATATTATAATCTAACTATTAACCAAACGTTTTTTTGTATTTTTGCATCAAAATTAACGAAAATCAAAGAAATGCAACGCGACGAACAAATTTTCGACCTTATTCTGGAAGAACAAGAAAGACAAATTCACGGATTAGAACTTATCGCTTCGGAAAACTTCGTAAGTGATGAAGTAATGGAAGCAGCTGGTTCTGTTTTAACTAACAAATATGCTGAAGGGTATCCTGGCAAAAGATACTACGGCGGTTGTGAAGTAGTTGATGTTGTGGAACAAATTGCTATTGATCGAGCTAAAGAATTATTTGGTGCTGCATATGCAAATGTACAACCACATTCTGGTTCTCAAGCCAATACAGCGGTTTACCACGCTTGTATCAAACCAGGAGATAAAATTTTAGGTTTTGACTTGTCTCATGGTGGGCACTTAACGCATGGTTCTCCTGTAAACTTCTCTGGACGTTTGTATACTCCGTCTTTTTATGGTGTAGACAAAGAAACTGGACGGTTAAATTACGATAAAATTCAAGAAATAGCCACTAAAGAGCAACCAAAACTAATCATCGCAGGCGCTTCGGCTTATTCTCGTGATATGGATTTTGAGCGATTCAGAGTAATTGCTGATAGTGTTGGCGCTATTTTATTAGCAGATATTTCTCACCCTGCCGGGCTTATCGCCAAAGGCTTGATGAATGATCCATTGCCCCATTGCCATATTGTAACTACTACAACTCACAAAACATTGCGTGGCCCTCGTGGAGGATTAATTTTGATGGGTAAAGATTTCGAAAATCCATTTGGTTTAACCACTCCAAAAGGAGAAATCAGAATGATGTCTTCCTTATTAGACTTGGCCGTTTTCCCAGGAAATCAAGGTGGTCCGTTAATGCATATTATTGCTGCAAAAGCAGTCGCGTTTGGCGAAGCTTTGAAAGATGAATTTTTTACCTATGCGTTACAATTGCAAAAAAACGCAAATGCAATGGCAGATGCTTTTGTAAAAAGAGGGTACGAAATCATTTCTGGCGGCACGGACAATCACATGATGCTAATTGATTTAAGAAATAAAAATATTTCTGGAAAAGATGCTGAAAATGCATTGGTAAAAGCAGAAATTACTGTGAATAAAAACATGGTACCTTTTGATGATAAATCACCATTTGTAACCTCAGGTATTCGTGTAGGAACTCCAGCTATTACCACTCGTGGTCTGGTTGAGGAAGATATGGAAACCATTGTGGCATTAATAGACCGGGTATTAATGAACCATACGGATGAAGATATTATCGAAGAAGTAGCCAATAAAGTAAACGAAATGATGAGCGAAAGAGCTATCTTCGTATACTAAAAAATACGTCTTAAAGGTTTTAAAGTCGAAAGTCGAAAGTCTTTGATTAGAATTTAATATTCTGTCTTAGTTTTTGGCTTTCGACTTTATGACTTTATGACTTTCTAACTTTAAGACTAAAAAAATGTCCGTACTACGATTAAAATTACCAACAGATCCCAGATGGGTCAATATTGTAGAAAAAAATATCGAGGAAATCCTCACAGATCACGCTTGGTGCGAACAGAAAGCAGCCACAAATGCGATCACAATAATCACCAATAACTCCGAGCATCAGGATCTAGTGAAGGATTTATTGGCTTTGGCCAAAGAAGAACTTGATCATTTTGAGCAAGTACATGATATTATCATTAAACGCGGCCTAAAGCTGGGACGCGAGCGTAAGGATGATTATGTCAATGAACTGTATCTGTACATGAAAAAAAACGCTACCGGAAACAGGATTTCTGCTTTAGTGGAACGGTTATTGTTTTCAGCTATGATAGAGGCCAGAAGCTGTGAGCGTTTCAAGGTGCTTTCAGAGAATATCAACGATGAAGAATTAGCTATTTTTTATAGGAATTTAATGGAAAGCGAAGCAGGACATTATACCACTTTTATAACCTATGCACGTAAATATGGGGTAGGAATCGATGTTGAAAAACGATGGAGAGAATGGCTGGAATTTGAGGAGAATGTTATAACAAATTATGGAAATAAAGAAACAATTCATGGATAAAATCTATTTTCTGTGTTTGTGTTTTTATTTTAAATAAATTTATATTCGCGTAATTATACTAGTAATCAGTAATTTGTGTTTTATTTCTTTTTAAAGAATGCTGTTTTAATTCTAAACTAATTTTTTTTGCTGTAAATTTATATTTTTTGATTTATATTTATGTTTTTAAATTTAATTCTAACGATCATCTATTGCTATGAAGCTCAATTTTAATTATGATGGAAACATAGCTTGCAGGGCTATATTGCAAGAGCAATTAGAAAAATTAGAGATTAATTATCAACTTTTAGACTTAGGGCAAATTGAAATTGTGGATGCTATTTCAGAAGAGAGTTTGAACGCACTTCAGGATGTTTTAAAAAAATATGGGATTCAAATTATCAATAATCCAAAAGCACAATTAATCCAAAAAATTAAAGATGCTATTATAGAAATAGTGTACGATAAAGATAAATTTCCGGACGTAACGATATCTCAATATTTAGCAGACAAACTGAACTTCAGATATGGGTATATCACTAATGTTTTTTCAGAATATACCCATACCTCTATTGAGAATTTCATTATTATTCAAAAGATTGAAAGAGCAAAAAAATTAATAATTGAAGAGAAACTGACTTTAACGGAGATTTCGTATGAGTTAAACTATAGCAGTGTAGCCTATTTGTCTACGCAATTTAAAAAAGTAACCGGATTAACTCCTTCCTTGTTTAAAAGAATTGTAGGTAAAAGAAGGAAATTATCAAACAAAGAATAAATAAAATTTAAAAAATAATTCCCTATTTTATGATTGCACACCAAGATTCAATGCATATTCTTCTGGCTGATGATGACGAAGATGATCGCACTTTTTTTAGTGAAGCTTTGCAAGAACTCAAAATGAACAATGATTTAACGCTGTTTAAAGATGGTAAAGATCTGATGGATTATTTAGAAAATCCATTAAGTAAGTTGCCTCATGTTTTATTCTTGGATTTGAATATGCCCGGAAAAACAGGACTGGATTGTTTGAATGAGATTAGAGCCAATAGTCGATTTAAAGAGATTTCAATTGCAATATATTCTACTTCTTCCTCAGAGAAAGATATTGAAGATACTTTTGTCAAAGGAGCCAATATTTATATTAAAAAACCAAATGACTTTATAATGTTGAAAAAAGTAATCAAGGAAGTTGTACACATGAATTGGCAATTTCATTCTTCAGGACTAAACATAGAAACTTTTTTCTTTAGCATATAAAAAAGAATAAATGAAAATTTTAGGACTATATAAAAATTCTCAAGTCTTTAAAATAGCTTTGGCCATTGCAATTGTTGTGGTTTGTTATATTGCTTCAATGTTTTATTCTCAAATGGAAAAACTGGATTCAACAGTTGAATTAATTGCAAATTCAAATGAAACCCAAATCGAATTAGAGAAACTTTTGTCGATTATCAGTATTTACGAAACGAGTTTGCGGAGTTATATCATAACAAAAGAAGATAGCTATATTGAAAATCGGTTTTTGAGCAGAGGAAAAATAGAGGAAAGCATCAAAAAGTTAAAAGAGTTGACCGCTAATAACGCTTTGAGAAATAAAGATATTGAACAGCTCGAAAAAATCATCGATTACCGCTTTAAGTTATTCAGACAAACCTACATTATTGCTAAAAGTAAAAATTCCGGCCCGATTGATTTAAATGCAAAGTTACTCGAAAGTAGTAAAGTCACTGAAGAAATGAAATCCTTTGTGACCGAAATTATATTTTCGGAAAGTAGAAAAACAAAATTTCAAAATGACAACCATCAATTTGAATTGCAGGACTCCTTAATTACGGCTTTTTTATTAGTCATCCTCTCGCTTTTGATTTTATTGCTTTCCTTTCAAAAAATGAATGTTGATATTGACGAACTTAAAAAAGCAAATGACGCATTAAATTTACTAAACGAATCCTACAACGCTGCAGAAAAAACAGCAGGTTTTGGACATTGGATGGTTAATATAGAAACAAAAAAGTATACTTTTTCAGATAATTTATTCCGTTTAATGGGAGTTGAGCCTAAAGCTTTCGAACCTAATATTGAAAATTCGATTCCGTACATACATCCCGATGATTTAGAATATGTAACTAAAGTACACCAGGATTCTTTGATAAATCACCAGTCGACTTCCATGATATTCCGATTTTTAACACCAAACGGCGATATCAAATATATTATGGGTGTTGGAAGTTTTACTACTAATGGAAAAGGAGATTTAATAAAAATTGGGGTAAATTATGATATCACTAATCAATATAAAAAAACACTTGAATTAGAAGAAAGTAATAAAGAACTAAAATATATTAATACAGAACTGGAAGCTTTTAATGACATTGTAAGCCATGATTTGCAAGAACCGCTTCGTAAGATTCAAATGTTCATTTCCAGACTGGAAGAAAAAGAATTGGACTTGATTTCACGACAAGGGAAGGAATATTTTTCTAAAGTACGCGTGGCAGCTAACAGAATGCAAACGTTATTAATTGATTTAGTCAATTATTCCAGAACTATAAAAGGCGATAAAGTTTTTGTAACAACGGATTTGAATGTAGTTTTGGGCGAAATACTCCAGGATTTATCATCAAATATTGAAGAGAAAAAAGCCGAAATTCAAATAGGTAAATTACCAACCATTACTGCAATACCTTTTCAAATTAAACAGCTCTTTATTAATTTGATTTCCAATTCACTTAAATACAGCAAGGAAGATACAGCTCCTGAAATCAGTATCACCTCTAAAAACATTACGGATAAAGAAGTCCGTGAGTATAAAATAAGCAACAAAGACGAGTATTATAAGATTGTTGTTGCTGATAACGGAATAGGTTTCAAACAGGAATATGCCGAAAAAATATTTCTTTTGTTCAAGCGTTTGGAAACTGATTCTAAATATTCAGGAACCGGGTTGGGATTGGCTATTTGCAGTAGAATTGTAGACAACCACAATGGTTTTATACAAGTAAAAGGGAAGCCAAATGTAGGGGCTAAATTTTATATTTTTATTCCAAAAGGGGAAGTGATTTAATTAAATTACAAAAAAATAGAATGGTAACAATATCAGAAGCTACTACGAAAGATTTAAAAACCATTCAGGAGATTGCCTATAAAACTTGGCCTCAAACCTATGGAGCCATATTGTCAAAAGAACAAATTGACTATATGCTTGAACTCTTTTATTCAGAACACGCATTACTTGAAAATTTGATCCAAAAAGGACATCGTTTTCTTTTGGTACATCAGGATGAATTTTGCCTTGGTTTTGCCTCTTATTCACATAATTATTTAGCGCAAAACCTAACGCGGCTGCACAAGATTTATTTGCTTCCAGAAGCACAAGGAAAAGGAGCAGGGAAGCTATTGATTGATACAATTGAAAATTTGGCTAGAGAAAATAATTCGGTGGCGGTCTCTTTGAACGTAAATAAATTCAACAACGCATTGTCTTTTTATAAAAAAATAGGGTTTGAAATTGTTTCCGAAGAGGATATTGAACTAAAGCACGGGTATAAAATGGAAGACTACAGAATGGAAAAAAAGCTATAATCACCAAAAATTGCTTATTGAACAACAGCAGGAGAAGTTAGGAAGAGTGCGTATACTTCCGGAGTTATAAAAGTAGATGACAGTACACCACCATAAAAAATGGACTTGAGCGGAGTCCCAAAAGAGCAGCATCAGCCGACCATTTTTTGACGGTTATTTTACCCGAAATGAAAAAAAGTATTCAAAGTAAGGACACCTTGATCTTTAATAAAGAATTTGAGAATATAACAATCAACTGTAACCGATGTCATGCAATGGAAAACGCACCTTTTTTTACGATCAAGACACCCACAGACAGAATCACCAATAAGAAAATAATATGTTAGAAAAAATCATTAATACAGACAATTCAAAAACCACAATAATCATTCGTTTCATAGTAGGAGCAGTGTTTTTATCGGAAGGTATTCAAAAGTTTTTGTTTCCAGCAATTCGCGGAGCTGGGAGATTTGAAAAAATAGGTTTGCCTTCACCTGATTTATTAGGAAGTTTTGTTGGTGCATTTGAAATTATTTGTGGCGTCTTACTTTTAATTGGGTTGTGTTCGCGCTTAGCAAGTATTCCTTTACTTATAGTTATGCTAGTAGCATTTGCAACAACAAAATCAGATGTTTATTTAGAAAACGGATTTTGGGAACTGCTTCATGGTAGCAGAACTGATTGGGCAATGCTTTTAGGTAGTTTTTATTTACTAATAAAAGGGAGTGGATTTTGGTCTTTGGATAAAGCTTTGATGAAGAATGAATGAACTTGTAAATCCAATTACAAATAAAAAAAGATGGTCTGTTGCCAGACCACCTTTTTAAACAAATTATAAAATCTAAATTAAAGTAAGTCAAAACGGTCTAGGTTCATCACCTTAGTCCATGCTGCTACAAAGTCCTTTACAAATTTTTCTTGACCGTTTTTATACCCGTAAACTTCAGCTATGGCTCTTAGTTCCGTATTAGAACCAAAAATAAGATCTACACGAGTTCCTATCCACTTCAATCCGCCTGTTGTACGATCACTTCCTACGAATGCGTCATCTGACTCAGAAACTGCTTTCCAGGTGGTACTTAAATCAAGTAGGTTTACAAAGAAATCGTTTGTAAGGGTTTCTGGATGTTTCGTGAAAACACCATTTTGAGACTGATCGAAGTTTGAATTCAATGCACGCATACCGCCTACAAGAACAGTCATTTCTGGAGCTGTTAAGGTCAATAATTGCGCTTTGTCAATCAGCATTTCTTCTGCTGATATCGTATATTTTGTTTTAACATAGTTACGGAAACCATCTGCTTGAGGCTCAAGAACGTCAAATGATTCTATATCTGTTTGTTCTTGTGATGCATCTGTACGTCCAGGTGTAAATGGTACTGAGATAGTTTGACCTGCTATTGATGTCGCTTTCTCTATCGCTGCACTACCACCTAAAACAATTAAATCAGCAATTGAAACTTGTTTACTATCAGATTGAGCACTATTGAACTCTTTTTTGATATTCTCAAGTTTGTTAAGCACTTTTTCCAGTTGTGCTGGGTTGTTCACTTTCCAGTCTTTTTGTGGAGCAAGACGAATGCGACCCCCATTAGCTCCCCCACGTTTGTCAGAACCACGGAAAGTAGAGGCAGATGCCCACGCAGTTGAAACTAATTCTGAAACAGACAATCCTGAAGCAAGAATAATAGTTTTAAGGTTAACTATATCTTGATCATTAACCAATGGATGTGTAACCGCAGGAATTGGATCTTGCCAAATTAGTTCTTCAGCAGGAACTTCTGGTCCCAGATAACGTACTTTTGGTCCCATATCTCTGTGAGTAAGCTTGAACCATGCTCTGGCAAATACATCATTAAATTCTGCCGGATTTTCTAGAAAGCGTCTTGATATTTTTTCATAAGCAGGATCAAAACGTAATGAAAGATCTGTAGTCAGCATAAACGGTTGATGACTTTTGGAAGGATCATGAGCATCTGGCACCGTGCCAGCGCCTGCATCCCCTTTTGGTTTCCACTGATGGGCACCAGCTGGACTTTTGGTCAATTCCCATTCGTATCCAAAGAGATTTTCAAAATAGTTATTACTCCATTTTGCAGGTGTTGTTGTCCATGCTCCTTCAAGACCGCTGGTTATTGTATCTCCTGCATTTCCGGTACCGAAGTTGTTTTTCCAGCCTTTACTTTGCTCCTCAATAGGGGCTGAAGCCGGTTCTCGTCCTACATATTTATTTGGATCTGCAGCACCGTGGGTTTTACCTAATGTATGTCCACCTGCACTTAACGCTACGGTTTCTTCATCATTCATTGCCATACGAGCAAACGTTTCACGAATATCATGAGCGGCCAATACTGGATCTGGATTTCCATTAGGCCCTTCTGGATTTACATAGATTAATCCCATTTGAACTGCGGCTAGCGGTTGTTCTAATTCGCGTTCTTCATTGTAACGATTGTCACCTAACCATTCCCGTTCTGAACCCCAATAAATATCTTCATTTGGTTCCCAAACATCCTCACGACCTCCAGCAAAACCGAAAGTTTTAAATCCTGCGGATTCAAATGCACAGTTACCACTTAAAATTAATAAATCAGCCCAAGAAATTTTTCTGCCATATTTTTGTTTGATGGGCCATAGTAACAAACGAGCCTTGTCTAGATTCGCATTATCAGGCCAACTGTTTAGTGGTGCAAATCGTTGTGTACCAGCTCCAGAACCACCGCGTCCATCAGCAATACGATAAGTTCCTGCACTATGCCATGCCATTCTAATAAAGAATCCTCCGTAAAAACCATAATCTGCCGGCCACCAATCTTGTGAAGTATTCAATAAATCCATAATATCTTGCTTTAAGGCAGCATAATCTAAAGACTTGAACTCTTCCGCATAATTGAACGAATCCCCCATTGGGTTTGACAGTTCAGAGTGTTGGCGTAAAATGTTTAATTTTAACTGATTTGGCCACCAGTCTCGATTTGAGGAAGCTGAACCAGCACCATGCTTTGCAGGAGTACCAGCACTCGCACCATGATTAAATGGACATTTGTTTTCTCCGTTGACATCGTAAGATTTGGAGCTCGGGTTTGTGTTATTTTCCATAGTATGATTTGTTTTTTATTTTCTTTAAAGCAAAGTTACATACAAATTACTTTTCCTAAATTAATTTTTAATAGATAAAAACTATAGTGGTTGTCATTAATTCTGAATTTATCAATTTATTAAGAATAATCAATTAAAAAGTCATCTGCATTTGTGTCTTGGTATTCTTTTGGTTTTAAGTGCACTAGTTTACTAGAATTGGGCTCCACTTTTTTTTAGTTCTGATTTATGTTTAAATAAAGGAAATGGAATAGCAAAGGTGGTTATGGAATATCTCAATTGAGATAACACTTCTTATACTGATAAATTTAGTGCGAACTAAAAAATAAATGATAATTTAATCCCAAACTAAGCCATCCTTGGTGCTGTTAGCTGTAACTTTAATCCAAAAAACAAAAAAATGAGTTTATTTGACGATAAAAAAAGTAAGGATCAAAATCCGATAGTATCAGCTCATGAAGCTTGGGTTGGAATTTTATATTCTTGCATTTCTGCGGACAATCAAATTACTGATTCGGAAACAGCAGCATTATCAAGAGTATTGCATTCTAAAGAACAATTTATAGGAATCGATATTGCGCCTCTTTATGCAAAATCCTATACTTTAAGAATTGAAATGGGGCAATTAAAATATCTTTCTGCCTGTTGTGAATGGATCCAGAAAGAAGATAAAGAAACCGTTTTTGCACTTGCATTAGAAGTACTACTTGCGGATGGAAAATTGGAGAAGGAAGAAAAAAACATAATTGAAGTATTGTCTAATCGACTCCAAATAAAGGCAGCAATGACCAGTAAAATAATTGAAGTGATATTCTTGAAAAATAAAGGAAATAACAAAGAGATATAAACAGGCCAATGTAAACCGTGTCATAATATAAAAGAGGTTTGATCTACACTGATTTTGTAAGACTAACAATTAGAAGAGTATTTTGAATTGCAATACTCTTTTTTGGTTTGATGCGTTATTTATGTTGAATTTATTATGTACTTTAGAATACTGTAATTACGGAACCAAAAACAACAAGAATTATTCGCGACTGTTGTTTTAAAAAAAACTATTGACCATCAAAAAGAAAATCAAAATAGCAAAGGAAAGTATTCACAAAAAACTTCATAGGGAACCCATAATCACGCATCCCAGACTGAAGTTTATCCCTAATGTTGTACTCAATTTGATCAGTTGTCTAGTTACATTAATCATAGTGGGAACTTTACTGTATTTAGTGCTGCACTATCTGATCATGAAATTTTATTATTTGGATTAAAAAAAAAAGCCATATTTTAAAAATTGAAATTGAGTATAAAACTAATAGTACTCATATTCGTTTTATTTAAAATATAATTTTTGTTAGCATAGGTTTCACCCGCATTGAACTTGTGTACATACAATAATTGCGCATCAAACCCTTTTAACATCCCCTGAAATTGGTAGCGAACATCAGCATTGGTCTGCACATAAGAAGGCAATTCGTATTTATTTAAGGAAACATTTTTCACGTCTGGCAAATCAAAATAACCTACAGCCAAATGCGATTTGAATATTTTTTTAGGATTCGTATATTGTATTTTGGTCATTACCGCATGCACATCTCCAAAACCTTCATTCCGTTCTCTGGCCATAAAGGTGTAAAACGGGTCTCGTCCCCATTCTCGTGGCATTAAATACCTTCCTTTAGCAGTTATTCGATTGTAATTTAAAGTAATTTCTATTTTTTTATTCTGCCAGCCTAATCTTCCACCAAAAGTTTGTGAATTGCCATTTTTTTCAAAATAGGTTTTGCGTGGATTTTTATTTCCGCCGAAATTCAATGCATTTTGGTAAATCGTCTGAAAACCAAAAAGCAGTTTCGAGTTTGGATTTAAATTGTATTTGTAGTCCATTTGCAATAGCGCCGAATTGAATATATTCTCAGCATATTGGTTCCATATAAGTGTTTTTAAATTCTTTATCGATTCATTTTGTATGCCTACAATATAAATTCCGTTACTGTCTAAATTCCCTGCATAATCGGATTTTGTTCCATCGGGATTCACGCCAGTTGGGTAAATCCCTATGGATTCTGCAATTCTGAAATATTTCATGGTACTTCGTGGCGAAATTCCGTATAGGTACCCTACATTTATTTTAGTTTTTTTGAGTTCATTAAAATCGATCCATATTCCATCGACTTCAGTAGGCCGCATTCTGCCGTCCTGCAGATTTATGAACGACGTATTCAGTAGTTGTTTTCCAAGGGTTACATTAGAATTTTTGTAGTTGTATTTTAAAAATAATTCTTCTAACCGGCTTAAATTGTCTTTACTTGATACGTTTTGAAAATCAAAAAGCGCTACTTCATATCTATTGGATAAATTTGTTACCGGATCTTTTTTAGAAAAATCAGAAGAACCGATATCATAAATGTAATAGCCACTGACCCCAAATTGAAAATTATGAAATTTAGCCGTTTCAAACTTTACACCGCCACCAACAGCATTGGCATAATAATCAGATAAGCCACTTTCATTGTTGGTACTCATAAAAAAATAGCGAAAATGGCCGATGAAGTTTCCGTTTTTGAAAGCATTTAAAATCGAGGTGGAATCAATTTTTTTATTATTTTTCTCTTTCCAAACGGCTGGCTTATTCGAAACTTCCTGATATTGTGCCGAGGAATGGAAACTAATTAAAAGTAAAAAAGTTGAGATTAATATAGCGAAAAAAGATTTCATTTGTAAGTCTTTAATTTTTTTACAAAAATAATCGGAGTCCTATAAATGGGAGGTAACTTTTATCACATTGGCCCAAAAAATAAAGCCGAATGTTTAAACATTCAACTTTATGACTTTTGACTTTACGACTTAATTATTATCTGAAAGTATAATCAACACCGGTAACTTGAGTTAAGAGTGTTTCAGGAGCATCAAGAATTATTGCGTTTTTTTGCGGTGTAGGTGTAACAGGAGAATTTTGTTTTAAATAATCTCTCATCACCGAATGCAAGGTTTTATTAGTGTTTTTAGCATCCATGATGCCTTTCATCCTGCAAAGCATGTCCACAGGATCTCCGTCACGCTCACAGGCCATGATTGAATACAATTTATCAGGATCTAATGGCGTATTTTTCATCGTAATACTTTGAACTCTTTTGTCCATTTCGGCAAAAGCATTAAAGCGGACTTCCATTCCTTTGAACTTAACTACCCATCCACCAAAGCGTTTAGAAGCGTCATCAGCAAAAACATTGTTTAATTCTTTTTCCAGCCAGTTTTTCAATTGCTTTCCGGTAACTTTGGCTGTTCTTACTGTGCTGTCAACTGGTAACATATCAAAGATAAATCCGTTTGTAATAGGAATGTTTCCGGTTTGATCCGGTGTTGTTTTTGGTGGACAAAAGCGAAATCCATTCGAAAGATTAATATCAATATCTGGAAATTTCCAGTGTAAGGCATTCAGGATCATTGTGTCAATTGGATTTTCTACTACAAAATAGCGGTACAAAGGAATCGTGCTGTATCCAATAATGGTATTGATTTGTTCCTGATAAACGAATTCTTTTTCTATTAATAATTTTTCTATTGTTGCATCCGGTTTTATTTTTGGAGAGTCAACTTCCAGTAGTTCATAGTTGTCCTCAATGACTTTTCCGTTGAGAATGGTTAAATCTAATTTTCCAATAAACGAACCAAAAGCTCCCGGTTCAACCACTTTTGAATACTTACAAACAATTGGTTTGCGCACTCTTTCATGTGTGTCGCCACCCAAAATGTAGTTTACACCCTCACATTCCGGTCGGTTTGCCAATGCTATTTGCTGCGATAAACCTAAATGTGCAATTATAAGTACATAGCTACATTGTTCCTGATTTCTAAGGACATCCACATAATGCGCCAGATTTTCTTCAGGATCAGTATAGATAATACCTTTGCTGTAATTGGGACTTTGTCTTAGCGGTACTAATGGATCGGTATATCCTAAAAAACCAATTTTTGCTCTGGCAACATGCCAAATAGTATACGGTTGAAAAATAAGTTCCCCACGTTTTCCATTGCCCAGGTCATGATACATATTGGTACAAATTTTTGGTGCATCAAGGGAACCTAATAACGTTTGCATCTTTCTTTTTCCATAAATCACCTCCCAATTTCCGGGAAGATATAAGTCGTAATTCAATGCATTTAAAATGGGAACAAAAGCTTCACCGGTAGTTTCTATGCTTAATTCGCTACCTTGAAACATGTCGCCGGTGTCAATGGTATACGTATTTGGATTTTTCTTTTTGAGTTGTTTCAGTAAAGTTGCTATGTAGGCATAACCGCCCGTTTTTCTAAAAACAGCTTTCCCATTTTCCCAAAATAACTCATCATGCGGATGAATCTGACAATGCACATCAGTGGTTTGAAGAATAGTAATTGTTTGCGGTTTAGTACCATCGATTGCTATATTCAAGTTTTTTTCTGTGGGCTCAGTTGTATTTGCAATAACGGAAATAGGTGAAATAATCACTGCGCCTAGACTTAAAGTTCCTACTGATTTCAGGAAATTTCTTCGGTTATTGCTCATCTTTTTTAGGTTTTTAGGTTTGTTTTTTAACAGATTTTGATACGGTAGTTCATTTTATTTTGCTAAAAATAATCGGTACTGGTATTTAAAATCCTCCCTTTATATAGCTCCAGCCTTGCTCTTGTTTTTCTACAATTTCAGCAATTCCAACCGGCACATATTCTACTTCGGAGATTAATTGGTCTTTGGTTACTTTCTGACTTTTCATGGTGTTTTCGCATACTAAAAAACGAACTCCTTTTGCCCGTAGCGCTTTTATGGATTCTAATTGTTTTGATTTTGCAGTCATTACAAATGGTAAACCCATACTGTGAATTACTACTTCGTATTTGGCATTTGGCCAATATGTCGTTAGATTTTTTAGTTGGTTTACAATTGCTTTTTGTTGCAAAGTATCAGTAGCATTGGTAAACTGAAAAACGATTTTGTGGTTTTGCGCTTTTTTTTGTGCCAATGTGCCAATGGAAATCATGATAAATACCAGGATAAATGAAAGCGTTAGGTTTTTCATAATGGAGTTTTAAGATTGTTTTTTTTGTTTTTCGTTTTTTCGGCTTTTATTGGTTTGAAAGGTCCAAATTTATGTTGGGTTTCCGTAAATGAATCTGAAAATGGACCAAAAGGATGATCCACCGGTTTTTTGGTAATATTGGGCCAGTCTTGACTTAAATCTTTCGACGGTCTTTCCAGATTTCCTACATAAGCAGCAATATCCCAAGATTCTTCATCTGATAATTGAGGGCTTTCATAAGATGCACCCAATGGCATATTGTATTTTATATAGCCGGCAAACCGACTGATTCTAAACAATCCTGCGCCGCTATTATATGAATTTTTGCCCCAAAGTGGCGGATAGGTGTATTCCTTTTTATCTTCGGCCAAAATTCCCTGACCATTCATTTGATGGCAACTGGCACATTTTTTATTATACAATGCGCTTCCTTTTAGGGGATCGGCAGCACGATTTAAATATTCCAGATCATAAATTCCCGAGGCATTCGATTCTTTCCCTTTAGGTACATTACTGCCAATATATTCAATGTACGCGATCATGGCTTTCATTTCCTTTTCATCTCTTTCCAGAGGCTGACCATTCAAACTTCTCTCGATGCAATCGTTGACTCTTTTATAAAGATCTTCTACTTGCCCGCTTCGGGATCTCATTTTTGGATACATCGAATATACGGAACCATAATTGTTTCCCCAAGGCTTTGTACCGGCATCCAGATGGCAATTGTTGCAATTCATTCCATTAGTAATTGGTTTGACACTGCCATTTGGACCCAAATATTTTGCCGTATGCGCAATTAGATCTTTGCCATATTCTACTTCCTGTTTTAAAGTTGAATCTTTAATCAGAGCGATGTCAGCCGCTTTCCAGAATTTTGCCGTTTCATTTTGCAAAATCACTTTTTTCTTTGCATCGATATAAAGAGAATCGAGATTTGAATCATTATTTTGAAACGAAGCGGTAATTGTGGTATTGAAAAACAAACCGACGAAGAAAACCATTACCAGGAAGATAATGGTTATAAACAGATAGATTAGCCTTTTTACGAGCGATTTAAATGGAATGATATTTTGTTTTTCTGGATTCATAGGGTATTAATGAGGCAGTTTGTCTCTAAAATAACCATATACCCAAGTTCCCACTATTGCAAAAAACAGAGTAACAATCATCACTGTGGCACCCGTTCCAATTTGTGCAAATAATGGTCCAGGACAAGCTCCTGTTACTGCCCAACCCAATCCAAAGATAAGGCCACCATAAATTTGGCCTTTGTTGAAAGTTTTGTCATGAAATTCAATTTTTTCGCCATAAATGGTTTTAATATTGAATTTTTTTATCATGAAAACGGAAATTATCCCCACCACTACAGCACTTCCTATGATGCCATACATGTGAAAAGATTGGAAACGAAACATTTCCTGGATGCGATACCAGCTGATTACCTCGGATTTTATAAATACAATACCAAACAAAACACCTATGATTAAGTATTTCAAATTGTGATGCCATTTGTGTTCTAATTGGCTCTCGTTGATACAAACCGTATCTAAAGAACGCGTTTCGAAATCTGTATTTTGATCTTTAATGTTCATAATTTGTAATTTAAAGTGAAAGAATAAATGGTAAAATAACATTTGCCATAATCAATCCGCCAATGAAGAAACAACATGTTGCTATAAGCGATGGCATTTGTAAATTAGACAAACCAGAAATAGAATGACCGCTGGTGCAACCTCCCGCATAGCGAGAACCAAAACCAATAAAAAAGCCACCAATAACCATCATAAAAAAGCCTTTGAGTGTAAATAAACTTTCCCACGAGAACAATTGTTCCGGTAACATTCCATAAATTTCAGTTATACCGTAGCCTGCCAATTCGGTTTTTAGATTTCCATCAATAGTAATTGGATTTGGATTTGACAAAAAGCTGTACGCGATCACACCACCTAATATAATACCGAAAACGAAAAACATATTCCAAATTTCTTTTTTCCAGTCATATTTGAAAAACGTAATATTTGCCGGTAAGCACATGGCGCAAGTGTGGCGTAGAGAGGCGCTAATACCAAATGATTTGTTTCCAATGATTAACAAAGCCGGAACCGTAAGTCCAACTAATGGACCTGCAATGTACCAAGGCCAAGGTTCTTTGATTAATTCTAAAATTTCCATATTTATTTTTTTATTACAACAAAGGTTATATTTATAAATGAGTAGTTGTGTTACTTTTGTCACACAAGAAAAAAAAAGTAAAAAATGACAATAATTTTATTTTTTTAATAACTCGTCTAGCATTTCTCGGAACGAATCACTATTCCAATTTGCTGTTCCAATTTTGGCTACGATTACATTTCCTGATTGATTAATAATATAGGTTGCCGGAATTGTCGCCGATTCCATTTCTAATGGAGGATTGGTTACCGATTGATACACAGGAAGCGTCAGATTTTCTTTAATCATAAAAGCATTTGCCTTTTCGAAGGAATCCGTTGTCACAAACAAAAAGACTATTTTGTCTTGATAATCAACATATAATTTTTGAATGCTTGGCATTTCGGCAATACAAGGTGGACACCAGGTGGCCCAGAAATTAATGAATACTATTTTACCTTTGTATGCGTCCAATGACACCGTCTTTCCGGTGGCGTCTTTTAATTGCCATTGATAAGTTGACAGTTCTTTTTGATCCATAACGGCAATTGTTTTAGGCGAAAAAGCAATTAATCGATTCAGTTCTACTTTTACAAAAGTGCCCAACGGACTGAACAGAAGTAGTGCTATTAATACGATAAAAACAATATTTTGAACAGTCGATTTTTTTAATTTTTTTGGCTCCATTTTTTTAATTATTATTCTCTAAAAAGAGATGATTTTAGATTAAAATTAGCGGGTTGTTTTTTATAAAGAGTCTTTCGGCATTCGGATTTCAATAATTAGTGATGATACAATGGTGATGACACCGATTAGAACAATAGCATAATTTACACCAAATAAATCGGCTGTTATTCCTGAAATAATGGCGCCTATCGCATATCCTAAATCCCTCCAAAGTCTGAATGTACCAATGCTTTCGGCTCTCTGATGCGGATTTGTCGCCTGTGCAATGGCGGATAAAAAAGTAGGATAAACTAACGCCGTTCCTAAACCCAAAAATGCTGAAATTGCGGCCAACTGATAGAATGCTGCAGCAAAAGGAATAAAAAGTATCGCTATTCCCTGAAGTAACATTCCCCAAAACAACATCTTTTTTTTCGAATAAACATCAGACATTTTTCCGGTTACCAATTGTCCAAAACCCCAAACAGTAGGATAAATGGCGGTTATAATTCCAATATTCTGTGAATCATAATTCAAAGAAAGCAACACAATAGGTAAAAGTCCCCAAATCATGCCGTCATTCAGGTTATTGACTAATCCTGCTTGTGTTATGGTGCTTAATGTTTTGTTTTTGAAAGTGGTTTCGAGAAAAATATTATCTAATTTTTCAGTTTTATTCGTTGTGTTTTCTTGGTGAGCAAATACTCGGGTATCTTTCACAAAAAACAAAGTCAATAAAAAACCAATTATCGAAATCCCAATTCCCAAGTAAAAAGGGTAGGGCGTAATGCCATATTTTTGTGCAATGTAGCCTGACAGAAAAGCAACTAATCCAACGGCAAAATAACCGGCAAACTCGTTGAGTCCCATCGCAAGTCCACGATCTTTTTCCCCAACCAAATCAATTTTCATCACCACTGTACTGCTCCAGGTAAGTCCTTGACTAATTCCCAATAAAATATTGGCAAAAATCACCCAGTTCCAAGATTCTGCATAAATTAAAATAAAAGGAATTGGAATGGCTAGAATCCAACCGAATAAAAGCAAATTTTTTCTTCCGAAACGGTTCGCCAGTTTGCCCGTAAAATAATTGGTAATGGCTTTTGTAATTCCAAAGGCAATGATGAAAGAGAGAATAGCCGTTTTTGAAGCAATGCCAAATTCAATCTCAGCAAATTTTGGAATAATGGTTCGTTCCATGCCTATCATCCCGCCGACAAAGGCATTGACAATAACCAAAATAGTAAATTGTTTCCAATTTTCTTTCAGTCCAAGTTTGGTTGTATTTGTTTTCAATTGATGTAATTTATGAATTTAAAATCTTCGTTTGAAAAAGAAGTTAGGAATAAAAAAGTGTAAGTTCTTATAATTTGTAATATTCTAATTGGTAGTCACCTATGTGTTTTTTATTTTCTAGGATGGATTTTTTATGCTTGAAATAGTTGATTGTCCCAAAAACAAAAATGATAAATGAAGTGATAAAAAGTGCGATTTCAATCAGTAAACTATTTTCAATTTTGAGCAGATTTCTCAAACTTAAACCTGCAATCAAAAAATACATTGACGTTCTCAAAAAGGCAAGAAAAGTAGATTGGTTGGCCAATACAGTCCGTTGCAATGCTAATTTTTCTCTTAAAATTAAGTCTTTGTTTGCTGCTTTTTTTGTTTCCATATTATTTTATAATTAAGTGCAAAAAGTAGTTTAGTTGTATTTGTTTCGTAGAAGAGTAAAAATGAAAATTTTTTCTAAAAGCACTATCAAATTTACTTCTTTATTTAAATGAATTTGAAAAATCAAATGTTTTTTCAGTATTTATAAGTAGAATAAAATCAAAGTGTTTTTATTGTCCTCTAATTTTCATTGCTGAATAAATAAATAAATATGCAGTTTAAAACAACTACTTTTCTTGTTTTAAACTGCATACACGATTTTTAAAACAACAGCTGTTTATTTGCTTATCGCTTCGTTTACATCTTGCCAAGTACCACCATTGGTCACGTTTTTGAAACCATTTTGTTCCAAAATCATTTTGGCTTGACCGCTGCGATTACCGCTACGGCAGAAAACAATAATATGCTCTCTTTCTTTGAATTCTTCTAATTGGCTCGCCACTTGATCCAAAGGAATATTGGTTGAACCTTTTACGTGACCTTCTGCGAATTCTGACGGTGTGCGAACATCTACTAAGAAAGCACCTTCGTTTATTAATTTTTCCATTTGTGTGGTGTCTTTTTTTGAAAACAGATTTTTAAAAATTCCGAACATAGTTGAGGTTTTTAGTATTCAATAGGATTATTTTGGCTCATCCACTCATTCATTCCAGGAGAATAGTTGAGCACATTTTTATACCCATTTCGCGCTAATAATGAATAGGCAATTGCTGCCCTGTCACCACCTTGGCAATGGATTAATACTTTTTTATCCTTACTTATTTTGTCCAGATTATTTACTAAAGTACCTACAAATACATTATCAGCTTCTTTGATATGACCTGCATTGTATTCTGCAACACCACGAAGGTCAACAACTTGAACATCTTTTTCTTGTTGTAAGGCTTTAAATTCTTCTATTGTAATTTGATTTACTTTCTCCAAAGAACCGCCATTTTCTTCCCATATTTTCGTAGAAGGAATGTACCCGTGAATGTTGTCTAATCCAATTCGCATTAGTTTTCTAGTCAAATCATCTAATTGTGATTCATCGGCAAGCAACATAAAAGGTTCTTCATACGTAAGAAACCATCCTGCCCAAGTGGCAAATGAATTATTCCCTTGAATGTTGATGCTTCCCGGAATAAATCCTGTAGAAAATTCCGTTTTATCTCTTGCATCAATCAATTTGATTCCTTTTTCTAAAGCTGCTGTTAACTCGCTATAATCCAGTTGTTTTAATTTTGGAACAGTTGTAAGAAGCGGACGATCTACTTTATTTAGTTTTTTCATCATCGCGAAATATTTTGGCGGTTCCGGTTGGTCTTCCAATAAATATTTTACAAATCCAGTTTCATCATTTTTATGCTGAAAAGCCCAGTTTCTTATTTTTTCATATCCTACAGTGGTGCTTGGAACGGCTCCTAGTGCTTTTCCACAAGCAGAACCTGCTCCATGACCTGGCCATACTTGAATATAATCAGGTAATGCATCGAATTTAGTAATGGATTGATACATTTGTTTAGCACCAATGTCCTGTGTTCCTTTCATTCCTGCTGCTTTTTCAAGCAAATCAGGTCTTCCTACATCTCCCACAAATACAAAGTCACCGGTGAACAACATGACAGGCTCATCGCTGGCAGGCGTATCGGTTAGCAGAAAACTGATGCTTTCCGGAGTATGTCCTGGTGTATGAACTACTTCTATTTTTAAGTTTCCTACTTTCAGAACATCACCATCTTTAATGCCAACATGAGGGAATTCATATTTCCAATCGGATCCGCCTTCCGCTGAAAGGTACATTTCTGCTCCCGTCAAAGCTGCTAATTCTCTGGAACCAGCGAGGAAATCAGCATGAATGTGTGTTTCTAAAACATGAGTAATTTTCATATTGTTCTGCTTGGCAATTTCAAGGTAGGTGTCAACATCCCTTTTAGGATCGATAACTGCGGCTACACCTGCTTTTTGACAGCCAATAAAATAACTTGCCTGAGCAAGACTCTTGTCGTAAATGTGTTGAAAATACATATCGTTTATTTTTAAGTTTATTATTCATTTGAAACCAAAATTACAGATTACATTTATTAAAAATGGTGACATATGTTACACAAGTATTTTATAACTGTAATTGTAGTATTTTATTAATATGAATGTTGTGGCTCGTAGATACAATTTTTGCCGCTTCTCTTGTACAATTTGATTTTGGTTGATTAAATTTTTTTAATAAGCAATTGTGGAGTAACAAAAAGTACTGAATTACCTCGACCTTTGATTATTAATATTTGATATTGATTAGCCATTTGTTTTTGGATTTGTTTTAGTAATAAGAAGATAAATTTATTTAAATTGCTTCTGTATCAACGTGACTTTTGTTATACAATAATTTTATTTTAGAAATAACTCCTTAGTAATAATATAAATCCCCATCACTAAAACAAACCAGCCAAAAGCGGGTTTCAGTTTGTTGCCATTAATTTTTTTGGATAATGCTGTGCCAATAGAAATTCCAACAATTGCAAATGCTGAAATGGTAAATAAGAATTGCCAATCAATAACGTTTTCTCCACCTTCTCCGAAAAAACCGATTAAAGATTTTGCAGCAATGATTACTAATGAAGTCCCAACCGCTTCTTTCATAGGAAGTTTACTCAAAATAACCAAAGCCGGTATAATTAAAAAACCACCGCCAGCTCCTACAAGTCCGGTAATTATTCCTATAAGTGTTCCTTCTATAAGTATAAGCGGATAATTGAATTTTTGTTCGTGTGGTTCTTCAGAAGCGAGTTTTTTGTCTTTTTTAATCATGCTATAAGAAGCAATAATCATTATAACAGCGAAAAACAGCATTAAAAAAAGGTCTTTAGTCAAGATAAAATTTCCCACAGAAAACAGCTCTTTAGGAATTGCAGGAACTATTATTGCTCTTGTTGTAAAAACGGAGATAATTGATGGGATACCAAAAACAATAGCTGTTTTTATGCTAACCAAACCTTTTTTGAAATAGCCAACACTTCCTACCGCACTTGTCAAGCCAACAATAAATAATGAATATGCAGTTGCAATCACGGGTTCAACTGTAAATAAATAGACTAAAACAGGTACGGTAAGAATGCTGCCTCCACCGCCAATGAGCCCTAATGCAACTCCAATGAGTATTGACGAAAAATAACCAATATATTCCATAATTGTAAAATTTATGATTGCAAAGATTGTCTGTTAAATTTTTGCATTCAGTAACATTTATCACATATAAAAAATTTTTTTCTAAAATTCAAATTCCTTTAGGGTAATTATAATGACAATTTCTTATGGATTGTTTACAGTTCCGGAACGGGAGAGTATCAACAGGCTACAGACGAAATAAAAGCATAGCTGTCTTTATTCTTGAGCAATTTTTTTCTTGTTTTCTATGTAGGTAGCGCTCTGAATGATTCAAATAGGAGAAAATAAAAACAGTTTAGCAAATGGTATTATTTATAAAGTAAATAAAAGAGATAAATTTGATCTTAAGGGTTCTACCACATCTGAAATCAAGAATCATTAATCAAAAATCCGAACTTCCAATTGGTTCTATCTAGCACCAATACCAAATCGGATTTAGCTGGTAATAAATTGAATATCAAAGAAGAAACTATTTTCATGGGAAAAAAAATTCCTTCAGGAATCATTGCACTCTTCTATAAGAGCTATTTTTAGTAGCAGTTGTCGCAAATCCAGATGCTAACTTATCATAATTGATTGTCTTTATTTTGCATAAAGCCGTAATGAATAAACAAATGAGCTTGACCCTTGCTAAATTGAGTTCTCCTTTGAAATGATCTTGTAAAACTGAAATAAGCTCTGTGTCTTTACCCTCAAGACTGGTATTCTTCACTATAAAAATTATGTGGTGATAATTCTATAACGTACGAAATATCAGTATTTTTTAGCAAATTACAGGACCTTTATTTGGTTGAATTTCAATAATATATGTTTTTGTTGTGTACTAAATTAATTCAAATAAAGATATAAAGGTTCAGAGATTCAGAGCAACAAAGGTTTTTTGTTGCACAAATTCATGCATTGTCGCTTTGAACCTTTGCCTCTTTCAACCTTAAAAAACAAACTTATTTTAATCGAATTAACCGAAGATACATTACAGGATTTAATTACCAAAATTTAAAAAATTAGCTTCAGAAAATGATGAAGATTATATCATTGAAACTATAGAAGTTCTTGAGGCAATGACTGAAATTTCATCCTTGAAATACAAAGAACTAGATGTGATAGGCGAATTAATTTCTACTATGTAAGGTGCTTTAGAGATGAGCAAACTGGTAAAAACCGGAACTGATAAAAAAGAAGCTTTAAATACTTTCATGAAACGAGTACTAGATTCTATCGACAAATAAAATAAATCATATTCAATATTTTAAAAACGTACTTAACAATGTGTGTGTGTTTTATTCAATAAAAGAGAATACAGCAGTACCTGCGGGTTTATCATAAGAGGTAAAAATGGAAACTTTAAACACCTGTTTGAGGTCTTATTCTTAAATAATTTTCATACTTTTGAACCTTATTAAAAAAACAAAATTATGGCATTAATAACATTAGGAGGAAATCCAATACACACTTCAGGAGAATTACCAAAAATAGGGACTAAATTAGCTGATTTTAAATTAGTTAAAACAGATCTTTCTGTAGCTTCGCTTAGTGATTTTCAAGGTAAAAAACTAGTTTTAAATATTTTTCCAAGTATAGATACAGGAACGTGTGCAGCCTCCGTGAGAAAATTTAACGAAAGTGCCAGTACTTTAGAAAATACAACTGTATTATGTGTTTCTAGAGATTTGCCTTTTGCCCAAAAACGTTTTTGTGGTGCTGAAGGACTTGAAAATGTCATTAATTTATCTGATTTTCAAGGTGGTGAATTTGGCAAAGTAAATGGTTTAGAAATCACTGATGGCCCTCTGGCCGGATTGCATTCCAGAGTAATCATTGTTGTTGATCAAAACGGAATAGTTACCCATACGGAACAAGTGGCTGAAATTGCAGACGAGCCAAATTATGAAGCGGCTTTAGCTGTACTTTAATTTCATCTTAATGGAGTTTCAAAAAGATACCACTTTCATTACGGGAAGATTAAAAAGCGTCACTTATGCATTTAAGGGCGCTTTAAAATTGATCCGCACAGAACACAGTATAATGGTTCAGGTTTCAATAGCCATACTGTTGACTATTGCTGGATTTTATTTTAGTATTACTAAAACAGAATGGCTGTTTCAAACTCTGGCAATAGGATTAATTCTTAGCATTGAGGGATTGAATACGGCTGTAGAAAAAGTAGCTGATTTTATCCATCCCAATTATAATGAAAAAATTGGGTTTATTAAAGATATTGCCGCAGGAGCGGTCTTTTTTGCTGCTTTAACAGCAATAACAATCGGTTTAATTATTTATACACCAAAATTCCTGTAAGAATTAGTACAACTCGAATGGCAAAAACAACAAAAATACCTCCTTTAAACAACAAAAATGATTCTAAAACTCCGGAGAATAGTCCTTGGAGGGTGACTAAACAACATAAAATTGTTTTTGGCTCACTGTTAGTATTGTTTTCAATTGCTTTATTATTTGCTTTTGTTTCCTTTTACATTTACGGTCAAGAAGATCAAAGCGCAGTTCATGCGATTGCGGATCGTACGGAAATTGTTCAAAATTGGTTGGGGAAATTTGGCGCTTTTTTAGCTGATTTGCTAATTTATAACGGTTTTGGAGTTGCTGCATTTATATTTGTCCGGTTATTTTTCTTAACTGGAATATATTTAATAGTAGGATTACCTTTAAAAAAACTAAAAAACATTTGGTTTTGGGATTTATTTGTGAGCGTCGTTTTATCAGTTTTGTTTGGTTTTTTTGCTACTTCAGTACCTGAATTAGGAGGTGTAATTGGTTATGAATTGAATTCTTTTTCACAAGATTACATTGGAAAAACAGGCACTTTATTGATTTTATTATTTGGGTTAATTATATATGTAATTTTCAAAATTAAAATTTCACCAGAAAAAATCCAATCCTTTTTTGATCAAACAAAACAAGAATTAAAGACTGATTTAGCAACAGCCAGTCCCATCAAAAAGGAGAACAGTGGTTATAATTTAGAAGAGTTTGCCGTAACCGAAGAAGAGGACAGTATTCATTTGAAAACCAATGGTAATCAATTTGAAATTAACAAAGAAGCATTAAAACCTACAATAAGCAACGCATCGAATATTAACCGGGAACCTGTTGCCAAGCCTCTCGCTATGGAAATCACACCAATAGCAAAACCAGAGGTATTAGCAGCTCCAATTGATACTTTTGTAATAGAAACGGCTCCGGAAGAGGATATAATTGAAGAAAATTTAGCCTCGCGATTAGTTGCTGATTTTGGATTATTTGATCCAACATTGGATTTATCCAATTATAAATTTCCTACGATTGACCTATTAAAAGAATATTCTACGGGAGGAATCACTATCAATCAGGAAGAATTAGAAGAAAATAAAAATAAAATTGTAGATACGCTTCGCAATTACAAAATTGAAATTGCACAGATCAAAGCGACCGTTGGACCATCAGTTACTTTATATGAAATTGTTCCGGAAGCAGGAATTCGAATTTCAAAAATCAAGAGTCTGGAAGATGATATTGCGCTGTCACTTTCGGCATTAGGCATTCGGATCATTGCCCCTATTCCTGGGAAAGGAACCATAGGGATTGAAGTTCCTAACAAAAACCCCACGATGGTTTCGATGAAAAGTGTTATTGGTTCCGCTAAATTTCAAGAAGCCGAAATGGAATTACCTATAGCTCTTGGAAAAACCATTTCGAACGAAACTTTTGTAGTTGATTTAGCTAAAATGCCCCACCTATTAATGGCCGGTGCTACCGGACAAGGAAAATCTGTTGGATTAAATGCTGTTTTAACTTCCCTTTTGTACAAAAAACATCCCGCAGAAGTTAAATTTGTTTTGGTAGATCCTAAAAAAGTGGAGCTGACCCTTTTTAATAAGATTGAAAGACACTATTTAGCCAAACTTCCAGACATGGATGAAGCAATTATTACTGATAATGCAAAAGTAGTTAATACCTTAAACTCCCTGTGTGTAGAAATGGATAATCGCTATTCTTTGTTGAAAGACGCGATGGTGCGAAACATTAAAGAATACAACGATAAATTTAAAGCCCGAAAATTGAATCCAGAAAATGGCCACCGATTTTTACCGTATATCGTTCTTGTAGTAGATGAATTTGCCGATTTGATTATGACTACCGGAAAAGAAGTAGAAGTTCCTATTGCTCGCCTGGCACAATTAGCGCGTGCCATAGGAATCCATTTGATTATAGCTACTCAAAGACCTTCGGTAAATGTAATTACAGGTTTGATAAAAGCTAATTTTCCTGCCCGAATCGCCTTTAGAGTTACTTCAAAAATTGACTCCAGGACCATTCTTGACACACAAGGAGCAGATCAGTTAATTGGGCGTGGCGATATGTTATACACTAACGGAAATGATGTAGTACGTGTACAATGTGCCTTTATAGACACACCAGAAGTAGAAAAAATAACGGAATTCATTGGTAGTCAAAAAGCATATGCTACCGCTTATTTACTTCCAGAATTTATTGGGGAAGAAAGTGGCATTAATCTTGATATGGATATCTCTGATAGAGATACTTTGTTTAGAGAAGCAGCCGAAATAATTGTCAATGCACAACAAGGCTCCGCATCATTGTTACAAAGAAAACTAAAACTAGGGTACAACAGAGCGGGCCGATTGATTGATCAATTGGAATCCGCAGGAATTGTAGGCCCTTTTGAAGGAAGTAAAGCGCGCAGTGTAAACATTCTGGATATAAGTTCTCTTGATCAATTTTTCAACAATGAACAAAACAATTAACAACATGAAAACAAAGATTCAAAACTCAAGTAAAAGCGAACAAATGAAGCCATTCAAAAAAAGCAATCTAAAGAACTTGAGCAAAAGACTTATTTTTATTACCACTTTATTACTTTTTAGTTTTTCGATACAAGCTCAGGATAAAAAAGCAAAAAATCTTTTAGACCAAGTTACTGCAAAAGTCAAAAGCTACAATACTATAATAATTGATTTTAAGTATTCTTTGAATAATACAAAAGAAAACATTAATCAGGAAAGTAAAGGAAATGTTACCATGAAAGGCAATCAATATGTTTTAAATTTCATGGGAGTAACTAAAATTTATGACGGAAAAAAAGCCTATACCATTGTTCCTGAAGATGAGGAAATTACAATTTCAACGGTCAATGACAAAGATGACAATGCAATTACACCTTCTAAAATGTTAACGTTTTTCAATACTGGTTATAAGTACAATATGGATGTTTTACAAAATGTCAGAGGTAGAAAAATTCAGTATATAAAGTTGATACCGTTTAACTCTAAAGACCAAAGAAAAGAGGTGTTATTAGGAATTGATGTACAAACGAAACACATCTACAATTTGATTGAAATAGGAAAAAAAGGGACAAAAACAACATTAACGGTTAATTCTTTCAAAACCAACCAACCTTTGTCAAAAAATCAATTTACATTTGCAAGCAGTAAATATCCAAATTACTACATCAACAAATTAGATTAATTTATTAGGTGAAAATTCTCGACAAATACTTATTAAAAACATTCCTGACTACATTTACCACAGTATTTGTAATTCTTTTTTTTATATTTATACTTCAAACCGTTTGGTTATTCATAGCTGAATTAGCAGGAAAGGATTTAGATTTACTCATGATCATAAAATTCCTAGCATTTTCAATGCCTAGGATTGTGCCTTTAGTACTTCCCCTTTCGATATTACTGTCTTCCATAATGACATTTGGTAATTTAGCAGAAAATTATGAATTTGCGGCAATGAAATCTTCTGGAATTTCTTTGCAAAGAGCCATGAGAAGCTTAACGGTATTTATAATTTTATTAAGTATAGTAGCTTTTCTGTTTTCTAATAATGTGATTCCTTATGCGGAGTATAAATTTATCAATTTCAGAAAAAATATTGCACAAGTAAAACCAGCCTTGGCAATAGCTGAAGGACAATTTAGTGATGTTGGTTTTTATAACATTAAGGTAAATAAAAAAACAGGTGACAACGGAAACATCCTTACAGGTGTGACTATTCATAAAAAATCAAACGTTGGTGACGGGAGTAAAACAGTTATTAAAGCCCGAGATGGCGAATTAATAAGTAGTGAACAATCTAGCATTTTACAATTAGTGTTAAATGATGGCTTTTACTACGAAGACATAGTTCCAGAAAAATATGAGGATCGCAGTAAAATGCCTTTTATCAAAAGTTCGTTTAAAAAACATATTATCAACATTGATTTATCAGAACTTAATAATGTAGATGTCAATGACGAAAGCGTTGCGAATACTAATACTATGCTTACTGTCAATGAATTAAGTTATACATTGGATTCGTTAAATAAAAATTTAAAAAATGATATTATTTCATTTTCGGAAAATAGCAATGCACGAATACGGATTCCTGGCAATACTAAACGAAAGGAGTTCAAAATAGAAAACTCCTTTCCTGAAGATATTTTATCCTTGTACACTAAAGAGCAACAAATAGAAATTTTAAGAATAGCGACAAGTACTATTAGTAGTACCGTGTATTCAATTGATACCTCTAAAACCGAATTAGAAAATAAACAAAAAAATATCAATAAACACTTACTTGCTTTTTATGATAAGTTTGTAATTGTATTTGCATGTTTTCTAATGTTTTTTATAGGTGCCCCTTTGGGAGCAATTATTAGAAAAGGAGGATTGGGACTACCTATAGTTTTTGCAATTTTAATTTTCATAACCTTTCACTTCATAAACTCTTTTGGCAAAAGAATTGCTCAGGAAAATGAAATGTCACCTTTTTTAGGTGCCTGGTTGTCCTCGATACTATTATCCCCTTTAGCAATTATACTAACTTATAGAGCTACAAATGATATTGGATTGATAAATGTGGATGTTATTCTGGCTCCATTTCAAAAAATATTAAAAAAAATATTTCCATCACAAAATTAACAGTACAAATGACTACAAATAATATACAACTCAACACAATTGAAGAAGGGATAGAAGCTATTCGTCAAGGAAAAATTATTATCGTAGTTGATGATGAAGATCGTGAAAATGAAGGTGATTTTTTAGCAGCAGCCGAGAAAGTAACACCCGAAATGATTAATTTCATGGCCACACACGGCCGAGGACTCATTTGCGCACCATTAACAGAAAGCCGCTGTAAGGAGCTAGGCCTACATGTAATGGTAAGCAATAATACCGACCCAATGGAAACTGCTTTCACTGTTTCGGTTGATTTAAGAGGAAACGGAGTGACCACTGGAATATCAGCAGCAGATAGAGCAAAAACAGTTTTATCTTTAGCCAATTCTGATACCAAACCACATGATTTAGCAAGACCCGGTCACATCTTCCCATTGATTGCCAAACAAGGAGGCGTACTAAGAAGAACTGGTCATACGGAAGCCGCAATTGATTTTGCCAGATTAGCGGGTTTTAAATCTGCAGGTGTGATTGTAGAGATTATGAACGAAGATGGGACTATGGCTCGATTGCCTCAATTGGTAAAAGTAGCTAAGAAATTCGATCTAAAATTAGTTTCCATTGAAGCTCTTGTGGCTTATAGAATGCAGCACGACAGCCTAATTATTAAGAAAGATGATTTTGATATACAAACTCGTTTTGGTACCTTTCGTTTAAGAGCATACCAACAAACGACCAACAAACAAATCCATATTGCATTGACAAAAGGGACTTGGAATTTAGGGGAACCAATTTTAACAAGAATACACTCTTCGCAAGTCAATAATGATCTGTTAGGAACTTTGACTGATAATGCAGACCAGCAACTTGATGCCATGTTTAAAGTGATTAACGAACAAGGTAAGGGAGCTGTTGTGTTTATCAATCAAGATATGCAATCTGTTAATTTATTGAATCGTATTGGAGAGCTTAAAATTTTACAGGCTGAAGGAGAAATAAAAGCCCCAAAAATTAAAATTGACAGTAAAGACTTTGGAATCGGAGCGCAGATACTTCATGATATAGATATTTCAAAAATCCGATTAGTATCCAATACAGAGCCAGGAAAACGAGTAGGAATGATAGGTTACGGACTAGAAATAACAGAATACGTCAGTTATTAAAAAAACAATAATTTATTTATTCAAATAAATTAAATGCTAAAGTAAAGAAAATGAAACAATTAAAAATAAGTACATCTAATAGACCTTTTTTTAAAAAAAATAGATTTGTATAACCAAAAAAGATTCTTATCTTTGCACTCGCAATCAGATAATGAAAGCAATTTACTGGAGAAATGGCAGAGCGGTCGAATGCGGCAGTCTTGAAAACTGTTGACTGTAACAGGTCCGGGGGTTCGAATCCCTCTTTCTCCGCTGGTTATTTCAAAAAACCTACCAAAACCCTTTAAATCGTATGATTTAGAGGGTTTTTTAATTTACAACCTATCCAAATTATTCATGGTTTCTCATACTAAAAGGGGCACATCGAGGGGCACAATGTAAAATGAAATGTATTGTGCCCCTACCTTTGGAAACCCCTATAAAATAAGGAGTTCACTATATGAACATCTTGTTTTGTGTTGATGGAATTTTTAAATTTCTATTAACTTAAAGGTTACCACATCATGGATGCACCAATTTCAATTCTTTTTTATGTAAAAAGAGCAAAAGTCAACGCCCAAGGGCTAGTCCCAATTTTTCAAAGAATAACTATCAATCGACAACGATTAGACAACAGTACTGGTAAGTTTGTTGATCCCGAAAAATGGCACTCTGAAATGTCAAAAATGAAAGGAACTTCGGAAGAAGCTCGTTCAATCAATGGACATCTTGACCATTTAAAATCTAAGATTTTAAATATTGAGAAAATTTTACTCAAAAAAGATATCCCAGTAAACTTTGAAAACTTCAAAAATGAATTTACTGGAATTAAAGAGCGTGAGCGGATGTTAATTGCAATTTTCGAAGAACACAACCGAAAAATAGAAGAGCTTTTGGGTCTCGAATATGCCCCTGGAACCCTAGAGCGATATAAAACCTCACTCAAACACACCAAAGACTTTCTTCACTGGAAATACAGTCTTTCTGATATTAATATAGAGAAGATTGACCATGCCTTTATCATGGAGTATGAATTTTACCTGCGTAGTGTTCGCAAGTGCAACAACAACACGGCAGTTAAATACGTCAAAAACTTCCACAAAATCATCAATCAATGCCTTGCAAATGAATGGCTAACCAAAAATCCATTTGCGAATTACAAAGCCAAAGTTAAAGAAGTCATAAGAGAGTTTTTAAACGAAGACGAAATAGAAAGTATGATGAACAAACAATTTGTTTCAGAACGATTGGAATTGGTCCGCGATATATTTATTTTCAGCTGCTTTACCGGATTAGCTTATGTCGATGTACAGCAATTAAACAAAAACCACATTAGCTTGGGTATAGATGGAGATAAATGGATTTTTAAAAACCGACAAAAAACGGATACCCCTTCCAAAATCCCATTATTACCAATAGCAATGGAAATCGTCGATAAATACAAAAATCATCCAACCTGTGTAAATGAAAACCGCCTTTTACCTATTCTGAGTAATCAAAAAATGAACGCCTATCTAAAAGAAATTGCCGATGTATGCGGCATCAATAAAGAACTAACGTTTCACATCGCCCGCCATACTTTTGCGACAACTGTAACACTTTCCAATGGTGTACCTATTGAAACCGTAAGCAAAATGCTCGGACATACCAATTTAAAAACTACCCAACATTATGCTAAAATTTTGGACAAAAAAATAAGCAACGACATGATGATTCTGAAAGAAAAATTCAAAAATACAAACCAAATAAAGCTTGACAAGACCAATTAAATTAAGGGATTAGGAAATATTTAGGATGCTGTTTTGAAAAATTTAACTACTCTGTAAGATTTAACGCTGTATTAATGTTATACTTTAGTTTAACATTTTAGTAAACTATAACTCATATATGAAGATATATTGCGATGCTTTTTTTTGTGAATTTGAATTGGAAATTGAAAAAATTAAAAAGGAAACCAATGATCCTATCAGTCAGGCGAAACAAGCGATTAAGTATATACAAATAAAACTTAAAGAACTTTTCAAATGGTTGAAAAAGTATATTTTCAATTCGATTGAAGAAGAAATTCACTTTTTTAAGGAGTTGAAATTTAAAATAATATCAAAATGTATTTTTTATAAAAAGTTATTGGATATCGAATCAATTTCGCCACTCAATAGCAATAAACAAAAATTAAAGCATTACGAAAAAGCACTTGATATTTGTTATCAATTTCACAAAAAAGATAAGGAGTTTTACAAATACTTCCGATCGGGAAGCAGTTACAATGATCAATTATATTTTGTCAGAAACTTAGATAAACAGATAATCAACTCGGATATAAATTCCATATATTTCGATAAAAAACTGTGTACTTCCCATGATTATAAATTGGCCAATATTATAGCCAATGATCTTTTAGAAATTTACTTAGAAGAAAAAATAGAACAAATCAATAACAGCTGTACGATAAAACATCCTGCAAGAAAATCAAAACTTTCTTGGACGGGCACCAAAATTGAAATAGTAGAATTGATTTATTCTCTATATTATCAAAAAATATTCAACGGTGGTAAAGCCGAAATAAAAGAAATTGCGGAGGAGTTTAGTATCGCTTTCAATATACAATTAGACAATAGTGTCTATCGATGCTTTACTGACATAAAAAACAGACCTACTCCAAAAGGCAAATTCCTAAACGGACTTTGTGTGAATTTAGATGAAAACAGCAATGACGAATTTGACTAAATCTAGCAATTACAAGGTTTTTTTTTGGACAAATTTCGATTTTGTAGGAATTCATTACCCAAGCTTGGGTCGTATTGGGTTGTTACCCCAAAAACACCATTTTTGACCTAAAATCTCCCAATTTACCAATTTTGCAAAACTGAATTTTCACCTTTTGAAAAAATATTCCCTTATAAACAAAGGGATTTAGGGCAAATTACAGTGAAATAATACCCAAGTTGGGTTCACCTTGGGTTTAAATGTCAAACAAATGAAAGTATTTTGTCATCTAACAATTTAATTCATTTAGACATGAACTTACATCCTAAAAAATTATTCCCTGGTGTGGACAATTTAGAACTACTCAACCACCAACCCATCACCAAAAGAGACCTACTAAATTTCAGTAATGTGATGCTCGCAGAAATAAAAGAAATGGTCGGCAAACAAGAACAGCCAGCGCAATGGCTAAAATCATCAGAAGTCCGAAAATTGTTGAAAATATCTTCCGGTACATTGCAAAATCTGCGCATCAATGGAACCTTAAACTTTACCAAAATTGGCAGTATTCTCTATTACAAGTATGAGGATATCTTAAAAGTACTCAACCCTTAACCGAATTCACGTACCTCTAACTTTTCACTTTTCACCACTCACTATTATCTAAGATTATGAACTACATCAAACACCTCACTGGATTTTTCAATAAAATTAATTATGAACCCAACCTAAATCCAACACACATTTCGCTCTATTTGGCACTTTTCCAATGTTGGAACGTAAATCGATTCAAGAATCCAACAGGCATTTCTCGGGAAGAAATCATGAAAGCCAGCAAGATCAATTCAAAAGCAACGTATCATAAATGCATGAAAGAATTAGAGCTTTTAGGGTTTATGGTATACAATCCGACATTCAATCCACACTCTTGCTCCAACATCATTATGATCAATTTTTCTGAAAAAGAAAAAACAATTTCAAAAATACCACAACCAACCCATTCAAAAAATGAACCCGTTCACAATTTGACCGAATCAAAAAATGAACATGTCATTGAACAGGTAAATGAACAGCTCTATATATATAATAAAAAACAAACAGTTAAAAACAATTTAAACAATACAAAAATAGATATAGAAAAAAATTTAATAAATCAACCAGTTCAAAATTTGAATCCTATAATAATTCCAAAAGAGATAGAAATAAAAACGAAGACCGGGCAGCAAAAAGAAAAAAGTTGCGCCAAAAAAGAAAAAGTGGTTGAACTCGATTTATTTTTTGAAACCACAGTGCCATCACTCGAAATGATACTGGAATACTTCTCTTTGAAGGAAAGCTCCCAAATAGAAGCCAATAAATTTTTCAATTACTACTCCAGCATTGGTTGGCTCATAGGCGGAAAAACAAAAATGAAAGATTGGAAAGCTGCAGCAAGAAACTGGATGCTCAACACAGCTAAGTTTGCTGCTAACACCCAAAAAACCGATTACAACGCCCAACCAAAACCGATGCACTTGCACACAGCAACCCAGAAAAACTATGACGAACCATTGTAAATCAGTCCATGAAACCTTCTTGGTCCACAAAGGTTTCAAAGTGTATAATTTTCAAAAGTGTCTCGAATACCTAGAGAACCAAGGAAAAACAACCTATGGAAGTTCGTTTCAAATCAGCGAAATGGATCACCCCACCATCTACAAATTGTTGATTTATATGATAAAAGATGAGAAAGCTGCCATAAACCAAAATATAGACTTAACAAAAGGAATTCTATTATCAGGTTCAATTGGTTGCGGAAAAACATCCCTAATGAACTTAGTACGTCCATTTGCCTATCATGCATCTGAGTACAAAATCAAAACATGTAGGGAAGTCTCGTTTGAATTTGCCAAAAATGGCTTTGAGGCCATCAACTGCTACACGCTAAAGCAATCCAATCAATCAAAACTAACCGGTTATTGCTTTGACGATTTGGGTGCCGAACAGCAAATCAAACACTTCGGTAACGACTGCAACGTAATGGCTGAAGTACTCATCAGTCGTTATGAACAGTTTGTCGAAAACAAATCGGTGACCCACATTACCACCAACTTATCCGCCTCCGAAATCGAAAACAACTACGGCAACCGCCTCCGCTCCAGAATGAGAGCCATGTTCAACCTCATCACCTTCGATAAAGAAACAAAGGATAAACGTTAATACAAACAAATACATCTGACAATCATAGTTCAACCCGCCCTTTGACTGTGGCAGCCGGGCACCCGTTTTTCGAAAATTCTGAAAAAATCCAACGCTGTTTGAGCGAAGCGAGTTCGTTGGATTTCAGAATTGAGAAAATAGCGGGTCGGCGAACAGTCCAGGGCTAGCGTTTTTTGTTTCTTTTTTGGGCAATGCAAAAAAGAAAAAATAGAAATCAAAAACCTGAAACTTTAAACCTGAAACAAAACAACAAATGAGAAAAATCAACACCTTCTGGAACTGGTTCCAAGACAACAATCAAACCATCAAAAACGGCATCAACGAAACCCCTAAAAACCAAAAACACATCAGCTTTTGGCTAAGCAAAAATCTCAGCTATTATTGCAAGGAAATTGACTTTATGATTGTTTTCCCAATTCATAATAATAATAATAATAATAATAAATTTGAGCTAATAATAACCGCAAATGGCAATCCCAAATACTTTAACCAGGTAATTGATTTAGTCGACAATGCACCGCAATTGAAAACCTGGAAATTCACCGCTTTCATCCAACCAACCGAGAAAATTGAAGAAATTATGAAGGGTCTTGACGAACCCTATATCTTCCATGAGATAACATTAAAAGCAAGCGAACTCACTTTTTTACCTGTTGAATATCATGAAGTAACCCAGAAGTTCGACATTGTAGTTTTTTTAAAAAGTTACAATTTGTATTGCGATACAAAGACGTTACAGCAAGCAATTTTCATCATCATGCAAGACATTGTAGGGGAGAAATTCCTGTACCAAAACATCAATTTTGTGCAGTTGGCACAAGTACCGGATAACAAGGACGGGTTGGTTCATCTCTACGAATTACAGCGATATCTGGATATCTGCAACTTTAATCAAAATCAAGCAAATAAATTCTAGCTACTTACAACTTAAAACGAGGCTTATTTTGAATATAACAATAACAAATCAATATCACTAAAAGTGGGTATTGTATAATCCTTTAAAATACAGTTTATTTACAATTGAACAATCAAAACACTATAATTTGACACAAACGAAATTAATATTAACTTCAAATTAGATATTTATTTTCTTTAAATATGGGAAACCGTAAAGAATCGATTTTTAATGGTTGTAGGTTTGGAGAAATAAATATTTTATGTTCAACAAATGATTATTCGCCTTAAGAATTTAACAATTCTTTTTTTAGTTTAATTCAATTAAGATATTAAGAAACATGGAGCCGAGAAACCATTAAAAACGTGGAGTAACCGAAAATCCATACGAGTAGGACCTATTTAAACATTAAAATATGAAAAATAAAACAACAGCTGCAATTTTAGCTTTCTTTTTAGGAGGGATCGGTGTTCATCGTTTTTATCTAGGACAAGGTGGTCTTGGGCTACTTTACCTTATTTTCTGTTGGACATTTATACCGGCGATAATAGCTTTAGTTGATTTCATTATTTTATTGACAATGGATGAAGATAAGTTCAATATAAAGTATAATCCCGGCAAAATTCTTCATCAAGCAAGGAACGTTAATAGTGCGGAGGAATTAGGTAGACTTCATGTATTAATGGAAAAAGGAGTAATAACAATGGAAGGATTTCAGAAAAGTAAAGCAAAGTTACTATAAGATCTCTTTCTGCTACAAATTAAAAATTATATCATTATTAATGCTATGCGGAAAACCTCTTATATAAATTACTCTTCGCATAGCTTAATTTTTATAAATATCTAAAAATACTTTAATGACATTATAATTGCCATATAAATAAATATTTTTTCTTGCGTTTTACGGTTTCCCGTAAAGAGGCTGATTTTTATCAATGTAGATTTGAAAAATATCAGCAATTAAATTTAATCCTGAATTATACTTGTAAATTTTATGTTTAAAAAAACTTTTTCCTTTGACGGTAGAATAAGAAGAACTGAATACGGCATAAGCATTATTATATATTTTGTGTTATATACTGTTATAAACGAAATTATAAAGGAAGGCAATCCAGGAATTGGCTTGGCAATGATACCAATGCTTTGGTTCTTATGGGCACAAGGTGCTAAGAGATGTCATGACATGGACAAAAGTGGATGGTTCCAAATAATTCCATTTTATGTCCTATGGATGTTATTTATTGAAGGAGATTCCTTTTTAAACAAATACGGCGGAAATCCAAAACTAGAAAGCACACCGCAACATAATATTAGTATAGTTAAAAGTTCATACCCCGAACAACTAATAATACCGGTCATATATAATGATTCAACAATAAAAAACAATGTTACTAAGATGGAAGTTCGAAATGTGAACTATAGTAATTTTCAGAATGTACTAAGTCAACTAAGAAACATACCTTTTGTTAAAAGTTTAAATAATACCCTGTTAGATTCTACCGGGTCTATTGTAATAACGCATGATAATACTACACAATATCTTTGTAATGAATTTAAAAAAACTATAGAAGGTATTAATATAGTAGACTGGATATGCAAATAAAAACTGCACATTAAGTTAAGCTACATTTTTGTAATTAATTTGATTGTTAAATTCTTCAATAG
>NZ_RYDG01000009.1:0-122338 GCF_003970305.1 Flavobacterium sp. LB2P53
ATACTATAAAAAACCTAATTTTAAATACAATAAATAGCTGTAAATCAAAACAATAAAACCTTAACTTAATGACATTGTGCACGCGCCACGCGAACCCAAAGCACCATCACCATACATTTTAAAGGAACGCACATTTAGATTATCTGTTTTATAAATTCCTTTTTTTAAGTATAAATCAATGTTTTTTTGATTTGCAGTAATCATTGCATATACATTAAGCTTCATCACTTTTGCCTTTTGCAAACTATCCATCAAGTGAATAATATCCGGATCCAATCCTGCATCATTTACGGTCGTCAATCCGTAATCAAACATCACTTTTTCGGCATCAAGCAAAGCGGCTATTTGTGTTTTACGAGTTGGTTTTGGAATTATTTTGAACACTAATTCCATTGGATTGTCTACTAAAATTCCCGTTGGCTCCCCGTTTGCAATTTCGATCTGACCACCATCAGCTTTCGTATCCTTTGTGATTCCTGCTAACTTCAAAGCTTTACTATTCACAATAATGGCATGACCGTCGATTCGATTTAAAACTACAGGAATATCAGGAAACGCAACATCTAAATCTGCTTTTGTTGGATATTTTTTGACTTTCCAATCGTTTTGATCCCAACCATTACCCACAATAAAGGTTGGATTTTTATCTTTTTGAAAAGCCTTTAAACGGGAAATTATTTCGTTCATGCTTTTGGTACCGCGCAAATCCGATTCCTGCAAGCTCAATCCATAGCTATAAAAATGGCAATGTGCATCAATCAGGCCTGGATAAATGAATTTGCCTTTCGCATCTATCGTATTCTTGGATTCATATTGTTTTGAAATTTCACCATTAGTCCCAATAGCGATAATTTTACCTTCATCGATTGCCATAGCCGAAGCTTTCTCAAAGGAGTTATTGACCGTGTAAATAGTGGCACCGGTAATAATGGTATCAACGGAAATCTTATTTTTTTGATCACACGAAATCAATAAAAATAAAACAAAGAATAAAGTAATATATCTCATAATAAACATTTTAGTTTTGCTAATATAAAGAACTCCTCCTAATTATTTTAGACAATGTGTAATTATAATGTTTTTTCAAATTCTAAACTGCTCTCGAAATATATTTCTCATAAAAAACGCTCTCAAAATGGAGAGCGTTTTATCTATTTATAAAATCTTAATTAATTGTATTTATGCTTTTGCATACGCATCATCATGCACACTTGCCACCGCTCTTCCAGACGGATCATTCATGTTTTTGAACGCTTCATCCCATTCCAATGCAATTTTTGTACTACACGCCACACTTGCTTCTTGCGGCACACACAAAGCGGCGGCATCACTTGGAAAATGCTCATGAAAAATAGAACGGTAATAATATTCCTCTTTTGAAGTAGGAGTTTGCAACGGAAATTTATATTTAGCATTTGCTAATTGTTCATCCGAAATTTCAACAGCTACAACTTCTTTTAATGTATCAATCCACCCATAACCTACACCATCACTAAATTGTTCTTTTTGTCTCCAAGCTACACTTGGCGGCAACATCTCTTCAAAAGCTTTACGAACCACCCACTTTTCCATAGGATGTTCTGCATTGATCATTTTATCTTGTGGATTAACGCGCATCGCCACATCCATAAATTCTTTATCTAAAAATGGCACACGTCCTTCAATTCCCCATGCTGCTAAACTTTTGTTCGCTCGTAAACAATCGTACATGTGCAATTTACCTAATTTACGTACGTTTTCTTCGTGAAATTCTCTCGCGTTTGGCGCTTTGTGAAAATACAAATATCCTCCAAAAAGTTCATCTGCTCCTTCACCTGATAACACCATTTTGATACCCATAGATTTAATAACTCTTGCCATCAACCACATTGGTGTCGACGCCCTTATTGTAGTCACATCATACGTTTCTAAGTTGTAAATTACATCTTTAATTGCATCTAATCCTTCTTGAATAGTGAATTTAATTTCGTGGTGAATGGTTCCAATATGATCCGCAACTATTTGCGCCGCAGCTAAATCTGGAGAACCATCTAATCCTACCGAGAAAGAGTGCAATTGCGGATACCAAGCATCGGCAACATCTCCGGATTCAATACGTTTTTGCGCATATTTTTTGGCGACAGCCGAAGTAATAGAAGAATCTAAACCTCCAGAAAGCAAGACACCATAAGGTACATCGCTCATTAGTTGTCTGTGAACCGCTGCTTCTAAAGCCACTTTAATTTCGTCAATGCTGGTTACGTTGTCTTTTACAGCATCATAATCTGTCCATTCTCTTTTGTACCATTGTACAAATTCGCCATCTTTACTTGACATATAATGTCCTGGAGGAAACAATTGAATTTTAGTACAATAGCCTTCTAATGCTTTCAATTCAGAAGCCACATAAAAAGTTCCGTGTTCATCCCAACCTATGTATAATGGAATAATTCCCATGTGATCCCGAGCAACAAAATACTCGTCTTTTTCGACATCATAAATAGCAAATCCAAAAATCCCATTCATTTCATCTATAAAATGAGGCCCTTTTTCTTTGTAAAGTGCTAGAATTACTTCGCAGTCACTTTCGGTTTGAAAGTTATATTTACCCTCAAATTGTTTACGTAATTCTCTGTGGTTGTAAATTTCACCATTTGCCGCTAAAACAAGTTGTTTGTCTTCACTGAACAACGGTTGTTTCCCTGAAGCAGGATCAACGATTGCCAGTCGTTCGTGAGACAAAATGGCTTTTTCATTACTAAAAATTCCACTCCAGTCCGGTCCACGATGACGGATAATTTTAGACATTTCTAATACTTGCGGTCTTAAAACTTCCGCTTTTTGTTTTAAATCAAAGGCACATACTATTCCGCACATAATTTTTTTGTTTAAAGTTTAAGGTTTGCTTCGCCTGTTCGAGTAAAACTCTCGAGTCAAGTTATGAAAGAAACCTGCTTTGTTCATTTTGATAGGGCAAAGATGGAGTTATAGTTCTAATTGAAAAACGCAAATACTATTTTTAGTTATAATTTATAACTAAAAAATAGTATTTGCGTTTAAAACGTAATTGAAAGGTGATAAAAATAGAATTGAAGTTGCGGATTGTAAAATGGGACGCGGATGAGACGGATGTAAATAACGGATTTTTATTTAATATCCTCAACCAAATACTTCGTACCATTTATCTCAAAAGTAAATCCTTCTTGATTTCCCATGAGTTTATTTCCCAAAGGAGATTGTGGTGATAATGCGATAATATTGATTCCTTCGACATTGATTTTAGGAAGTGCCACACTCAGGTACAAATAGATTCCGTTCGCTTTTACCAAGCTCCCCACAATAATGGTTTCGGCAACTGTGCCAGCATCAATTTTATCCAAAACTGTTTTTTGGTCCAGTACTTCTCTCAATTTACGATTGAGTTTTTCCTGCTCAATGTGCATCATAGACAAAGCGGTTTCATGTTTATCTCCGGCTGAACCTTTAGCATCGTTTTTAGAATCTTCGGTAAGTGCGACAATCATGTCTTTGAAAACATCGATTCGATCCTGAACTAATTGCAGGTAATGGGTATGTATTTTTTGTTTGAAAGTCATAAGTAGATTTACATGCCTGACAGGGTTCAAAACCCTGTCGGGCATTCAAAGTTTTTAAATAAAAAAAGCGAAGATTGTTTTACTTTTCGGCTCCTTCTCCTTCGGGGAGGCCTGGGGTAGGGATTAAAAATCAAATTTATAGTTCACGCCTAAAATCACCTGAAATCCCTGCACTGGATAATTTTGCCATTTTTGGTAGGCATTATTAGTGATATTATTGGCTCTGGCAAAAGCAGTCAATCGGTCGCTATATTTGTAACCAACATTTGCATTGACATCAAAATAAGACTTCAAAGTTACAGGAGCAGCGTTAGTCACCACATTGGTATTAACCTGAAAATCTTTTCGCTCGCCCACATAGAACACATTTGTACCAGCAAACCACTTCTCTGTTATGTTAACATCCAAGCTTGAATTTAATTTTATAGCCGGCAAATTCCACGCTTCTTGTTGAAAATCATTTGTAAAACTGCTAAAGCTTCCGTTGATTCCAAAAGTCACGTTCTTAGAAAAATCAGCTTTTACTTCACCATAAAAATTCAACGTTCTCATATCGTCATACACCACTTGAAAAGAATTCCCAAAAGCATAGTCCTGATTGGTTGCATTTTCATTGTAATCATTGCTTTTAAACAACGCCTTATTGCGCTCATTAATATATGAACCTCTTATATTATAACTCATATTATTAGTCAATTTCCCTTTTAATCCTGCAAAAACATCATACTGCTGATCCGTAGGTGCAATAGCGAGTGTTGGTGACAAAAAAGGATTTTCATCTACAAAGTCCTGGTACGAGTTTTGTTTTAAATTTCCTTCGGCTCCCGCATAAAAAATCATCAAATCACCAACAACATTATAGGAAGCGTTAAATTTTGGATACACAAAAAATTTATTATTGCTGTTTTGATTGTCCAGACTATAAAAAATAGCGGCACCAATATTCAGTGTCCAATCCTCCTCCTGCATCACAAAACTAGGTGCAATTCCCAGATTTGTAAAACCGTATTTGATTGGTTCTGTATTGGTATTTAAATAATTATTATTGAAACTTCCACCAACATAATCTATGATTAAGTCCGTTTTTACAGCACTATCCATCACATCAAATTCTACAGTTGGCTTGGCGTAAAACCTATTTTCTGAAGAATCAAAAATATCAGAAAAATGATTAAATTTTAGACTCATTTTATTAAAAAAACTTTCGTTAAAGGCTACATTCCCTCCTAACGTCAGCGTACTGTAGGATTGCTGCGGCCTGATTCCACTGATCAAGATTGCTCTGTCCTGAGGCGCCAGCGTAGTACCAAAATCAGCCGGTAATCCATACCAATTGTACGTTTGGTTTTGATATCCTAAATCCAGATTCCATGAAACTTCTTTTCGATTTGATCCATACATCAAATCAATCGAAGTGTCATAAAAACGATCGTCCAGAATCACCTTTTCAATACCCCCTTGGGAGGAGTGATGCCGAAACATGCCACCAATATAATCCGTAGCATTAAGGTCATGATTCACATATAATTCCCCTACAAAGGTTCCGTAATTCCCTACACCAAATGTGGCGTAGTTTTGAAACAAAACGGCTTCTTTTTCTTTCTCTACGCCTGCTGCTTTTCCTTTAGACGGCGTGAAAGTTGATGCTACCGGGAAAGAGAAAATAGTATACTTTACGGTTTCCTTTTTCGTATTATCTTCTTCGTCCAGCAACGGTGTTTCCTTCACTTTGAAAGCATCTAATATGGTTGGTGTGTAGGGCTTGACTACATTTACGGTCTCGGTACCTATTTGCTCTTTCTTTTGTGCAAATGAAACTTGAGAAACGAAAAGAAATAAAATCCCCAACCCAACGCTCCCCAAAGGGAACGGATCCGAAAACGTTACGCTATTATTTATAACCGATATTACTTTGTTTTTAAATGTCATGTTTTATTTTTTTACTGCTAACTTCCTACTGCTACTTTTTTTACTACTGCATTTTTAACCGGTACGTTACACTTCCCATTCTCCTTTTGCGAGGTATTGTGTTTTTCCCCCAATTTTAATATCAAACTGATTTTCAGCTAATTTTCCATCGAAATAAATCTGAGAGGCTCTGTTTATAAAATCGCCCTGATGATTAATCATTTGAATTTCCGGCGAGTGATATTTTAAAAGAAAAGCCTGTAAACACGTGCTCGCACTTCCCGTAGCCGCGTCTTCTATAAGCTGATTTGCTTCAATACAAAACATCCTGCTACTCAGCTTTTTTTCTACCAAACAATAAAAATACAACGCTCTATGACTGGTTTTGCAGTGTGCATGCAGCCATTCGTTCATTTTATCCTTATCAAGAATCAAATGCTCTAGTGCCTTTTTACTTTTAATAGGAACAATCACAAAAGCGCTTCCTGTAGTCACTTCCTGAATGGGAAATTCATCCTCAAAATCAGCTCTGCTTAAATTGCTGAAGGATAAAAAATCTTCCGTTAAAAAAGTATTCAAAAACTCCGGTTGAGCCGCCTGTAGCCAAACCAAATCTCCCGATTGATGTACCGGAATTTCACCAATTGGAACCGACAGCGAAATCTTTTCAGGTTTATTCTCAAATATTTTATGCATCAAAACCCATGATGTTCCTATGATTGGATGGCCTGCAAACTGCATTTCGTGGTCTGGTGTGAAAATCCTAATCGCAGCAGTTTTATTCTCCGGTTGAAGCTTAGTAATAAAGGTGCTTTCGGCAAAGTTGATTTCGCGGGCAATTGTCTGCAGCTGCTGGTCGCTCAAGGAATCAGCACCTAAAAAAACCGCGAGTTGATTGCCTGTATATTTATTCTCTGCAAAAACATCAACGATGTAAAAAGGTAGATTCATTCCGTATGTTTTTTTTTGTTTTCAGTTATTTTTTCGCGTTGATTTTGGTTGTTTTTCTAACTTCCACTCACAGCTTTATTTAGTTATCGATGCATTTGTTTTGGACTCTTCCGCTTTAATTCTTTCTAATTCAGTTTGTGCCTCTGAAACTACATCCTGAAAATCAGTAAAATTCTGAATGACGTTTTCTAAAATGTAAGTCGCCTGATAGCTGTCTTTGAGTCCGTAAAAATTTTTCGCCATTAAGACTAATCCTTTGGCTCCAAAATACTTATAGCTCGCATAATTTTCGGCTAATTTTTGAACGGCAACATTAGAAGCTTCAAAATTTTCTTCTTTATTTTTAAAATAAGCATCGTAGTACAGGGCTTCGGCCGCTAATTCCCCCTTAGCAATTGTCATTACTTTGGCATAAGCCGCTCGTGCTATGGCTTCATCACCAGTTTGCATTGCTGCGCGTGCAATGATAATTTGCGCATCACTTTTGACATTATCATCAGTCTTTGGATTCATTAAGACTTTCTCCGCGTACACTACTGAATTTGGATAGTCCTTATTTTCATAAAAACATTTCATCAGATTGGATTGTGCAAATGTTTTATTCTGAGAAACATCTGCTTCGTTTTCTAGACGGGACAATACCGGAATTGCTTTGTCATATTCCTTATTTTTCAGAAAAAACTGTGCCAAACGCACTAAAGATGGCTCCGTAAATTCACTTCTGGATTGGGCTATTACAAATTCATAATTAGGAATTGATTTGCTTTCAGATCCTTCAGAAAAATACAATTGCGCCAGGTAATAATTAGCCTTCAAGGCGTGTATTCCTGGGGAAAATTGACTTAAATACCCGCTGAAACCTGTAATTGCCTGTTTGGTATTGTTTTGTTGAAATTGTTTTTCGGCAGCTTCAAATGTATCATTATCCAGCTCTGCATCCGTGACAGCCACAAAATCTAGGGTACGTACCCAAATTGCATATTCATCTACTCGGCCCGTATCTACGTAAATTAATCGGGCTGCAGCTACTGCTTCTAATGCCTCCGGAGACCGAGGGAATTCAGCCGCTACTTTCTTAAACTTCACTACTGCCTGATCATTCCTGTCTGAATTAAAATAAATTAATCCCTGGCGCAAAATAGATTTTGAGGCAAAAGAACTCTTTTTGAATTCTGTATTCAGTTGCTCATACGCTTTTAAAGCCAAATCATTTTTATTTTCGGCAACATACGTATTCCCTAGTTCAAATAAAGCATCATCTCGGTAACCCGATTTTGGATACAATTGTAAAAAAGCATTCAATTCCTCTATTTTTTTATCGTTTTTATCCATAAATCCATAGGAAATTGCTTTTTGAAAATACGCATAATCCGCATCGACACTTTTAGAGGCTATCACTTTAGAGTACGCATCCATTGCGGGACCGTATTTTGAGGTTACAAAACGACAATCTGCCAAACGCAAATACGAATCATTCAAACGCACTTTATCCTCTGGTGCTTTTTCAATCTGATTTTCGAAATAATTTCCTGCCTGATCGTACTCTTTCAATTTGAAATAAGCATACGCAATCGTGTAATTGTGATTTTTATATTCAGGAGTTTTTGAGGCTTGTGCAAAGCCTGCAAATTGTTTGAAACTCAACAACGCATTTTTAAAATCATTCAAAACATATTCTGTTTCTGCTTTCCAGAAAGCCGCTCTGGCAGTAAAATACGGATCTTTCTGTTCGTTCATAGACTGCGTAAACATAGTCAAGGCTTCCGGATAATCACCGTCTGTATACAATTCTAACCCATTGAAAAAAGTAACTTTCTGGTACGCTAATTTGTTTTCAGGGGATCTGTTTTTTTCCAATATTACTAAGGCCTCTTTATAGTTTTTAGAAGAAATATAAGAATCAATCAAGAGTCTTTCTATTTCTGAACGGTTGGCATTATTGGGGTATTTCTTCAAAAAAGCATGCAAAATTGCAGGCACACTTTGATAGGAATTTCCAAGTTCATAGCTTAATTTAGCGTAATTCAAACCCGCATCTTCCTGTATTGCTTCGTCAAATGACATTTCCGACGCATTTTTGAAAGCATTTAAAGCTTGCTGTTTCTTGTTTGTATTGAGGTAACTTTCCCCCAAATGATAATAGGCGTTTTGTGCAACAAAATCTTTCCCACCTATGATTTTATTGAACTGAGAAATGGCATTTTCGTAGTCTTTTTGTTTGTAATACGCATATCCTAATTGGTAAAAATCCGTATTATTCCATCTTCCTTTTTTACCTTGATAAGCAACTAAATAGGGAATTGCGGTATCGTATTTTTTTAAATTAAAATAGCTTTCGCCAATGATTTTATTAAGTTCCGATTTTTCTAAAGGATTTGATTTGGCCATTGCTTTTTCCCCTAAATCAATTGCGTTTTGGAAATTTCCTAATTTAAAATTCATATCCGCCTGATAATAAGACAGTTTTTCCTTGTATTTTTCTTCTCCGGAAACGGCGTCAAAATATTTTGTCGCTTGCTTATAATCATCTCCTTCATAGGCCATAAATCCCAAGTAATATTTAGCTTGCGAACCATATTCAGGAGCATTCACCACTTTATTAAAATAAACAGTTGCCTCTTTTTTCTTTTTGGCATTAAAAAAACTATACCCTTTTTGAAAATTAAACTGGTCTTGTTCCTTTCTGCTCAGATTCCTTTCATCCACTTTGTCAAACCATTGCAGGGCTTGGGGATAATTTCCCAAACTAAAATGATACTGTGCCACCTCGATATACGCTTGATTTTGTTTGACACTCGTAGGATAATCCGAAACAAAGCGTTCCATCATCTGATCTGCATTGGCTTGATTAGTACGAATGGCGCAATTTGCCACATAATAGGCACAATCTGATTTTAATTCATCGGTGCCGGCGGATTCTTTTACTTTATTAAAAATAATTTGTGCCGATGCATATTGTTCTTCGTTAAACAACGAAACCGCTTTGTTGAAATCCTTTAAATCGTGGGTATAAATAGTTGATTTTTGTGCCGAAATACTGATAGTGCTACTAATGAAGAAACTACAGAAAAGCCAAGAAATTTTACGCATTGTGGTTTTATTTTAATAATTCAAATGTATTGCATTCTGATCTTTATAACGAATTGCGATTGGTTTTTATTATGAATATTTTTTTTTAACCGTTTATAATTTAACCTTCTTAAAACAGACTGACCAATTATTATACCTTTTAATAACCTGATCACCGGATCCGTTAACACAATAGTAACGGACAACGAGTTTTGGCTTAACACCTTAAAAATATCTTTACTTTAATAAATTTAAACATAAACATATAAAAAAAATGAAAGTTAATTACTATTTTATTTTATTGAGTACACTATGGTTTTTTACTATTAAAGCACAAGAAAACAGCACTTTAAATGGAATTATTACAGACGAATCAGGCAAACCTCTTATTGGTGCATCAATCAACATTAATACCACATCTAAGAACACGATAACTGATATTGCTGGAAGTTACCAATTGCAAAATATAAAATTCGGCACTTACACAATTCAAGTGGCCTATCTTGGTTACGAAAGCCAAAAAATTTCAATCTCCTTAAACCAATCCGAAACAACACAAAATTTTATTTTAAAAGAAAGTTCCTTTCAATTAGATGGTATTATTGTTACCGCCCAAAAAAGAGAACAATTAAATAAAGATGTTCCCATCGCCATTACCTCTTATGGGGGGAAATTTATTGAAAATTTAGGGATTTCAGAATATGATGCCTTTTCAGATTATGTTCCTGGATTACAAATCCAGATTCAAAGTGTAAATAATCCTGGGATCGTTATTAGAGGGATTACCAGTGATAGTGGGGATTCTCGAGTAGAACCACGCGTTTCAATTTTTCAAGATGGCGTTTCCATCAGTAAATCCAGAGGATCTGTAGTAGAGTTATTTGACATTGAACGCGTTGAAGTTCTAAAAGGCCCTCAGGGAACTCTTTTTGGCAGAGGTGCACAAATTGGTGCCATGCATATTATTCAAAACAAAGCTAAAAACGAAAATTCAGGAGAACTAAAAATAGGAACGGGTAATTACAACCAGTTCTCAATGAATGGGTTTGTAAACACTTCCCTTATTAAGGACAAACTATTTGTAAGAGTAGCCGGAATCCTGAGTAAAAGAGATGGTTTTATAGAAAACAGATCCGGAGGCAACTTGAATGGTAAAGAAACACTAGCTTTTAGAACTTCCTTAAAATATTTAATGAGTGATAAAACCAGTTTAGATTTAATTGCAAACTGGCAACAGGATACCCCACCGGGAACGGGTTTCAAAAGCGGAACTTATGCCCCTTTAGGCGGAACAACCAACCCAAATACCTTTGCGGACTTAGAAAGAGGAACCGAATTGGGGATCGACAGAAAAGTTTATGGTCTTACAGCGATATTGAAATCTGAAATCAATCCTAATTGGGATATGACCGCCACCACAGCTTACAGAGAATTTAAATCAGATGAAGCTTTTGATGCCGATGGTACGGCAGCTCCAGTGCTTTACTTTAGAGAAATTGCTGAAGGAAAACAATTCAGCCAAGAAATGAGATTTAATTTTAATGATAAAAATAAATTATCCGGTTTCGTTGGCGCAAATGCTTTTTACGAAAAAGGATCTCAAGCGGTTCCTTTTGAAGTAAATGAACAAAGTTATTTTGCCTTATTGGCAGCTAGAAACACACTAATCGTTAATGGCGTTCCTACCTTATACCCAAATATTCCAAACGACCCTGCTTTTGGTCCATTGGCAGGAGCTCCGCTTTTAGCTTTCAACAAAGAAAAATCAACCAATTTTGGAGAGAATTATTCTGGAGATATCTTCGCAGATGCATCTTATGATTTAACTGATAAATTGACTTTTACTTTGGGTGTAAGAGCTACTTTAGAAAATAGTAATGCCGGTTTAGAGGTTCAAAATGCAGATCAGCCTGGTGTATTGGGTAATTTTTTAGGAGTTTTTCCTAACAACTTATTTGCTCCTACAAATGGAAAACGTACTGCCAGCGAAACCTTCACCTCAGCTGTTGGACGATTTGCTATAAATTATGATATAACGGACCACATTACTCTTTTTGGGAATGTTGCCAGAGGCCGAAGACCTAACGTAATTAATGTTACCGCGAAAACTGTTAATGTATTATCGGATGAAACGGTATGGTCTTATGAATTTGGCGCCAAATCTCTCTTCCTAAACAACCGATTGCAATTTGACATCAATGCTTTTATATACGATTACAGCAATTTTCAAACGACTATCGCACGATTAGACGAACAGAATGGTTTAGTGATTCAGCCAAATGACAGCGGTTCTGCCTCAACTTTTGGTTTTGAAACGGCCTTGCAATATCAGTTTACAAAAAACAGTTCTTTCTTTGTCAATTATGCGTACATCGATGCTGCCTTTGATGAAACGGATTCAGACGGAAACCAACAACAATTGGCGGGAAATACTTTTCGATTGACTCCAAAACATTCCTTTTCTGTTGGTTTTAATTACAATCCATCTGTAAACACTATCTTAGACCTTTACCTTAGACCAAGCTATACATACAAATCGAAAGTGTTTTTTGAAGAAACAAATTTACCTAATATTTCACAAGCAGGGTATGGTCTTTTGAATATCAGAACAGGATTAACCATTAGAAAAAAATACGAAATAGGATTATTCATGACTAATCTTTTTGACAAAAAGTATATTATTGATGCCGGAAATACCGGTGGTGCTTTTGGAATACCAACTTTTATAGCTGGTGCACCTCAGTTCTATGGTGTACAAATGGCTGTTAAATTTTAACAAAAATGAAAAAAACAATAAACACACTACTTGCAGCACTCTTTTTTTGTACTTCTATTTTTAGCCAAGTAGGAATAAGCACAGTAGAAATATCCAGCTTAGATTCCTATCTCGCTACTACAGAGGCCAAAGTAATTGGAATCAAGCCAAACAATGCGGCTAAAATAATATGGGCTGATGGGTATGAAAACAAAAAAACAGCTGTTGCTTTTGTTTATTTGCATGGTTTTGGCGCTAGTCACCGTGAAGGAGAACCGGTTTTAAAAATGCTTTCTACACAATACAAAGCCAACATCTACCTCTCGCGTTTAGAGGAACATGGTATTTATCGTAAAAATACCTTTGAATTTCTTACGCCTGAAAACTATATTGCCTCTGCAAAACTAGCATTAGAAATTGGGAAAAAACTGGGAGAAAAAGTAATTTTGGTCAGCACCTCCACAGGGGGAACTTTAAGCTTGAAATTGGCATCCGAAGATCCTAGCATCTCGGGATTGATCCTCTATTCGCCTTTTGTCGATTTATTTAATCCTGCTATGGCGGGTATTATTCTGCCTGGTGGTAGAGAGAAATTCAAAGCAAACATCGGTGGCGATATGCAAACACAAAACCGCCCAGAGGAACAAGCTAAGTACTGGTCTACCAATTACCACGTCAATGGCTATGTTTCCTTAATCACTATGCTTAAGCAAAACATGACTGAAACTACATTTACAAAGGTCAAGTGTCCGGTTTTCTTAGGCTATTATTACAAAAACGAAAAAGAACAAGACCAAGTCGTTTCCGTTTCTGCCATGCATACAATGTACAACTCTTTAGGAACGCCTGAAAACAAAAAAACAAAAATAGCCTTTCCAGAAAGTGGGGATCATGTTATTGCTTGTGATTTACGTTCAAAGGATTGGCAAGGTGTTTATCAGGCTACGGTAGACTTTTTAAACCAAACAATTTTACAATAAAAACATGAATAAAATCATAATAACAGCAGTTTTAGCAATATGTACGCTAGGTTGCAAGGCTCAACAAGAAAAACAAACAGTCCAATTACTTCCTGGTGAAATTCAAACTCTCTTTAATTTTGATTTACAGGGGCATCGTGGAGCAAGAGGACTCTACCCCGAAAATTCATTAGTTGCCTTTGAAAACGCAATCAAATTGGGAGTAAACACCTTAGAGCTAGACGTAGTTGTTACAAAGGACGACCAAATACTGGTATCACATGATCCATTTTTCAATCACATAATTTGTTTGGATAGTTTGGGAAACACTATTAACAAGGAGGACGAATTAAACTTAAATATCTATCAGACTACTTATTCACAAATACGTCAATATGATTGTGGTAGCATCAAACATCCACAATTTCCGGAGCAGACTAATAGTAGGGGTTCAAAACCATTGCTGTTGGATGTAATTGCGCAGTCTGAACTTTTATCTGACCAAAAGATCTTCTATAATATTGAAATAAAAAGTACTCCAGAGGGGGACAATAAATACCATCCAACACCTCAGGTTTTTGCAGATTTATTTATTAAAACAATCCAAGGACGTATCCCTATGGAAAGACTAACAATCCAGAGTTTTGATTTTAGAGTACTGCGCTATATCCATCAAGCCTACCCTGATTACAAACTAGCGGCTCTGGTGTACAAAGATAGTGTCAAAACAAATTTAGATGCTTTGGGATTTATCCCAGACAGCTACAGTCCAGAACATACGCTATTGACTGCCGAAATTGTAGCGGAATTACAGGCCAAAGGAATGAAAGTTATTCCTTGGACTATTAATGAAGCAAGTCGGATGAAAACGGTTCTAGGTTGGGGAGTTGATGGCATCATAACGGATTATCCCGATAGAGGATTGCGCTTTAAAAAATAAGAACTTTCGTCTTGATTTCATTTGTTCCTTAAAGCAACAAAACTATCCTGTTTGGGTGAGGCTACTGAAAAGGTCCTTAACAAATTATATTTCATTAAAAGAGTAGAAAACCTTCATTTTCTACTCTTTTTTTATGCTAAAATAGGAACTTCAAGCAGCAATAAAGTGCGGATAAATTGGCTTTAAATAAAATTCGGACTTTCCCTTGTTTATACCTGTTTTTTGAAAATCCGTTGAATAGAATAGAATTTATTTTGAATAGAACCGTTATCTTGTTACTTTTACCCCATAAACAAACTGTATTATGTCACAATCTGTCCTGTCTTTAAAAAACGTTACTATTTTCCAAGAACAAAAAACTATTTTAGCTCATGTAAATTTGGAGGTAAAACATGGTGAATTCCTGTATATTATAGGAAAAACAGGTTCCGGAAAAAGCAGCTTAATGAAGACCTTGTATGGTGATTTGGCTTTAAAAGAAGGTGAAGGAAGTATTGTTGACTTTGATTTAGCCACCTTAAAAGAAGATGATATTCCGTTTTTGAGAAGAAAAATTGGAATCGTTTTTCAGGATTTCAAATTACTGCCGGACAGAACCATTAAAGACAATATGTTATTTGTCCTGAAAGCTACAGGCTGGACTGATGCTGATGAAATGCAGCGAAAAATTGATGAAGTGCTGGACAAAGTAGCAATGAAAGAGTTTGGCAACAAAATGCCACACCAAATTTCAGGTGGTGAGCAACAACGTGTTGCCATTGCCAGAGCTTTACTCAACGATCCTGAACTTATACTTGCCGATGAACCTACCGGGAATCTGGATCCACAAACCAGTGCTGAAGTCTTGGAAGTTTTAAAAAGCATCAATGCCAATGGAAAAACAGTCATTATGGCCACTCATGATTATGCGTTGCTTATGAAATTCCCTTCGAAAACATTAAAATGTGAAGACGAACGAATTTTTGAAGTAGTGCAACAGAGAGCCGTGTAATGCTTTCTATTCTTATCCCAATATACAATTATAATGTGTATCCTTTAGCATTGGAGCTGCGCAAACAATGTTTGGAATGCAATATTGATTTTGAGATTTTATGCCAAGATGATGCTTCTGATTCTTCCCTAAATATTTTTAATGAAAAAATAAATTTGCTTTCTCACTGCAGTTTTGTTTCATTAAAAGAAAACATTGCCCACAGAGAAAACAGGAATTCACTTGCCGAAAAAGCAAAATTTGAGTATTTACTTTTTATAGACGGGGATTCTACTATTGTGAATTCTGATTATATCAAAAGATATTTATCAAATTTATTTGATTTTGATGTGGTTTATGGAGGACGCTTGCATCCAGAAAAATGTCCTTCTGATAATCAAAAACTACGCTGGAAGTACGGAAGATTCATTGAAGATAAATCTGCTGCAAACAGAAAGACAAAACCCTACCACTCACTACTTTTTAATAATACCATAATTAAAAAAGTCTGTTTTGACACGGTACAATTTGACAAAACCATAAAAAAATACGGTCACGATGACACCCAACTCTCGTTTCAACTAAGCAAATTAAAATCCAAAGTAAGCCATATAGAAAACCCTGTTGAACATGGCGATTTAGACACTAATCTAGTGTATTTGAACAAGACCAAAGAGTCTTTAGAAAATTTAAATTTATTGTATCAGAAGAAAAAAATTGACATTGAATTTGTACGATTATTACAACTGTATCATTTTTTAAAAACAACCAAATCAACTTTTATTATTTCAAAAATAAATGCCGTTTTTGAAAAATTATTATTTAAAAACTTGACCGGAGAAAATCCTAATATACTGGTTTTTAATTTGTTCAGAGCAGGTTATTTATGCTCCATTGACTTTAAGAGCAGAACCTAAACTCCTTTTTTGAGTCCAATAAACAATTGATGCCAAGTTTGCATAATGGCATCGATGTGATATTTTTTACTCGATAATTTTGCCTTTTTTGCCATTTCACTTCGTAACACCTCGTTTTCGATTAAAATTTCTATAGCCGCTACATAATCCGATTCGTTCCCGTTTTCAATCAAAAATCCATCTTCTTTATGCGTGATTATTGCTCTTGGTCCGCAAGGACAATCGTAAGCAATACAGGGTAATCCGGAAGCCATTGCCTCAATTAACACCATTCCAAAACCTTCATATCGAGACGTCATCAGATAAAATGAAGCATCTAAATATTTTTCGTTAATATTCTGAACAGGTTCATAAAAAACTATATTATTTGAAACATCCAATTTTTGGGCAAGTTGTTTTAAATCGATATTTTCATTAGATTTTCCATAAATTTCCAATATCCAATCTGGATGTTTTAAAACCACTTTTTTCCAGATGTGCAACATGCTGTCAAAACCTTTTTCGTACGTATGTCGCCCTACCGCAATTACTTTTTTGTTTGTTAATTCACCAGATTTTTCCGTTACAAACCATAAAGGATTCGCAATAACCAGTGTGTTTTTTATGTTCCATTCTGAAATACTCTCGTTTGTTTCAACAACAAATCGATTGTATTTTTTTATTCCGTTTTTTTTCAGTTGTAAAACAAGATTCGAGAACAATTTAGTAAAACTGTTTGTCACAATTTCACTTTCTTCAATAAACCTGGAACTATGCATTTCTAGCACCAGAGGAATTTTATATTTTATAATAAAAGGAATTAAATATGCCTTTAGACCATTATCACAAACAAGTATAATATCCGGGTTTACAGTCTTAATACAACTGTTTAGTTTCTTACAATACGCTTTCAAAAAAGAAAGATTTTTTCCTTTTAAAATCATATCGTGAAAAGTGATCTTCTTATTAAAAGAATAAAACAAAGGAGAATGACCTCCGTTTTGAGTCAGAATAACAACTTCATAGCCTAATTGTTCAACCAGATAATTGGCTTTGACAGCAATAACTCTTGCCACACCTCCGGCGTTATTAATGTTAGGAACTACAAATAGCAACTTCATTTTTTTGATTTCAAAAATTCGTCATAATCTCTGATATAATCTTCTTCTTTAAACATATCTGAGGCTAAAACCAAGCAAACTGATCCCGAAGAAAAGTTTTGCAGTTCTCTCCAAATTCCTGTTGTAATAAGTAAACCTACGTTTGGTTTATTTAATAGGTAGCTTTTTTTCTCGATACCGTCATGAACAACCACCTCAAAACTACCGCTCAATGCAATTAAAATTTCTTGTTGCTGAATATGGGAATGACCGCCTCTAAAAGCAGTACTAGGCACATCAAAGAGATAGTAAATTCGTTTGAATTCAAATGGAATTACACCACTTTGAATGTAGGCTAAGTTTCCACGAACATCGTCTATTACAGGAATTTTTAATACTTGTACGTTTTCTACTGTTGTCATTTTCTGCTAATTTTCATTACATCTAACCATTGCATGCCTATATTTTCAATTGAGAAGGATTGTACGCTTGCCAATGCATTTTGTTTACAATGCTGATACAATACTTCGTCTTCAATGAATAAATTCATCGCTTCCGTCATTTTACTACCATTTTGATTTTCAACTAATAAACCATTTTCTTTATTTACAATTATTTCACTTGGACCGGCTAAGCAGTCAAAGGATATTACCGGCGTATTACAGGCTAATGATTCTAGTAGAACATTTGGCAGTCCTTCATTCAAGCTACTCAAAACAAAAAATTTAGCATTTTTCAGGTACTTAAACGGATTCTGTTTAAACCCTAAAAAATGAACTTTATCTCCCAGCTTTTTTTCTTTTACTAACTTTAAAAGAATATTTTTTCTTTTGCCTTCCCCTAATAAAACCAAATGTATCCCTTTTTGGGATAAAGTCGAATGGGCATACGCTTCAATTAATTTATCAAATTGCTTGATATTAGTTTCCATTTGACCTATCCCAATAATATACTTGAAGTTAAGTGAAACAGGTTCTTCACTCTTCCTGACAATTTCCTCAATATCTATAGGGTTGTAAATGGTAATTGCGTTTTTCAGCTGGTGCTTTCGCGCTATTAACTCTTTCGATTGATTAGAAACACTAACCACTTTATAACAATTTCCATACATGTATCGGGTAAGCACCGACCAATTGGGCATATAATGATTAATCAAATAACTGTGCACGGTGAAAATAGTATTGGTTTTATAAAGCCATTTTGAAATTAATAATTCTTGAATGGGTTTTATCCTAAATCGGAAATCAATAATAAAATCAAATTCATGCTCTTTCAAATAGTTCTTCAAAAATAAAAACCGACTGAATTTATTTAAAAAACCGTTGGTTTTGTTTTTCATTTTACCCAAATTGACTAATTTTCCGGCATAGGAATAGGAAACGGCATCCAGGACAATAATAGTATGAACTTCTATGCCCTGTTTTTCAAAAAAAAAGGATAAAACAGCCATCACTTTTTCAGCACCTCCATCACTTAATCGGTACCCTATTAATGCGATTTTATATTTTTTATTGGGTATTATCATTCTCAATTTGTTATTTTCGTCTCAAATATAACGCTTTTAAAAAAACATGCAAGATAATCCACTAGTCACCGTTATTTGTTTGTGTTACAATCATAAAGATTATGTAATAGAGAGCTTAATGTCCGTATTAAACCAACATTACGATACTATTGAGTTGATTATCGTAGACGATTGCAGTACTGATAATTCTAAATCCGTAATTGAGAAATGGCTTCTGGATTATCCACAAATTCCATTTATAGCCAATGACACTAATTTAGGGAATACTAAGTCTTTCAATAATGCCTTAAAAACAGCAAAAGGGGATTATATTATTGACTTGGCTGCTGATGATGTATTATTGCCCAATTGCATCACTTCACAAATAAATGCTTTCAACAACACAACTTTTAAAAATCTTGGAATTGTATATGGAAACGTCGAATTAATCACTGAAAAAGGCAAACACGAATCTTATTATTTCCCTGTTGATAGCTTTCAAAAGGTAGTCAAGGAAAGAACAACGGGAGATATTTATGAATCCGTTCTTTCTGGTGGTGACTGTATTTGCTCCGTTTCATCAATGGTCAAAAAATCACTGTTCGATGCTTTGAACGGCTATGATGAAACGCTGGCGTACGAGGATTTGGATTTTTGGATTCGGGCTTCTCGAACGTACGAATTTGACTTTATTGATGCTATTCTAGTTCAAAAAAGAATTGTACACCACTCCCTAGGCACTCATTTTTTTAAGAAAAAAGATGCCAGAGCCAGAAAAATTAATCAGAGTACATATTTGATCCTTAAAAAAGCAATTGGGCTCAATAGAACAAAAAAAGAGGATAAAGCAATTTTAAAACGCATTCATTTTGAGATGATTCTCACCTATAAAACTGCTCATAATACGTTGTTACTGCGCTATATTATTATGGAAATTAAGTTGCGATTTCATTTGTTAGCTTCATAAACTACACTATCAAATACTCGTCCAGCAAGGCTTTCTCTCCTTCCCAATCTCTGGAAATGGCGTTTTTTATAAATTTTGCCGGAATACCACCAATCAAAATATTTGAACCAAATGACGTATAATCCGCAGTACACACACTACTGGAGCCTATCGTACAAAAATCAGGGGTAGTCGTATTTTGCAGTACCGTAACCCTGCTGGCTGCATAGTTGTAATTTCCTATTCTAATTGGTGCAGTCATTTTAAACTTTTCACCCGTAGTAGTATCCATCATCTGATGGAAATTAGTGTCCATGATTTGTGATTCCGAACCAAAACGGGCATAATCCCCCAATACAACATGCTCCATACAAATCAATTTTGCATTTGAGGCCAATGAAGCCATGTGTCCCAATTCGCACAATCCACCGTCACCAACATAAATAAAATAATCTTTACCTAATTGTATGTGACCTTTAAAAATGAGCGTTCCCAAAATAGTGATTTCGGCAATTCCTTTGTGAAGCGTATTTATTTCATAGGGTTGTCCAAAACCAATCATTCCTTTTTTGACAACCCCCTCAATTTTGATTGCACCCGTTATTGAAGTAAATTTTACTTTTCCATAAAAAAATACAGGGAGCTGCTTAGCAATAGGATACGGGAATTTTTTAAAATTAAAGTACAGTGTTTTGGTCCAGTTTACGGAATAATACAGTTGTAACCGATGATAAAAAAATCTTACTTTTCTGTAAACATTCTTAAGTATTTCAATCATTCTTTTTCTTAATTATAGCATTGAACAATTCTTTTAATGCGGTCTTTTTGTTCATTTCAAATAAAACAAAAACAATCGACACTACTACCATTAGTGACATTAAGCCATACTTTAAAATTGGATTTGGAAGGTATCGGAACAAAAAAGTTGCCACACACAGCAAGATGCAAATTAAATAAGTGTTATAAAAATCGCTTTCAAAATAAAACCCATATCTTTTTTTGGTGATTATTTTTAAACCCAAAAAATGAATGAAATAATAGAGCAAAAAACTAAATCCAAGACCTTCCAAACCATAATAATAATACCCTAAAACATTCAAAATAAGCGAAATGCTATTAAATCCAACAGCAGTTCGCATAAACATTTTCGAATCGCCTTTGGCAATCAAAATATAGCCCATTGACCACGAAACGGCCCGAAACAACATTGCTATTATTCCAAAACAAACCATTGGAATAATGGCGTTGAATTCCGGTGTAAATATAATTTTCACAATCAACGGAATGCACGTTAAAAACAAAATGATTACCGGTGTAATAATCAATATTGAAACAAACGATTGCTGAACAACACTGGTTCTTACTTTTTCATTATCCGCACTAATGAACGCTAATCTTGGAAAATAATCGGTACTCATGACCGTAAAAATTACTCCCACATAGGAATTCAACAAGGTAAAACCGGCATTATAAAACCCAACTTGTTCTAAACCACCCCATTTTCCAACAAAAATTTGAATCAAATACGTTGATAACAAGGTCAGCAAACCACTTAATGTCAATAAAATACCAAGTCTAATAATACTTTTTCCTTCGGTATTTCCTTGTTCTTTGGAAAACACATTTTTTTCAAATGGTATTTTTTTCGAATAATAAAAAGAAACCAATAGTGAGGCTAAAGAGGCAACTATGATGGTGGGGACAATGGCATCAATCCGGTAATAATAATACAACGGAATTGAAACTAACAACCCCAATCCATTTCCATAAAAATTAGCTTTGGCTAAAAACCGCATTTTTCTTAAACCCTGCAAAACAACCAGCTGGCCAATCATTAATTGCCGGAACAACAAGGTGATCGAAATAAAAACAAAGGTAAAAGTATGATTCGAATTCCCAAAAGTAATTTGGCTCAGCCAACTAGAAAACAGGATCACAAGAACGCATCCTAAAATCCCGGTTAGTACTGCGAGCTTTTTTATAAGTGCTGCTACAGATGCAATCGTACTTAAATTGTCGTTTTTGTAGCTACTGGAAAGGTGTTTTACACCACTGGTTTCAATCCCTAAACCAGTAACACCGCCCACAAGATTCATCGCCGAGTTCAACAAAGAAATAATCCCCATTCCCTCAGGCCCAATAAAAACAGTAATACACTTAGTCCGGATAACCCCAATAATAATCATAAAAAACTGAACACCTCCAAAAAGCGAAGTCGTTTTTACAATGCGATGATATGACGTTTTACTATCGGACATTTTTAATATGTATTTAAAATTGCAATAATATGACGAACCTCCTCCGGTGTCAAGGCAGGACTTATGGGCAAACTCAAAACTTCTTCATGAATTTTTTCAGTAATTGGAAAGGACAACATATTCCATCCCGCAGTCTCGGAAGAGAAAGCTTTTTGACGGTGGGGCGAAACTGGATAATGGATAACCGTTTGAATTCCGTTTTGACGTAAATATTCTTGTAAATCCGTTCTATCCTGAGTTCGAATGACAAATAAATGAAAGACATGATTGTTTGACAAATCCCAAAATGGAAGTATTATTTTATCGTTTTTTATTTCTGATAAATAGCGATTGGCAATTGTTCTTCGGCGGTCGTTCTCAGCATTTAAAAACGGTAATTTCACATTTAAAAAAGCAGCTTGCAATTCGTCTAATCTGGAGTTTATCCCTACATAGTCATTATAATACTTGGTTTCCGATCCGTAATTTCGAAGCGACTGAATAACCCTGGCTAATTCAGAATCATTAGTCGTAACGGCACCGGCATCGCCTAATGCCCCTAGATTTTTCCCAGGATAAAAACTATAGGCTTGGGTTTTTGGCTTTTGGTTTTGGGTCTTCGCACTTTCATCTTCAAAGGAAGCCCCGTGAGCCTGAGCCGCATCTTCTACTACTAATAAATTGTTTGCTGCAGCAATTTCATTTATTTTCTCCATTTCTGCCAGCTGTCCGTAGAGATGAACGACTAGAATAGCTCCTGTTTTAGAAGTGATTTTTGCTGTAATTAAATCGGGATCCAAGTTATAGGTTTCTAATTTTGGCTCGCTCAGAACCGGAATTAAATCTGCTTGCAAAATAGCGAGAATACTGGCAATGTACGTGTTTGCTGGCACAATGACTTCGTCCCCTTTTTGCAGTTTTCCTAACACGATATAGGCTTTAAAAATGAGCACTAAAGCATCAAAACCATTTCCCGTCCCAATACAGTATTTTGTTCCGCAATAAGCCGCAAAATTGGTTTCAAACTCGCTGACTTCATTCCCTAAAATATACCAACCATTCGCTAAAAACCCTTTTAATTTTTCCTGAAAAGCAGTCTCATAGGGCTTGTTTGTTTTTTTTAAATCTAAAAATGGTATCATACTAGATTCATTTTATAAAAGTCTTGACCATATACCGTGCAGCCTAATTCTTCTTTTTGTTTCAAAAGTCCGGCATGAAATCCGCTTTCATTAGTATCATTTACAATACCCATATCAAAAAAAAGCATGCCTTGTTTTTTGTATTTTTCTATTAAGGTAATAAATGCAAAATCCAATGCGCGCAACTCCTCGCCTTTTTTAGTGGTAGCTCCGTATTGTGATTTCACCACCGTTTCGGTTTCAAACAGCGTCACTCCGGCAACTATTACATCGTCATAATACACTGAAAATTGTTTGATGTTTTGCGGAAATAATATCTTTAATTTTGTGATTTCTTGCAAGGTATGAACTGGTTTTGCATTGTATTTTTCACGCAATCTTGGTTCTAAAACCAATTCCCAGAAAGAGTCCGGCTCCGCTTCCTCGACAAGTTGCAAGTCGAATGCTTCCATTTTTCTCAAATGCTTCAATTTACTTTTAGAAACAGTCAGTGGCATTGCTAAATTAATGGCCAAATTCATTTCTTTCTTCTCCAGAAAAGCGCCTTTTTTAAGCAGGAAAAACTCCATTTCAGCATTTCCTTTTGAAAGATAAAAAAAAGGGATTTGTTTCAAATAAAAGGATTGGATGCTATGGTCTTTAAAAAAAGACAAAAGACAGTCTACAAGTTCCGCTACTATTTCTGCTTTTATTATAGCTGAATAAACCAAGCCGCCATAGGTCAAACCCTGATGTGAAAAAATGCTGTTTTCCAATTTATTAGCTGGCAAAACTGCTACCAGTTTTTGTTTGTCATAAATCAGTACTGAAAAATCTTCAAAGCGATCCTCATGGTATTCCATAAAATCACGGTGAAACAAAAAGGTAGCATTTTTGGCTTGACCAATAAAGGAATTCCAATGGGTATAATCGCTTTTTTGATATCGTTTGACGGTATAATTTTTCACGCTTTGGTTTTAGACTTTGTGAAAGTAATCATTTTTTATTTAGGTTCTAAAGTGGGCAGATACCATTTGAATTTTACGGCCATCAACCGAATTATAATAATAAAAATTGACGTTGTTATGTATAAAATATCCTTATCCAAATTAAATTCTCGAAGCATAAAAAACAGCATTCCGCCCAGAATACAAATCGTGGCGTAAATTTCCCGTCTGAAAATCACCGGAATATCGTTGCATAAAATATCCCGAATAACCCCTCCAAAACAAGCTGTGATCGTTCCTAATGCAATGCATATAACAGGATGCAAACCAATATTTATTCCTTTTTCAAGACCAATTAATGTAAAAACGCCCAGCCCGACGGTATCAAATAAAAACAAAGAAGTGCGCAAACGATCAAATTTTTTCCTGAAAATAATCGACAAAACAAACCCCAAAAAAATCACATACACGTAATTCAGGTCCAGCATCCAGCCCACGGGCGTCCTACCAATCATAACATCTCGTAAGGTTCCGCCGCCAACAGCCGTTACAAACGCAATGATGAACACCCCAAAAGGATCGAGTTTTTTACTCATAGCGGTCAATGCGCCTGACATGGTAAAAGCAATCGTACCGACAAAGTCTAGAAAGTAAAACATTTAGATTGAAATTTTTTAAATATGGAATTTCTACAAAAATAAAGAAAATACTCGTAAAAATAACCAAAGCAACTGGCATTAATGCTGCTATTGCTTCCAAATAAATATTCGGATCAGATTAGAAAACTGGATTTTCTCTGTGTATCTTTGTCGTGTTTAATTAAATAGAGGAAAGCCTTGAAACAAATTACTTCGATACAAAATCCGCACATAAAATCCTTAGTGCAATTGCAGGAAAAAGCAAAAGCGCGCAAACAATCCGGTACTTTTTTGATAGAGGGAAAACGGGAAATTTCAATTGCCATCAAAGGCGGTTACGAAATAGAAACTTTATTGTTTTTACCTGAACTTTGTTCCGAGACTGAAGCGCATCAATTTTCTGAAAATGCAGAATTGATCGAAATCAACAAAGAAGTCTACCAGAAACTGGCTTATCGCGATACCACCGAGGGTATTTTGGCTATAGCCAAAACCAAATCATTGCGATTATCCGATTTAGAATTATCCGAAAACCCATTGATTCTAGTTGCTGAAGCACCTGAAAAACCGGGAAACATTGGCGCTTTGTTGCGCACTGCGGATGCTGCTAATCTGGATGCCGTGATTATTGCCAACCCAAAAAGCGATTTATACAACCCAAATATTGTGCGTTCCAGCGTAGGTTGTTTGTTTACCAACCAAATTGCAACCGGAACTACAGCAGAAATTATTGCTTTTTTGAAGGAACGAAAAATCAATTTTTATTGTGCAACGCTACAAAACTCCACTTCCTATCATACCCAAGATTACACCACACCAACGGCTTTAGTAGTAGGAACAGAGGCAACTGGCTTGACAGCAGCATGGCGAGAAGAAGCCACGCGAAATATTATTATTCCAATGCAGGGCGAAATCGATTCTATGAATGTTTCCGTTGCTGCAGCCATCTTGATCTTTGAAGCCAAAAGACAACGGGGATTTTAGACTGAAGATGAATGCTTTTTTGATAGGAGATTTCAAAATTTTCATTGGCACACCTAAAGACAATTGGTTTAGAGAAGTGCAACTTTCAGGTAAAAGAGAAATTTTATTTTGCTTCCAAACGTTCCCACAACTTTATGGTGCTATTTTTTCTGCAAAGACAGTAATTGTGTGGTAAAATGGAATAATCCTATTTTCATGCTGATGTGTATTTATTTTTAGAATGTGGGGCAATTGAAAAGCAGTCTGAATCACAATAAAACCCATTTCCGGACGGACTGATTTCAGTTATGACTTTCAAAATTTAGCGTTTAAAAAAATCCTGTAATATCGTGCTTAAATAAAATTGCATATCTGCTAACTTATTGCTATTTTTAAGAAATGAACCATGCCGTTATGATCGAAATAGATTTAGAAAAAGAAAATAAAGCTATAGCTCAGGAGTACAAAGAGTTACTTCGAATAAGCTACCAAACCTTGAGTGATGAGGACAAAAAACTCATCCGAAAAGCCTTTGATGTATCTGTAGAAGCCCATAAAGAGCAACGCAGAAAGTCCGGTGAAGCCTACATTTTTCATCCTATCGCTGTAGCAAAAATTGTTGCTTCAGAAATAGGTTTGGGAGCAACCTCTATTGCAGCTGCATTATTGCATGATGTGGTCGAGGATACGCCCACTACAATTCAGGACATCGAGCGCTTATTTAATCCTAAAGTAGCCCAAATTGTTGAAGGATTAACAAAAATATCTATGGTGCAAAGAGACCTGAACGTTTCAATGCAAGCCGAAAATTTTCGCAAGATGATTTTGACGCTAAATGATGATGTGCGCGTAATCCTGATTAAACTTGCTGATCGCCTGCACAACATGCAAACCATGGATTCGATGCAAGAGGACAAGCAGACTAAAATTGCATCTGAAACCTTGTACATTTATGCGCCACTGGCCCATCGATTGGGTTTGTACAATATCAAGACAAAACTGGAAGATTTAGGATTAAAATATACGGAACCAGCAGTATACAATGAAATCGTAAGTAAAATAAAAGAAACTAAAGAGGAGCAGGATGCGTATATTGAGGCTATTTCAAATATTTTAAAAACATCCTTAGATACTGAAGGAATTGATTATATCATAAAAGGCCGTCCAAAATCAATCTACTCCATCCGGAGAAAGATGCAGGCTCAAAATGTAAGTTTTGACGAAGTGTATGATAAATTTGCACTCCGAATTGTTTACAAATCAACTCCCCATGACGAAAAATTCATCGCCTGGAAAATATACTCCATTGTAACGGACCACTACAGGCCCAGCCCGAGTAGGTTGCGCGATTGGATTTCGTCTCCAAAATCTACTGGCTACGAAGCATTGCATATTACCGTAATGGGACCCAAAGGGCGCTGGATTGAAGTTCAGGTACGCAGCGAACGCATGGATGAAATTGCCGAAAAAGGATATGCTGCGCACTACAAATATAAAAATGGCGCTACCGAAGAAAGTGGTTTGGATGTCTGGCTCAATTTACTAAAAGAAGCCTTAGAGAATTCTGAGACAAATGCAGTAAATTTTGTGGAGGATTTCAAGATGAATTTATATTCAAAAGAAATTTTTGTTTTTACCCCAAAGGGAGAAATAAAATCCTTGCCCAAAGGTGCTACATCGCTTGATTTTGCTTTCAGCATTCACTCCGAAATAGGCATTCGCACCAGGGGAACACGTGTAAACGGAAAATTAGTCCCGTTGAATTTTGAATTAAAAAGTGGTGATCAAATTGAAGTAATCACGTCACAACATCAAAAACCAACGATCAACTGGCTGGATTATGTGACCACTTCAAGAGCCAAAACTAAGATAAAAAATGTTTTAAACGAGAACACCAAGAAAATTGGAGAAGAAGGAAAAGAACTGCTGACGCGTAAACTAAAGCATTTAAAAATAACTTTAAATGAATCTGTTGTAAATGAGCTAGTCAATTTTTTTAAGTTAAAAACAAGCTTAGATTTATTTTACAGAGTCGGGATTGGCGCTATAGAAAACCAACAACTCAAAGATTATGCGGCCCAAAAAAGCAATACTTTTATTAATTTTTTCAAGAATAAAATAAAACGAACCGCCAGCACAGCTGATGAGGACATTCATAAACCAATAATAAGCAGCAATTATGACATGCTCGTATTTGGCAAAGAACATGACAAACTGGATTATAAATTATCCCCGTGTTGCAACCCAATTCCCGGGGATGACGTGTTTGGGTTTGTCACGATAAACGAAGGGATAAAAGTGCATAAAAAAGATTGCCCAAACGCGATTGGAATGCAATCCAACTATGCCTACCGGATCATGACGGCCAAATGGATTGACTCTTCCCAAGAAGAATTCAAAGCCATCATAAACATAACCGGAATGGATGTTTTAGGACTTACCAACCAGCTGACAAAAGTGATATCGAATAATATGCATGTGAACATCCAGAGTATTTCTTTGAGCACAGAGGCAGGTATCTTTCATGGGCAGGTGGCCGTAATTGTTCAGAACAATACAATCTTAAAAAAATTAATCAATAATATCAAAAAGATTGATGGAATAGATAAGGTAACCCGAGTTTATAAAACCTAGAAAAGTTGCTGGTTTTTTACATAATGTAGCTTTTCATACCTGAAACGGAACAAACTTGAAACTAAACAAACCGGAAATTTTAATCTTTAAACTAAAAAATTTATCTTTGCCAGCATATGACACTCATTTCCACAGATAACAACAAGAATCAAGAAATTGTAAAAAATGTTTTCACAATGTATCTTGAAAAAAAAGGACATCGCAAAACGCCTGAACGTTATGCTATTCTTCAGGAAATTTACGATAGTGAAGAACATTTTGACGTAGAGAATCTCTACATCAAAATGAAAAATAAAAACTATCGGGTTAGTAGGGCAACCCTTTACAATACTATCGAATTATTATTGGACTGTGCTTTAGTGCGCAAACACCAATTTGGACAGAATCAGGCACATTACGAAAAATCATATTTTGACAAACAGCACGATCACATTATCATGACTGATACCGGTGAAGTAATCGAGTTTTGTGACCCTAGAATCCAAAGCATCAAAAAAACAATTGAGGAAATTTTCGATATAGAAATTACAAATCACTCCTTATACCTTTACGGTGTAAAAAAGGAAAAGAATACTCTGGACGAACAAGATCGTTCCTAAATACAAAAATTAACTACAAATAACATATAGAATGACGGTAGATTTATTACTAGGGTTGCAATGGGGAGATGAAGGAAAAGGAAAAATTGTGGATGTTCTTACTTCGAAATATGACATTATTGCACGTTTTCAAGGAGGTCCAAATGCAGGACACACTTTAGAATTTGATGGAATAAAACATGTTCTTAGAACTATTCCTTCCGGTATTTTTCATAAAACTGCTGTAAACATCATTGGAAACGGAGTTGTAATTGATCCTGTAGTTTTTCAAAAAGAAATTGAAGGCCTTGAAAAATTTAATTTAGACATCAAAAACAAATTAATCATTTCAAGAAAAGCGCATTTAATTTTGCCAACGCACCGCTTGTTAGATGCCGCATCAGAAGCATCTAAAGGAAAAGCAAAAATTGGTTCTACTTTAAAAGGAATTGGCCCTACTTATATGGACAAAACCGGAAGAAACGGAATCCGTGTGGGTGATATTGAATTAGAAGATTTTACAGATCGTTACAGAGCTTTGGCTGACAAGCACGAAGCCATGATAAAATTCTATGATGTTGCGATACAATACAATTTAGAAGAATTAGAAAAAGAATTTTTTGAAGCTATCGAAGAGCTAAAAAAATTAGACTTTATTGATAGTGAAGAATATTTACACCAAGCGCAAAAAGCAGGTAAATCAATATTATGTGAAGGAGCCCAAGGTTCGTTATTAGATGTTGATTTTGGAACCTATCCATTTGTGACTTCCTCTAATACAACTGCCGCAGGCGCTTGTACCGGTTTAGGGATTGCTCCAAATAAAATCAAGGAAGTATACGGAATCTTCAAAGCCTATGTAACACGCGTTGGAAGTGGCCCGTTCCCTACTGAACTTTTTGACGAAGATGGTGCAACTATGGCCCGTGTTGGAAATGAATTTGGATCAGTAACCGGCAGACAAAGACGTTGTGGCTGGTTAGACTTAGTAGCACTGAAATATGCGGTTCAGGTGAATGGTGTAACCCAACTGATGATGATGAAAGGGGATGTCCTTTCAGGATTTGAAACGTTGAAAGTATGTACGGAATACAATTATAAAGGAGAAAATATTTCACATTTCCCATACAACATTGAACCGGAAAATGTAACTCCAGTGTATCAGGATTTCAAAGGATGGAAACAAGATTTGACTGGTATGACCACATATGATGAGTTACCAATCGAATTAAAAGAATACATTGAATTCATCGAAAAAGAAGTAGAAGTGCCTATCAAAATTGTTTCTGTAGGTCCAGACAGAAAGCAAACGATTCTGAAATAAGATTATGAAACGTCCCGATAAATCGGGACGTTTTTTTTAGTTTAAAAATCAATTCCTACGAATGAAAAACCCAACCATTAAAATACAAAAAACCGAATTGCTCTCAGACAATTGGTACCTTTTAAACAAAGTCACTTTTGACTATCAAAAAAAAGACGACTCCTGGATTACCCAAAAAAGAGAAGTCTATGATAGAGGAAACGGAGCCGCCATTTTACTTTATAACACTTTACAAAAAACCGTTATTCTTACACGCCAGTTTCGCTTGCCAACCTATCTTAACGGGAATGAAACCGGCATGATGATTGAGGTTTGTGCCGGCCTTTTGGATCAAGACAATCCGGAGCAATGCATCATTAGAGAAACCGAAGAAGAAACAGGATATCGTATTTCTACAGTCAAAAAAGTCATGGAAACATATATGTCGCCAGGAGCTGTAACTGAAATATTGTATTTATTTGTTGGCGAGTACGATGAATCTATGAAAGTAAGTGACGGTGGCGGAGTAGCACATGAGGAAGAAAATATAGATGTGATTGAAATGTCTTTTGAAGAAGCGTATGCCATGATTGAATCTGGTCAAATGCAGGATGCCAAGACTATTATGTTACTACAGTATGCTAAAATTCATAATTTGGTTTAATGAGTAATCCCACTAAAGGAGTTCTATTTGCCTTATTTGCTACCTTGTTATGGTCCGTAAATATGGTCATCGCCAGTGGCATAAAAGACCACATTCCTCCTATAGGACTGGCCTTTTGGCGCTGGACAATTGCATGTCTCGTTTTGGCTCCATTTGCTTTAAAAAGCACTACTAGAAATTTCACAATTGTTAAAAAACACCTCCGGTATCTTGTGTTTACGGCGGTATTGGGAATCACTATTTTCAACACGTTAATTTACATTGCAGGAAAAACAACGAGTGCTGTGAATTTATCGCTAATCGCCATTTCGATTCCGTTATTTATTGTTGTAATCTCCAGAATTATTTTTAAAGAGACCGTATCTAATCTGAAAATCATAGGAATTGTAACTATAATCACAGGGGTTCTAGTGCTAATTACCAAAGGTTCGCTTCAGGCCTTGCTAAAAATCAACTTTACCATTGGGGATTTATTGATGCTTGTGGCTTGCTTCTTTTTTGCGTATTACACTATTTTAGTGCGTAAAAAACCACCTGAATTAACACCAAAAGTATTTTTGTTTAGTGTTTTTGTAATAGGCACACTGCTCCTTTTTCCTTTTTATCTTTGTGAACATTTGTTTTACAAAAAAGTTGTTTTTGACACTAAAACGATTCTGATTACCACCTATGTTGGCATTTTTGCTTCGCTGGTTTCTTTCTATTTGTGGAACGAAGCCATACGATTGATAGGCACATCGAAAACAGCTCTAATCTATTATTTAATCCCAATATTCAGCGGTATTCTTGCTTACTTTTTCCTAAATCAAGCAATTGGATTGATACAAATTATTAGTATGGGCATCATTGTTTCTGGTTTATTAATTACCAATAAGAAGTAATTTTTAATTTTTGACAAAATAGAAAAGCAGAATGAATTTATTTTCATTCTGCTTTCATGTTTATACGGTTTTCTAAAAAACATTATTTATTGGGCTGCGGAGTCATTCGCAAATACGGTTTAACCCTTTCGTAGCCTTTTGGAAATTTAGTCGGGATATCTTCATCTTTAACCGCAGGCGAAATTACAACACTGTCTCCATCTTTCCAGTTGGCCGGTGTGGCCACGCTGTAATTAGCTGTCAATTGCAGACTATCGATGACACGCAATAATTCATCAAAATTTCTACCGGTTGATGCCGGATAGGTCAATGTCAATTTTATTTTTTTGTCTGGTCCTATTATAAAAACGGAACGAACGGTGAAACTCTCACTTGCATTGGGATGAATCATGTCATATAGTTCCGCGATATGCTTGTCTTCATCGGCTATTATAGGGAAATCTACAGTAGTATTTTGAGTTTCATTGATGTCTTTAATCCATTCCATGTGTGAATCGACGCTATCTACACTCAATGCGATTACCTTGACATTTCGTTTTTTAAATTCAGGATAATACAGTGCTGCTGTTCCTAACTCAGTGGTACAAACCGGTGTAAAATCAGCGGGATGTGAGAACAAAATGCCCCAGGAATCTCCCAGCCAATGATAAAATTCTATTTTTCCTTGTGACGTTTCTGCTTCAAAATCAGGAGCAATATCGCCTAATCGTACTGTTGCCATGCTTGTTTATTTTAATAATTAGTAACACTGTAAGGTATTGAAATAAACACACTATAGAGGGAAAACAACTCTTAAAATTCTACTAATTTTTATAAAAACCAGAATGAAGCCCTTTAAAAAATAATGCCATTAGGAAACCAAATACCCTAAGCTCTGATAGCAGCGACATCTCCCGATTAATAAAAACAAGGCTATTCAGCCGTAGTTTATATTAATCGGGAATACAAGTACAGAGCAGGATACGAGCGAAGCGAACTGACGAAGTAAATATAGCTACGAAAAAGTATTATTTTTTCTTTAAATTAGGCAAAAAGAAAGCAATAATTCCGATCAGCGGCAAATAGGCACACAGGTAATAGACATAAGTGATGCTGGTGTGATCTGCTAGATTTCCGAGTAAAGCAGAGCCTAAACCTCCCATTCCGAAGGCAAAACCATAGAAAAGTCCAGAAACCATTCCGAGTTTTTTAGGCAGTAATTCCTGTGCAAAAACCAGAATAGCCGGAAAGGCTGAGGACATTATAGTTCCAATGAGGACGGAAAGGACTCCGGTCCAAAATAAATCGACAAACGGCAACAGTAAGGTAAAAGGCGCGGCTCCCAAGACAGAGAACCAAATGACGTATTTCCTGCCGTATTTATCGCCCAAAGGCCCACCAATTAAAGTTCCTATTGCACAAGAGGCTAAAAACAGAACCAAGTGAAACTGGGCATCCTGCACTGATAATCCAAATTTTTCGATTAAATAAAAGGTGAAATAACTGGACATACTGGCCATGTAAAAGAATTTTGAAAATATCAAAACCATCAAAATTCCCACGGAGATTGCGATCGTTTTTTGGGACAAATTAGGCAAATTGATTACCGCTTTTTTAGTGCTCCTTAAACTCAAATGATTTTGATACCACAGGGCAATCCTACTCAAAACAACCAATCCGATAAGGGCGACGGAGACGAACCAAATGATGTGATATTGGGAATTAGGAACCACAATTAAGGCAACCAGTAAAGGCCCGATTGCTGTTCCTGCATTGCCCCCCAACTGAAAAATGGATTGTGCCAAACCCCGTTTTCCTCCAGAGGCCAAAAAGGAGATTCGGGATGCTTCAGGATGAAAAATAGACGAACCGATCCCGACCAATACAACCGACACTATGATCATTGAAAAACTGGACGCATAGGACAAACCCACAATTCCGGATAAGGTAAAAAGCATTCCGAAAATTTGGGAAAAAGGTTTTGGTCTTTTGTCCGTGTAGAGTCCCACGATCGGCTGCAAAATGGAAGCCGCTAATTGATAGGCCAAGGTAATTAACCCGATTTGGGTGAAGGTTAAATTAAAATTTTCTTTTAAAATAGGGTACGCGGCCGGAATAACGGCCTGTAATAAATCATTGAGCAAATGAGCAAATGCAATAGAAAACAGGACAGGATACACGGTTTGCTGTGCAATAACGGCAGTGTCAATTTGTGTTGCATTATCAGAAGATGAATTCATATTTTTTAATAAAACTGTATTATTAACGCGAATAAGGAGTAGCAAAAAGCAGCCTAAACCGTTAAATTAATTAAAAACAAAAGACTGAAAGCCATACTATTTAAGATGCTTTTGACTCCTTTTTGACCTAGCTGTATACTCTGAATAAGGTGCTAAAATTAGTTAAAAATTGCGTTTTAATCCGTAAAAAAGATGGAAAAAAATTAAAACAAGCACGATTTGTTATTACAGTAAATTAAAATCCTGTTTAGGTATTTATAGAAATTATTACGCCTCTCTTTGTAGAAATTCAGTACTGCCTTGCCTATTTTTTTTTACAAAAAAAGTAGAAAAAATATATTTTTATGCGTTTAAACGGTAATACCCGCTTTTAAACGGTAAAAAAAGAGTGTTTTACTAAAAAATATTTTATATTTAAAGCGTTAAATTATAGCGTTTGGATAATTCTGTAAAAGGACAGTTGCTAAAAAACAAAAGGACTCTCGACTAAGTGGACTATATTTACAAAAGAGAACTATTCCTAAAAAAGTTAGCACCGAATCACATTAATTTTCAGCAATTTTTTTTTTAAAATTAAAATAAAAATTCCGCGTAATTCGGGTAATTCGTGGCTGGAATAATTAAGTGGTATTAGTTACGGACAGTCCTGTAAAATAATCCTATTAATGGCAGAACAGCAAAACTTATTTAGAGAAATACTTAAAAAGTATATTTATAAAAAATAAAACTTACTTATATTTTTAATAGTACTCTGAATTTTAAAATTGATTCGCATTATTATCTATATTTGGACCAATATCCAAAGTAAATAAACCAACTTTAAAATTTATAACATGAAAAAAATACTAACATTTGTTGCAATTGCATTCTTCACTACTGCTCTTAGTGCGCAAGAAGTAAAAGCTGTCGCAAAAGCTAAAAAAGAATCCTGTTGTGCCAAAAAAGACTCCAAAGCAATGACTGCCGCAGAAGTTGAAACATGCAAAACAAAATGCAAAGCCGAAGGAAAAAAGTGTGCGGCAACAATGGCAAAAGTCAGCGGAAAAAAATGCTAAACTAAAACCTTCCATTTTCACTTTATAAAAAACGACGCTTATTTCAGCGCCGTTTTTCTTTTTAATAACCAGAAAAAAAAATGTTTAACACCGTTGGGGATAAATCATCGACATTCGTTAACCATAGCTTAAACTCCTTTCGAATCCCAGCTTGTTAAAATTGATTTCATTTGTAGCAACTACTACAGCATGAAAACAACACTACTGCTATTATCCGATACGGAATTACAAACAAGATTGCAGCACCAGGATCAGCTTGCCTTTGGCATCTTATTTGACCGTTATTGGAAAAGATTGTATACCTATGCTTTTAAAATCTACAAAGAGGAAGCCATTTGCGAAGATATTGTTCAGGAAATATTTATTAGTCTCTGGGAAAAATCAGCCAATACATTTATTGAAAATTTAGAAGGTTATTTACTCCGAGCCGTCAAATACAAAGTTGCCAATCACATTCGGGATTTAAAATTTGATTCCGGGCATCTTGAAATACTTCAAAACATCCCGAATCCTTCCGGAACCGACAAGCATTTAGTATACCAAGAATTTGAATCCGAAATTTTTAAGCAAATAAAGAAACTCCCTCCCAGAAGCCAAGAAGTCATAATCCTGAGCCGATTGGAACATTACACCAATATTGAAATTGCCCAAAAATTAAACATTTCAGTCCGCACCGTAGAAAAGCACATCAGTGATGGATTGAAATTGCTTAAAATGAAGATTGACCCCTGCCAATTCTCGATTTTTATTACGGGAATGTTGCTGCAATGTTAATCCACTCCCCCTTCTGTTACCAAATCTTTAAGACTGAATTTCCCACTACGTAAAAACAATACCAGCGGGTACTTATAGTAAAAAGACCCGTTTTGCAAAAAGAAGACTTCCTCACATTAGCCCAAAAATATGTTCAAAATAAATGCACGCTATCCGAAAAAGAGGCTGTAGAAACCTTCTTCTTTAAACAAACAGAGAAAGAACAAAACATCATAATCCTTTCTTTAACCCAAGAGAAAAGAAATGCAATCCTGCATAAAATAAATACTACCATTAACAAGCCCAAAGGAAAGCTGCAAAAACGCTATTCGAATATAGGCAAAATAGCTGCCATTGCACTTCTTTTTATCGGAATTTCTTTCGTAATAACCCAATCTACCAGTACAAATCGCATCACACAATCCGCTGCCAAAGGGGAAATAAAAACACTCTTTTTGCCTGATGGCAGTCAGCTGGTTTTAAATGGCAACAGCAGCGTTACTTACGCAACCAATTTCAAAAACAACCGAAAACTAGACCTTAAAGGAGAAGCTTATTTCAAAGTAGTTCGCAATCCAAAAAGTCCTTTTACAGTAGAAACCCCTCAATTCAAAATCAAAGTTTTAGGAACTTCTTTTACCATTAGCGCGTATGAAAATTACCCCAATACCATCCGTGTGCTATCCGGAAAAGTAACCGTGAATTCTAAAGAAAATCCCAATCACAACGTATTGCTAACTAAAAATCAACAACTGCGTTTTCATACATCACAGCTTCCACTGCTCACAAACAATACCCGGGAAGATTTCTTGGCTTGGACTAAAAATATTATAGTACTCGAAAATACAAGCCTTGGCGAAACAGCCGCAATTTTGAAAAATAAATTTAATGTGACCATTCTTTTTGAGCATCCGGAATTAGAACAACTCCGGATTACCGGAAAATTTAAAAACGAAAATGTCACTACTATCCTCAACAGTATTGCCGAGGTAAAACAATTAGAAATTCACGTTCAAAACCAAAACACCATTTTTATACGAGAAAAACCAAAGAAGTAAATGCTGGAATTCGCTATTAAAACCAATACTTAAGTGGCATTCGAATTGAGATCCCATTAAAACAAAATAAATATTTAAAACCTATTAAAATGAATTTGAAAATCCAATTTCTTTTTTCCCTAAAATTAAAAAAATACCTGTACCTGTTCAGTTTCCTCTTCATATTTTCTGAAATGGCTGCAATGCCTCATACAACTATAACTACCGAGGAGAAAAATTTCTCTATCGACATCAAAGAAATCCAAATCAGGGAAGTCTTTGATATCTTAGAAAAAAAGACTCCTTACACCTTTGTTTTTGACGAAGCAATCGCCTCTTCAAAACAACGTTTGACTTTAGTGGTAAACAAGGAAAGCATACATACTATTTTAAATAAAATTACCGCCCAAACTGGCTTTCAATTTCGCCGCATCAACAATACCATTTCTGTAACCAAATCTCCTTCAATCCAGCAGCTCACCCGCGGCACAGTAAATGATTCTCAAGGCTTGCCTTTACCTGGAGCAAGCGTTTTAGAAAAAGGAACTACAAACAGCACCACAACTGATTTTGACGGAAAATTTAGTCTGACCACCTCCACGGCTAATGCGATTTTAGTAGTTTCCTATATGGGTTTTGATAACAAAGAAGTATCCGCAAATAATTCTGCGCCACTGGTAATCCGCTTAACAGCGAACACTAATGCGCTGAACGAGGTTGTGGTAACTGCTTTAGGAATTAAAAGACAGGAAAAACAATTGGGTTTTTCGCAACAAACTATCAATGCCGATAATCTGGCACAAACCGCTCCAAATAACTGGTCTTCAGGCCTAAAAGGAAAAGTGGCCGGTTTAAATATCGTTTCCTCAGGATCCGGGCCTCTAAATTCCCAACAAATTACCTTAAGAGGAAATAATTCGTTGAATCCCAATGGGAATAATGCCTTAATTATTGTAGATGGTGTTCCCCTAAACAGTAAAATAACCAGCTCAGGATCTGACAGTGCGTATATGGGCCGCGATTCTCCAGTTGATTTTGGTAACGGTATTTCAGACCTTAACCTTGATGATATCGAAAACGTAACAGTCTTAAAAGGACCCGGAGCCACTGCACTTTATGGAAGTCGTGCCGCAAATGGTGCGTTAATTATCACTACCAAATCCGGTAAAAAGAACAAAGGCCTTGGGATTAGCTATAATACAGGAGTCACTTTTGACGTCATTCAACGTTGGCCAGATTACCAATATGAATATGGTCAGGGTACCGGAAAATCATTTGATCGAAATGGAAATCCGTATTATTCCTATTTAAGTTCTGCCGATGGAAACAATACGGGTTCCACCAGTAGCGCCTGGGGACCAAAATTTGACGGACAATCCTATTTTCAATACGATCCCGTAACGCAGACTCAAGGAACCGAAAGAACACCTTGGACTCCCTACAAGAATAATATTAAAGATTTCTGGCGTACCGGAATTACTATAAACAACAACCTCACGCTTCAAGGCGGGGACAAAAATGGTTCCATGAGAATGTCTATTGGTCATTCTAAAAATGAATGGATCATGCCTAATACCGGATTTGAAAGAATTACAGCCTCTGTGAATGCGGATTATAAAATCTCAGATAAAATTAAAATTGCTTCGGTGATCAATTACAACAACAGAGACAGTGACAATTTACCGAGTACCGGTTACAATAATGGCTCTATCGCCTACTTTACGATTTTCCAAAATCCAAATGTAGATCTCGATTGGTACCGCCCTATTTGGAGACAAGGTCAAAACCAAATCCAACAGCTGCAACCCTTCAGTAGTTATATTGATAATCCCTATTTAATTGCCAATGAAGCTACAAATTCCTTAGCAAGTAACCAAATCGTGGGAAATCTGAACGCCACAATCCAGTTGGCTCCCAATTTAGATCTTTTATTGAGAACTGCTTTAAACACCTACCATCAGGATCGGGAGCAAAAAAGACCCTACAGTATCAACCGGTATGCTAAAGGATTTTTTAGAACACAGGATGTATTTATGCAGGAAGTAAATTCTGATTTTTTATTGACTTACAAGAATAAGCTGTCAAACGATTTTTCCTTTTCTGCGTCAGCAGGTGGAAATGCGATGAGCTATAAATACCAAAGAATGGATGCTGCTGTGGAAGGCTTAGTAGTTCCTGATGTTTATAAATTGGCAAATGGGATCAGCAATCCAATCATAAGTGTAAATGACAGTTATAAAAAAGTCAATAGCTTGTACGGACTGTTCTCCCTTTCTTTTAAAGATCAGATTTTCTTAGATGTTACGGGCAGAAACGACTGGTCCAGTACTTTACCAGTACAAAACAATTCTTTCTTTTACCCTTCTGTAAATACCAGTTTTATTCTTTCTGAAATATTCAACTTACCCAAATCACTGGAATATTTTAAATACCGATTGTCTCTTGCCCAAGTGGGTAATGATACTGATCCGTATAGAACCAGTAAATACTACGATCAATCTGCCTTTGCAAGTTCAGCAGTAGCGCCATCAACCTTGTATAATGCCAATTTTAAACCGGAAATCACCACCAGTATTGAAACCGGTTTTGAAGGGCGATTATTCAAAAACAGAATCAATTTTGACGCGACGGTCTATCAGACAACAACTAAAAACCAAATTATTTCTGTTCCCTTAGACATCACAACGGGATTCAGTTCCGGCATCATGAATTCTGGCGAAGTTCGAAATCGAGGAGTTGAACTCACCCTAACCGGAAAAATTGTCAATATGGATAAATTTAAGTGGTCAACCACTTTAACTTGGTCCAAAAACTGGAATCGCGTCATGGAACTTGCCGATGGTATTCAGGGACAACAAACCATTGGTTCAGGAGGTTCAGCCACATTGATTGCCAAAGAGGGTGGGACAACAACCGCAATATACGGCTACGGTTTTGTACGATCTCCTGACGGTCAGATTGTATATGACAATGCGGGTTTACCGGCCTATCCGGATGAAATTCAATACATAGGCGATGCCACTCCGGATTGGAGAGCCGGATTATACAACAGTTTTAAATTTGGAAACATAGGTTTAAATGTCATGTTGGGTGGTCAACTTGGCGGTATCATCTATTCCCAAACCCATCATAAACTATCTGAAATGGGTAAAATCAGATCTACCATAAAAGGACGCGAAGAAGGAGTGATTGTAGGCGAAGGAGTAGTATTAAATTCCGATGGTACGTATTCTCAAAACACTACTGAGGCACTGACTCCGGACTGGTACGCCAGGTATTACCGCAGAGCCAATGTCGAGTCCAACTCTTTTGAAGCTTCTTATGTAAAATTGAGAGAAGTAAGTCTGCAATACAGTTTCTCTCCAATATGGCTTAAGAATACCGGCATTACAAGTTTAGATGTATCGGTTTTTGGTCGAGACTTAGCGGTTCTTTCTGACTTTCCTATTTTCGATCCGGAAACGGCAGCCTTAAATGGAGATACTATTTTACCCGGTATCGAAATGGGTCAAATGCCCACTCCTGCTACCTATGGTTTTAATTTAAAAGTGAATTTCTAAACTATTATTTAAAGATGAAAAAGATACAAATTTTTACTGCAACTTTAGTTCTAATACTGCTAAACTTTGCTTGCACGGGCGATTTTAGCGAGCTCAATGAAGACCCTAACCGGATTGCCCAGATAAGTCCGGGAACATTAATTAATCCTATTATTTATGGTCTGGCTACACACAACGCGACTAGAAGTGCGGGTGTCACGTTCGATTTGATGCAGGTATCGCTCCCCTTTCCCAGCGTTTCCGGAGGGCTTCACCGTTATGATTTAAGTCAGGAAATAGGGTATTCGTCCTGGGCTAATTATTACAAATGGCTCAATAATATCAAGGAAATGAAAACTGCGGCGATACGGGCAGAGGATCGCAATTATGAAGCCATTGCACTGACACTAAATGCTTGGGTGTATGCCAATCTTACGGATATTTTTGGACCGGTTCCCATGACCGAAGCTGTAAACGGTGAGGAAGGCAACCTTTATCCCGCATTTGATTCTCAGGAATTAATTTACACCACTATTTTAGCCGATTTAGAACGAGCAAATGCCCTTTATAATTCCGCTACACCTATGATTTATGCCAGTGACATCCTCTTTCAAAACAATGTCACGAAATGGAGAAAATTCACTAATTCCCTTCAAATGCGTTTGTTGTTGAGAATATCCAACCGTACCGAAACCAATTCTTTTCAAAAGTTGGCAACGATGATTCAAAATCCAACACAATACCCTGTTTTTGAAAACACATCCGAATCTGCCATCCTGAAAGTAACTGGAGTAACCCCTAATGTTTCTCCTTGGGGAAGACCGCAGGATTTTAGTTTAAACGTAAAAATAGCCTCTTTTTTTATAGACAATCTAAACACCATGGCCGATCCCCGAAGACCTGTTATTGCTGGTGTTGCAAGAGACTTGAACAATGTTTCCATAGGCTACAAAGGAATTCCCAGTGCCTATGCAGGAGCTGAATCTCAGTTTGCTTACAATGCTTCTACGTTTAATGCAACTCAGATAACCAATCCCATGAATATTTTCTTGATGACGTATGCCGAAGTAGCTTTTATAAAAGCCGAAATGGCGCAAAGAGGATTCACCACGGATGCCGAAACGCATTATAAAAAAGGAGTTAAGGCCGCCATGGAGCAATTGGGAGCCACAATGCCCAGTACTTATTTTGATAATTCATTAGCAGCTTATGATGGCACTTTAGAAAAAATCATGCTTCAAAAATATTATGCCCTTTATTTTATCGATTACCAACAGTGGTTTGAATACCGCAGAACTGGATTCCCAATTCTTCCAAAAACGACTGCCATGGAAAATAATGGAATTATGCCTTCCCGTTTTTATTATCCAACGAGCATTCAAATCAACAACCAGCAAAATTACCTCAAAGCAGTTGAAATGTTGGGTACAGATGATATTAACACTAAAGTTTGGTGGGACAAATAAAATCTTAATTTAAAATAAATAAACAATGAAAAAATCAACATTCTCCATTTGTGCCTTGCTGTTTTCAATAGGAATTATGGCACAAACCAACGTTCAAGGTTGTGTTTTTGAAGACCACAATCAGAACGGCAAAAAAGAACGAAATGAAAAAGGAATTGCTAATGTTTCCGTAACCAATGGTCTGGAAGTGGTCCTTACCGATGAAAAAGGCAAATACATCCTGCCTATTAGCGACGATGCAATTATAGCCGTAATTAAACCCGCCAATTATAAAGTAGGCGTGGATGAAAATAATCTGCCTCAGTTTTTTTACAATCACAAACCCAAAGGCTCTCCTCAATTAAAATTCAAAGGAGTAGACCCCACGGGAAAATTGCCTAAATCAATCGATTTTGGTTTGGTTCCCCAACAGGAAAATCAAGAGTTTACAGCCCTTATCTTTGGTGATCCGCAACCTTATACCCAGGCTGAAGTTGACTTTTTTGCCAAAGGGATTGTAGCCGAAGTAGAAGGAATTAAAAATGTTCCTTTCGGATTGAGCCTGGGAGATCTAGTAGGAAATGACCTTGCTCTTTTTAATCCTTACATTAAAGCGGTACAAAAAGCGGGGATTCCGTGGTACAATTTATTGGGAAATCACGATCTTAATTTTGATGCCACCACAGATGAAATGGCCGATGAAACCTACGAAGCCCATTTTGGCCCAGCAAATTATGCCTTCAATTATGGTAAAGTCCATTTTATCGTAATGGATAATGTGCTCTATCCTGATCCCCGAAATCAAAAAGGATATTGGGGCGGTTTTACACCAAAACAGTTGCAGTTTATAGCCAATGATTTGAAATTGGTTTCAAAAGAACATTTAATAGTGCTGGCTTTTCATATTCCAATAAGTGAGCCTACCGATGAAGATACTTTCAGAAATGCAGATCGGGATCAGTTATTCGAACTTTTAAAAGATTTCCCAAACACACTTTCTCTTTCTGCCCATACCCACATTCAACGCCAGGATTACTTTGACAAAACCGATGGCTGGTTACAGGAAAAACCACACCATCATTACAATGTTGGAACCACTTCCGGAGATTGGTATTCCGGAAAACTGAATTCTGAAGGCGTTCCGGTTTCGACCATGCGTGATGGAACACCAAAAGGATATGCCTTTATTAATTTTAAAGGAAATAAATACAGTCTGGATTATAAAGTGGCGGGCAAACCCAAAACCTATCAAATGGAGGTTTTTGCACCCAAAGTAGTGGAAAAAGGCCGTCCTACCCGATCCGGAATTTATGTGAATTTCTTTATGGGAAGTAAAAACGACAACCTCGAATACCGCGTAGACCAAGGCGAATGGAAAGCAATGGACTATGTAAAGGAAATAGATCCTTCGTATGCCACTGAGGTTTATGAATGGGATCTAACCGAAGAATTAATTCCTGGCAGACGCTCGTCTAATCCTATAGAAAGCAAACATCTTTGGAAAGGAAAAATTCCTACGAATCTGGAAATAGGCGTACATACGATCGAGATTAAAGCCACAGATCAATTTGGAAAAACCTACACTGAAACAACTTCCTACCGCTTGGAGAATCAAAAATAAGTTTGTTTGTTTTTTATTTTTTAAAAGGCTCGCTAAAGATTTTAATCCAGGCGAGCTTTTTTTTATTCAAAATAAATAGGAGTACGCTGCTCCCATATAATAGTACGGCACATTCCTTTTTCTGGATTTCAAACTAAAATCAACTTTTTTTCTTTCAAAGCAGTGCGAAATCATAGTCCTATACCAACGTATCACCATCCTTTCCGATATTGGAATGAAGTAAGTGAAGCTAGTTTATCGTTTTTCTTTAGCAACCGAGAAATTACACCAATTGAACCAAAAAATACCAAAACAACAACGTGATAAAAGATAGTGGTATTCCAAAACCAATCATCATACTGCTCAATCGAGGTTTTAAACCGTGCGTAGAAGCTAAAATACAAGCTGTAATCATTGGGGCCATAGCCGACTCTAAAATAGCAACTTGAATAATTTTAGAATGCTGTTGCAAAATCAATACATACAACACATAAATAAGAGCCGGGGTCAAAATTAATTTATACAAAAGGCCCAGTCCTAAAAACTTCCAGTGCTGGCTTTTCCGTTCAAAACGCAATTGCAAACCAACCGATAGCAAAGCCAAAGGAGTTACTGCACTTCCCATTTTTTGAAATAAAACTTGGATGTACTCATGGAAATCCACATTACAAACATTCATCAAACAGGCTACTAAAAAAGTTATAAAAGGTGGAAAAAACAGAATCTTCTTGGCAATTTGAACACCATTTGGACTTCCGGTAGAGTATACTGTTGCCACCAGAATCCCTAAGGTCGAAAGCACTACAAAAGAACCGGGCTGATCTACTAAAATAGCCGTTTTCAAACCTTCTTCACCGTATAATGCTTCAATTATTGGAAAACCTAAAAAAGATGTGTTCCCTAAACCAGCCGTGATAATTAAACACCCAGTGAGTTTCTTAGACCAGCCAAATTTGTTTCCTAAAAAACTAAAAAACAAATAGGAAACTACAAATCCAATCCAGGCTACCCCAATAGGGAATAACAATTCAGGACTCCAGTCTATTTTTGGAATATAATACAAGGCCAGAGCCGGAAGGCAAATATAAATAACAAGCTTATTTAACAGCTTGTAAACACTAATAACAGGGAATGCTTTTATATTTTGCAGCACAATACCGAGGAATAAAAAAACAAAAATCAAGATAAAATTATTCATAATGGTGCAAAGATATTGACAAATCCTTTATAAACTCAATTCAAAAAATAAAATTATTGATTTAGCTGTGCATCAAAAGCCTGATCACGATCAATTTGATATTTTATGCAAATCACCATTCATTCACCATCCTTTTTTATTAATTTTACTTTTAAAAAAAGCTGCTTTGCCAAATAAAAAACTACTTCATTCTGCCCTTAACGAAAAACCTGGGGTTTCTTCTCCTGATGCTATCAGTGCTGCAGCGGTGGAACATATCCAGCAATTTAGAAAAATACAGCCTTCATCTAACGAACTCTTTAGCGGCATATTAGCGGGAAATATCACAGCTTTGAGTCGTGCCATTACGTTAGTAGAAAGTACAAACACCAACCATTTAGCGAAAGCCAATGAAGTCATAAATGCTTGTTTGCCTCACGCCAATAAATCCGTCAGAATAGGAATAACAGGGGTTCCCGGAGTAGGAAAAAGCACTTTTATTGAAGCCTTTGGTTTGCACTTGACCAGTTTAGGAAAGAAAGTAGCTGTTTTGGCAGTAGATCCGAGCAGTACCATTTCACACGGAAGTATTTTAGGTGATAAAACCCGAATGGAGGAATTGGTTAAAGACAAAAATGCATACATCAGACCATCTGCTTCTGGGGAAACCCTAGGTGGAGTAGCCCGAAAAACCAGGGAAACCATCACGCTTTGTGAAGCCTGCGGTTTTGACACTATATTGATCGAAACGGTGGGTGTTGGTCAAAGTGAAACCGCAGTACACAGCATGGTAGATTTCTTTTTGTTGTTAAAAATTACCGGGGCTGGTGATGATTTACAAGGAATAAAACGCGGTATTATGGAAATGGCTGATGCCATCGTAATTAATAAAGCCGATGGAGACAATATCCGAAAAGCTCAATTAGCCAAACTGGAATTCAAGAGAGCTCTACATCTTTTTCCGGCTAAAAAATCAGGCTGGATCCCTACCACTTCTACCTGTAGCTCCATAAGTCACGAAGGAATCGCGGAAGTTTGGGAAACCATTCATAAATTTCTGGAACTTACTAAAGTCAATAATTATTTCTTTGAAAAACGGAAAGAACAAAACCAATATTGGATGTTAGAAACCATCAACGAACAATTAAAAACTAATTTTTACAATAATCCGGAAATTCAAGCATCAATGAATGCAACTAAAAAAGCGGTGCAAAATGATGAAATTTCACCCTTTGCAGCCGCTCAAAAATTATTAGAAACCTATTTTAAAAAATAGATTTACTCCTCGTAAAGTTTGATTTCTCTATCGTAAAACTCATTGGCAAGAACAATTAATCCTTCCATTTCTGCATTTAGTTCGCCTTCATCCAGATCTTCGGCTTCTTCGATAAATTCGACTTCATCATCTTTCAGATTGATAATAAATCGGGGATAATCCAAATGAATGATAAAAATATCTTCAGGAAAATCGGTGTTGTCGCCCAGTAAAAATTTTGGTAATTCCATGAATTTAATAGTTAAGTATTTATTGTTTTATTTATTCTCGCTTTGCATTACCAACTTTCTTGTCAATCTCGCAAAGCGAATATACAAAAATAAAGCGGCTGCCGTCAATCCTGCCAAAAGCCCGATCCAAATTCCAACTGCTTTTAGATTGGTATAGTTTCCCAGATAGTAGGAAATTGGAAAACCAATAACCCAATAGGACACAAAGGTAATATACATGGGGATTTTCACATCTTGCAAGCCACGTAAAGCACCAAGAACAACAACTTGAATTCCATCTGAAATTTGAAAAACAGCGGCTACTAACAGTAATTTTGATGTGATAGTGATAATTTCAGAATTATCAATCATTTGAGCCGAATCAGACATATTCAAAAATAAATGTGGCAGGTATTGATGAAACGCCACAAAAATAATGGCAAAAAATGTTTCTAAAATTATAGCCAGTAAAAAGATAGAACGGGCTACAACAATCAATTCTTTGTAATCATTCATTCCCTTGGTATGACTCACGCGGATCATGGCGGCAACACTCAATCCCATAGCGACCATAAATGTTGATGATGACAGGATGAGGGCTATTTGATTGGCGGCCTGACTGTTTTTTCCAATCGAACCTGAAAGCCAAATAGCAGCGGTAAACAATGCTACTTCAAACAGCATTTGCATGGCTGAAGGCAACCCAAGATTGATGATTTTTTTTAACACTGATTTTCGTATTTCCTTGAAACTGAAATTTTTGAAATATCGTTTTAATGCTGCATTTCTTTTTATTAAATAATGCATAAAAACGACCATCATAATTCTTGAAATGACAGTTCCTAAAGCCGCCCCAAGAATACCTAATTTAGGAAAAATCCAAATGCCATAAATAAGAACATAGTTAAAAAAAATATGCACCACATTAGCCATAAGTATGGCATACATAGAATATTTAGTTTTTGCTAAACCATCCGCAAATTGTTTGTATCCCTGGTATATTATTACCGGAATCAAAGAAAAAGCAACCCAGTCAATGTACGGAGCAGCCATGTCAGCCACTTCTTTGGGTTGGTGCATCAAGTACATAATTTGTTTGGACAAAACGGTCAGAATAAATAAAGCGACTCCAAGAACTGTACATAAAAGCAATCCATGGTGAAAAATAGAACGGATTTTACCCTCCTCTTTTTCCGCATCAGCTTCTGCAACTAAAGGAGTAATTGCTGTTGAAAATCCTATTCCTATCGATAACGCAATAAAGATGAAACTGTTTCCCAGTGATACCGCCGCCAGCTCCGTAGACCCTAATTTTCCTACCATGAAATTGTCAACAATCCCTATTAAGGTATGTCCCAACATTCCTAAAATTATGGGATACGCTAATCTTATATTATAAGAAAACTCTTTGAAGTATTGGGAGAAATTCACTTTTTGCTTTTTTGATGGCAAATATAATTAGAAGCTTTCAATTGCATCACTACTATTTGATATATATCACTACTTTTTTAGTGAAACAGGCTGCAAGTTATAAATTCTATAACAAAACGAAATAATTGTATAACTTTTTCAGCATTGGTACTGTTACTTTTGATATGTTGTTTTGGGGGCAGTTTAACCTACAAAACAGAATATAAATTTAAAAAATACAATTATGAAAATCACAGAAAAAATGAAAATCGCATTTGCATGTACCATCGTAATGATGTTTGCAAATAATGTACAAGCTCAAGAAACAACCAAAGTAGAGCACTATGATCAAGGATTCCGTTTAGGAGTTGGTGTAAATGGTGGATATTCCGTAAATGATCCATACAAATTAACTTTAGGAGCCGATGCCAGATTACAATATGATTTATCAAAACGATATTCTGTAACCGTAACAACTGGTTTCAACAACTTATTTGTAAGTAAAGCTAACGGATCTGATCTAGGGTTTATTCCGGCAAAAGCAGGTTTTAAAGCTTTTATATGGGACGATCAATTTTATGTAATGGGAGAAGCCGGTGCTGCTTTTGCAGTGACTAACGGTTATAATGAAACCTCATTAATCGTAGCGCCAAGTATTGGTTACGCTACAAAATACATTGATATCTCTTTGCGATATGAGCACTATTCTGATTTTCCTAGAGTGAATAACAATGGAACTCCAGGAGAAGGTGTAGGACAAGTTGGCGTTCGTGTGGCTTATGGTTTCAAACTATAACGTTATTTTGCATTCGGTTAAAAACCGCAAACTTCCCGAATCAGGCTACACTTAACGATGTATCCATGCCTTGCAAACAAATCAAAACCCGAACCTGTTGTGCGCATGCATCACATCCTGCAACTCGCTCCATTTTGCCAATCACTTTAAAATCATCGGGATTTATAGATTTCATAACAAATAATTTATCTTTGCAACTCAAATGTAACAAACTATAAGGATTAATCCTGATGAATTTTAGGAGCATATTCCAGCTATTCGTTGCAATCTTTTATTATTTTAAAGAAAAATAATAAAAGGATTTCCACTATTATCTGGGCTAGGCACTTGTTTTCAAAACACATACAATGGAAAAATTCACACTCGAATTACTGTTTCAAATTATCGGCATTGGTTCCGCATCAGGACTTGTTTACAAAGACAATTCGCTACTGATTATTGGCGACAACAGCGGCTTTCTTTACGAATATCACATCGATTCCAAGGATTTAAAACGCTATCCGCTACTGGAAAATCCTACAGAGAACACGCCAAAAAAAGACAAAGCTGATTTTGAAGCCATAACCCATTTTGAAGACAGCGTGTATGTTTTTGGCTCCGGTTCCACCGAAAAAAGGAACAAAATGATTCAAATCAACTCCAGCCATAAAAGAGTAACTGCCACAAATGATATCACTAATTTATATGCAGCGCTGCAAAGTTTCGGGGAAATAAAAGCCGAAGATTTCAACATTGAAGGTGCTATCTACAATGGCAAAAGTTGGTTTTTAGTGAATCGTGGCAACGGAAGCGCCAATAAGAATGTCCTTTTTACCATCGAAGGAAAAAACCTCACTACTGATTTCGCTATTCTTTCAAACAACTACAAACTCCCAAAAATACAAGGAGTACGAAGTAGTTTTACCGATGCCGTTTTAGTCGACAACAGCATTTATTTTTTGGCCACAGCCGAAGATACCAAATCTACTTATGAGGATGGCGAAATTTTAGGAAGTCTTATTGGAAGCATCAACCTGACAACCATGAAAATCGATTTCACACAAAAAATTAGCAGCACCCATAAATTCGAGGGGTTGACTTTATACGCCAATTCAAAAGAAAAAATAGAATTCCTGCTCTGTGAAGACAAAGATACCGAGGTTTTAGAAACCGAAATTTACAAACTGACATTGGACAAAAAATAAAGTCCATTTGATTAAAAAATGTTCGTTGCTGTCAAAATAACAGAACGTTAAATTTAGATTAAATAGAAAATCAAAATAGATTTCAAATGTAAAACGGACTACTTTTACAGTAAACTTAGCCTTTTATTGGCCTAAAATAATTCTCCAAATGACAGATTTAAAAAATAAAAATGCCCTGATTACCGGCGCAGGAAAAGGAATTGGTAAAGCAATCGCTTTGGCCCTAGCCAAAGAAGGTGTTAATGTAATTTTGATTGCCAGAACACAGGATGAAATAGACAGCGTAGCGGCAAAAGTGCGTTCGTTGCGCGTAAAAGCACTTGCAATAACTGCTGATGTTGCTGATATCAACTCGGTAAACGCTGCCGTTGAGCAAGCATTGGCTGAATTTGGAACCATTGATATTCTAATCAACAATGCCGGAATAGCCGCTTTTGGAAAATTTTTAGAATTAGAACCTACGGATTGGGAACGCATCATTCAGGTAAACTTAATGGGAACCTATTATGTAACTCGCGCCGTTTTACCCAATATGATCGAAAGACAAACCGGGGACATCATCAACATTTCTTCCACAGCCGGATTAAGTGGCAATGCATTGACAAGCGCTTACAGTGCCTCAAAATTTGCCGTTTTAGGATTAACGGAATCGTTGATGCAGGAAGTGCGTAAACACAATATTCGTGTAACGGCCTTAACCCCAAGTACGGTTGCCACGGAAATGGCCAAAGATTTAAAACTGACCGACGGGAATCCGGAAAAAGTCATGCAAGCAGAAGATATGGCAGAGTTAATCATCGCACAACTCAAACTTAACCGACGCGTTTTCATTAAAAACAGCAGTATTTGGTCTACAAATCCGTAAAAATTTTCAAACATATAAGTCATATAATTTTTTTTAAAACCATTAAGGGATTAAGAAAATTAAGCGTCTAACTTAATGAACTTAATCCCTTAATGGTTTTTAATCTTTTGCTTATATGACTTATATGTTTAAAAACTAATTAAACCAAAGTTGTAACAAATTCCATTCGAACACTACCGTCTTCATCAATTTTTGTCAAATTGATTTTTTGTAATGTATTTACTAATTCCGGATTCCAAGGGGTTTTTACTTTCACATAGTTTTCCGTAAACCCGTGAATATAGCCTTCTTTATTTTCACTTTCGAACAAAACGGTTCTATTGCTTCCCAATTGACTTTCGTAAAAAGCACGGCGTTTTTTGACGGATAAACTGCGCATCATTTTACTGCGTTTGGCCCGAACATTCGCAGGAACAATACCTGCCATGGTTGCTGCCTCAGTATTATCACGTTCAGAATAGGTAAAAACGTGCAAATACGAAATATCCATATCATTCACGAAATGATAGGTTTCCAGGAAATGCTCGTCTGTTTCTCCCGGGAAACCCACAATGACATCTACGCCAATGCAAGCATGCGGCATCACTTCCCGAATTTTATTTACCCTTTCAGTATAAATTTCACGTTGGTACCGACGCTTCATTAATTTCAAAATATCATTGCTTCCAGACTGCAACGGAATATGAAAATGCGGCACAAAAGTTCTGCTTTTTGATACAAATTCAATCGTTTCATTTTTCAATAAATTCGGTTCAATAGAGGATATTCGCAATCTTTCTATTCCTTCTACTTTGTCTAATTCCCGAACCAATTCCAGGAAAGTATGTTCGTGTTTTTTATTACCAAATTCCCCTTTTCCGTAATCACCAATATTTACGCCGGTAAGCACAATTTCCTTGATGTTTTGTTTCGAAATTTCGGCTGCATTTTTCAATACATTTTCCAGTTCATCACTTCTGGAAATCCCTCTTGCTAATGGAATTGTGCAATAGGTACATTTGTAATCACAACCGTCCTGTACTTTCAAAAACGCACGGGTTCTATCCCCAATCGAGTAACTTCCCACATAAAAATCAGCTTCGGCAATTTCACAGGAATGCACTTCGCCAAAATCATTTTTGGACAAATCATTGATATAATCGGTCAATTTAAATTTTTCGGTAGCACCAAGAACTAAATCCACACCATCAACAGCCGCTAATTCTTCCGGTTTCAATTGCGCATAGCAACCCACCGCCGCTACAAAGGCTTTATTGTTCAATTTCATCGCTTTTCGCACAACTTGCTTGAACTGCTTATCCGCGTTTTCCGTAACGGAACAGGTATTAATCACATACATATCAGCCACTTCCTCAAAACCTACCCGATCAAAACCCTCGTCTTGCAGGGTACGGGCAATTGTTGACGTTTCTGAAAAATTCAGTTTACAACCTAGTGTATAAAAAGCAACTTTTTTTCTGTTTTCCATAAGATAACTCAATTAATGAAATCGTTGTCAAAAAATTAAGAGTGCAAATTTACGAACAATATTCTGGAAAATGAAATCAATAATTTTCTATATACTAGCATCGTGAAGTAGACTAATTTAGACTCAAAAGATGAAAAAAATAATTTTAATTATATTCCTTTTTAATGCAATTCAAGCAAATGCTCAAAACATTGTTGAATGGCATGATAAGTACCAAATGCAGCTTTCCGATTTTCAATCTAGCGCTACTCAAATTGGGAATATAAAATCAATAGTATTCATAACGCTTCCAGTCCTGATTTTGCGTTTCAAATGAGCAATATTGAGTTCCTGTTTACCAAGGATTTTAATTCAAAAGTGCTACGCATCCATTATTGCAATTAAAACTAATACAGCAAACCATTTAGTGAATTTTGCTCAGTATGAATTTAATTTATCTGTACTCTATGCATAAAATTGCTAAAATAAATTTACAACCCAAAAGGAATTTTTTCTGACACCACCTTTTACAAGTGCTTTTTAACGCCGTTCAGAAACAATACAAGAAGGAATATGCAATTGCTTCAAAAACTACTGAACTGAGACAAAAAGAGAAAAGCTTTTAGAAATTCGAACAGGTCTCCTACAAAGATTACAACAATACCTTGATTTTTATATTAGTTAAAACTCCTAAAAAAAATCTTAGTTCAATATAAACCGTCTTACCACCTCAGCCACTCCATGATTATTATTTGATGCCACGATAAAATCTCCTCTGTGTCTTAATTCAGGATCCACATTATCCACCCAAATACCCAATCCAGCATATTCAATCATGGTTAAATCATTCCCTGCATTTCCAACAGCAATAATTTCACTTTGCAGAATATTTAATTTTTTGGCTAAAAATTCAATACTGGCTCCTTTATCAATTCCATTTTGTGCTACTTCCAGAAAAAACGGCTTAGACATGCTGACACTTAGATGCGGCATAGCGATTTTCAGGTCTTTTTCTACTTCTTTAAGATAACTTGGCTCTTGCAATAAAATACATTTTACAGCTGAAGACTGCACTTCCTCTTTAAAACTCACCACTTTATTATGGGCTAAACCGGTAATTTTCTTTTCAATTTCTATGTATTCAGAATCCGTTTCACTTACAATTTTACCGTTAATATAGGTAATAATATGTGTCTTACTTTTTATACTATAATCGTACAATTCATGGATTTGCTTTTGTGTTAACATTTGCTCAAAAATAATTTTATCTTCCTTTAAATCGGTAATTACTGCCCCGTTGTAGGATATCATGTAGGAATTATCCAATTGTAGCTCTTTGGCGTAGGCAATCATTGCAGGTGTAGGTCGTCCAGAAGCCAGAATAACATAAACCCCTAATTCCTGCGCCTTAGCCAACATCCCTTTATTCTCGTCTGAAATGGTATGATCATCGTTCAACAATGTGTCGTCCATGTCCAAAACCAACATTTTATATTTCATTTTTATTTTTTAAACGTAGTAGTTTCAATTACTGCGGATTCACAAATTACTTTTTCAATTTGATTGAATTCTGACGATTGTCAAAAATTTGAAGAATACGAATTTTCATTTCAGAATGAATTTTATACGTTAGAATAATCATTCTTCTGTATGGTTCTCCCAAGAATTCATCAAGTTGATATTGTTCCACAAAATGAATATTTTTACTTTGAATTACAATATCTCTGATACCATTTCTCGCTCCTTGAAGATAGTTAAATTTAATAAATTCAACTATTAGTCTTAAATCGGCTTTCGCTTCATTATACTAAAGTAGGGTGATTTGTTTTTACCTATTACCATTTCTCAATTTACTTATATATATATCCTCAATAGTTGTATATTTTCCTGATAAAATCATCTATCAGCTTCTTTATAAACTGGATAACAGCTATAGTATGAGCAACAAATTTCTGGTCTAAAACAGATTTAAACACTATTATTTTCTCAGTTTACGTTCATGATCGATGTGAAGTAATCAATCCATCAATTCTATTTTTTTTCGCAGTTATATCCGTCTTATAGCCGTATTTGAATAGCAAATATACTAATTTAAATACTCATTCTGAATTCTTCAATAACGGGGTTTACTTTTGCAAACTCGGTTTCCTGAACAAACAATTCAACCGCTAAATCTGAATTTCCAAATCCTCCTAATCGAGCCGATTGTATATTGTTTTTCACTACTACATTTACACCAATCGCTTCGATTTTTTCTTGTAACGCCATTGCTAAAATTTCACTTCCCGAAAACACTTTCATTAATCCCATTTTACTCTTTATTTAATTGTTTAGCTCCGCAAAATTTCCAACTTTGAGGATGCGTTAAAGGTCTCCTGACCTTGTTATTTATAATCTAATATCCTGTTCTTAGCTCCCAGCTCCGCAAAGCTTCCAACTTTGAGGATGCGTAAAAGGTCTCCTGACCTTATTATTTTCAATGTAATATCTGTTCTTAGCTCCGCAAAATTTCCAACTTTGAGGATGCGTAAAAGGTCTCCTGACCTTGTTATTTTCAATGTAATATCTGTTCTTAGCTCCCCAAAGTTTCCAACTTTAAGGATGCGTAAAAGGTCTCCTGACCTTATTATTTTTAATGTAATATCCAGCTCCGCAAAGTTTCCAACTTTGAGGATGCGTTAAAGGTCTCCTGACCTTGTTATTTATAATCTAATAGTTTTCCCTATTTTATTTTGACCTCGTTACCAAATAAAATTATTCGTTATTGAAGACGGTTTTAAAACATCTATTACTGGATTGTCAACTTTTGTAATTGCTATGATTCCTTCATCATTTACATAATTCGATGCACTTGAATAGTAATAATGTGACGCTTTAATAACTATTCCCGCTCGTATTGGGTTCATGTGGATATAATCTAATTTAGACCACATAAATTTTTCAGAAAAGATTTCTTCGGGATGGCTGCCATATTGCCAAAACTGATATTTTTCATTACGCGTATGACTTTTACAAGCAAATTCAAATCGTTTTAACATCCAGTCTGCGCGACTTTCTGGTCCGTTTTCTATTTTATTCAAAATAGTCTTTGCCGTAAACTTTTTGAAATCTCTAATCAAATCAGATAATTTACTTTCTTCGGATTGAATAATCAAATGAATATGATTGGACATAATTACAAATCCATACAAAATCATCCCTTTGTTTTTTATGCAAAAATCCAAGCTTTCAATAATGCAATCTTTGTAATTTTTTCTAGAAAACACATCTACCCAATCTACAACTGTTGCCGTAATAAAATGAGGTTTTGATTGGTCTCGGATAATGTAGCCTTCTTTCATATCGTTATTATTTCAGTCTGAGACTTGACTACACCTCCTCAAAGTTAAAAACTTTGAGGAGCAAATATGTAGCCTATTCTATTGTTATTATTTCAGTCTGAGACTGAACTACACCTCCTCAAAGTTAAAAACTTTGCGGAGCATAAGGAGTATAAATTATTCTAGCTATGGAAGTCATCTCCAACTTCAGGTTCTAAATCTTCCTCCTCTTCCTCTTCCTCTCCTCCATCAAAATCGAATTCAAAAGGCTCCACCAGCATTTTTTCAGCAAGAACCTCTATTCGCTCGGTGAATTGTTCCGACAAAATAATACGTTGAGTTTTGACAATGCTATTCGAAATACGCATGATTTTTGTCTCATGACGCAATTTCAAAATTGGATCTGCATCATCAAGAACAAGCATTTTTAATCGGTTTACATTATAACCAGCCGTAGTAAACATTTCACTTAGTTTATTTGGAGTCCCTATCAACACATCAATTCCGCTGGAAATATAATTCTTATCGTATTCCATATCTCCTTTGTCATGAACACCATAGACTTCTAAATTAGAATACTTCCCATATTTTTCAAATAGGGATTCCATTTCCAATACTTTCGCTTTGTCTTCAACAATTATCAAAGCCCTTGGCGATTCTTCGGTTGCTCCTGTCAATCTCTGAATTACATTTAGCACGATTGTAGTTGATTTCCCGCTTCCTTTTGGTGCAATAATAATACAATCCGAACCACTTTTTAGTGTCGAAAATGTTTCTTTTTGAATTGCATTGGCCTCAGTCAAACCGTTTTCAATCAGGGCTTGTTGTAACGCTTGGTTTATTTTTTTTAGTTTCATTTATTTTAGATTGAAAGATTAAAAATTAAAAAATTAAAAGATTAAAGCTATTGCCTAATCTTTAAATCATTAAATTTTTAAATCATTAAATTAATTTTATTTAGATGCGAATAACTTCACATCATTCTCAGAAATTTCGTTTCCGCCAAGGATAATCAAACGCTCCACTACATTTCGTAATTCCCGAATATTTCCTGTCCAATCATAATCCTGCAATAAATGAATCGCTGCTGAAGAGAATTTTTTTACCGCATTTCCTTGCTCCAAAGCAATTTTTTCGGCAAAATGAGCAATCAACATCGGGATATCATCCCGTCTTTCGTTCAATCCCGGAACTTTTATCAAAATCACGGCCAAACGATGGTATAAATCTTCCCGGAAACGTCCTTCGGCAATTTCGACTTTCAAATCTTTATTGGTTGCCGCGACTACACGAACATCGACTTTGATATCTTTGTCCGCTCCCACTCTGGTAATCATACTTTCCTGTAAAGCACGCAATACTTTAGCTTGCGCCGAAAGACTCATATCTCCAATTTCATCCAAGAAAATAGTGCCTTTATCTGCCGCTTCAAATTTTCCTGCGCGGTCTTTCACTGCGGAGGTAAACGCTCCTTTTACGTGACCAAATAATTCGCTTTCAATCAATTCCGATGGTATAGCCGCACAATTCACTTCGATTAAAGGGAAGTTAGCTCTCTCACTTTTTTCATGTAATTGATGTGCAACCAGTTCTTTTCCGGTACCGTTGGGTCCCGTAATTAAAACTCTGGCTTCGGTTTGGGCTACTTTCTCAATCATCACTTTAATGTGATTGATGGCGTCGCTTTCGCCAATCATTTCGTAGTTTTTGCTGACTTTTTTCTTCAGAAATTTGTTCTCTACTACAAGTTGTTTTTTGTCCAAAGCATTTCGAACTGTATTCAACAATCGGTTTAAATCGGGCGGTTTTGAGATGTAATCAAAGGCTCCCAAACGCATTGTATTGATAGCCGTTTCCATATCGCCATGACCAGAAATCATCACCATAGGAATTTCGGGCTTGATTTTTTTTACAGCTTCCAGTACCTCAACACCATCCATTTTAGGCATTTTGATGTCGCACAAAACCAAATCGTAATCGTTATTTTTTATTTTTTCAAGACCTGCAAGACCATCTTCGGCTTCTTCCACCTGATAAGTATCATTTTCTTCCGAAAGTATTTTTGTAAGTACTCTTCGAATGGCGGCCTCATCTTCTATGATTAGTATTTTTGACATCTCTTTTCTTTATTGGGTTAATCAGTTAACCAAATAACCGATTAAACTTCTATTAGTATTTCAACCATTTATATAATTCCCTCCAAGTGGGTTTCTTGCCATACATTAGTATTCCTATTCGGTATATTTTTGCGGCAAACCAAACTACAGAAAAGAAGGTGCCAAATAGCAGCGTTACTGAAATGGCGATTTGCCACAAAGGTACGCCAAACGGAATTCGCATCAGCATAACAATTGGTGATGTAAGCGGAATCATTGAAAAAATAACGGCAATTGTTCCGTGTGGATCATTGATAACCGTAAAAAAACCAAGGTAAACACTCAGCATCAATGGCATAATGATAGGTAAAAGGAATTGTTGTGAGTCCGTCTGATTGTCTACTGCGGCACCAATGGCTGCGTAAAACGAACTGTACAAAAAATAACCGCCGATGAAATAAATCACGAATCCAATCAAGATATTTGCAATGGGCAGATTCCATAATTCCTTAATATACATTTGGGCAGTTCCAGTCATTTCCTGCTGTGCAGCTTGCATCAATTCAGGCGAAACGCTGGCGCTTGGACCCACATTTACCCCAAAAAAGACTGAGGCTGCAAACATTAATGAGAGTCCAATGATAGCCCAAATAAGGAACTGCAGCAATCCGGCTAGCGCAGTTCCAATGATTTTGCCCATCATCAGTTGAAACGGTTTGACCGAGGATATAATAATCTCTACAATTCGGCTGGTTTTCTCTTCGATCACACTTCGCATCACCATGTTTCCGTAGATGATTATGAACATCATTATGAGGTATCCAAATGCGCCACCAATCCCAATTTTGATTTCGTTAAGTCCTTTGACACTCTCTTCACCCGATGCTTTCGTCAAACTAATATTGACTTGGGCCTGGGCTTTTTTTATGGCAAGCGTATCTAAATGTGCTTTTTCTAAATTGTTTTTAGTCAATTTATTAGCAATCACATCCTGAACTTTTTCTATAAAGGAAATACTGGGACTGTTGTTTGAAATAAACTGTATTTTATTTTCGAAATCCTTTGTGTTTTCTGACTTTGGAATATATAATAGTCCTTCATAGCGCTCGTCAGCGATGCTGTCTTTCAAAAATTTTAAATCTACAAGAGATAAATCGAGGTATTTGTACTGGCTGTTTTTGTTGTTTTTAAGTATAAATTCTTTAACGAACAAACCTGATTCATCATGAATGGCGATGCGTTTGGTATCCGCTTTCATGGAACTTAAATAGCCTATAAATGCTGCTATCCCAACAAATAACAACGGACTTAAAAAAGTCATTACAACAAAAGATTTATTACGCACTTTAGTAATAAATTCTCTTTTTATGATTAATGAAATGATACTCATTTTTTAGACTGCTTAAATTTTTAAATTACTTAGATTTTTTTAGAACAATTAGATTAGGAAACTGTAAAAAGTCTGACAATCTAAGAAGTCTAACCATCTATTGTGTTACTGTTTGAATGAAAATATCATTTACACTTGGAATTTTTTCTACAAAATGTGTTACTTGTCCACATTGCGTGAGGATATTCAATAATTCATTTGGCGTAGCATTTCCGAGTTGGATTTCCAGTTTTAACTCGTTGTTCAGTGATTTAAAATGTGCCGGAGCAACGCTAAATTTCTGTGTAATAGCAGACATCAATCCCGTTGCATTATCCGATAAAATACCCACTTCAAAACTATTGGTTTTAAATTGTCTTTTAACATCGTCCAGTTTTCCTTCAATCAGTTTATCTGATTTGTGAATCAAAGCGATGTGATCACATAATTCTTCTACGCTTTCCATGCGGTGTGTCGAAAAAATTATGGTGGCTCCTTCTTCTCGCAACGCCAGAATTTCTTCTTTGATAATAGTGGCATTCACGGGATCAAAACCAGAAAAAGGTTCATCAAATATCAATAGTTTTGGTTTGTGCAACACACACACGACGAACTGAATTTTCTGAGCCATTCCCTTAGAAAGTTCTTGGATTTTCTTGTTCCACCAGCCTTGTATTTCAAACTTTTCAAACCAATACTCCAGTTGTTTTTTGGCTTCAGCTTTAGAAAGCCCTTTCATCTGGGCTAAATACAAGCATTGTTCTCCTACTTTCATCGTGTTGTACAAGCCTCTTTCTTCCGGCAAATAGCCTATATATTGAACGTGTTTGGGTTGCAGTTTTTCACCATCTAAAATAATTTCACCACGGTCCGGCAATGTAATTTGGTTTATTATTCGGATAAGTGATGTTTTTCCGGCTCCGTTTGGACCTAAAAGTCCGTAGATACTTCCTTTGGGAACCGTTAATGAAACCTGGTTAAGCGCAACATAATCACCGTATTGCTTGACAACTTTATTCACTTCAAGAATATTACTCATGCTTATTTTTTAATTGGTGTAAAAGTAAATAATTAGTACCAAAATACTAAGAATTGTTTCCTATATGTAGCATTTAATTTTTAGCGATCCTCTGTTATTGCCTTAAGTGTATTGGTGTTTGTTTGCAAACAAATTGTTAATGGTGATTTCATAAAAAACCCATCCTTATTATAACAAGGATGGGTAATGTATTTTTATAATCGAATCGATAACTCGAGTCTAACTTTTTTTTTATGAAAACATGTCTTTTACTTTCTCAAAAAAGGATTTGTCTGATTTTTCCGGATTTGGAATAAAATTCTCATCCGTAAGATTTTTTTCGAAAAACTGTTTTTGATCTTTATCCAGCGTTTTTGGCGTCCAAACATTGACATGAACCAGTAAATCGCCGTTTCCATATCCATTGATACTCGGAATTCCTTTTCCTTTTAATCTCAAAATTTTACCGGATTGGATTCCTTCTTCTAGTTTGATTCTCACTTTTCCGTTTATAGCTTCAATGTCTTTGGAAATTCCTAGAACCGCTTCTGCAAAACTAATGTATAAATCGTAGTGTAAATTCTCTCCTTCGCGTTTCAAGAATTCATGCTCTAACTCTTCAATTGCCACAATTAAATCTCCCGGAATACTGTTTCCCGGAGCATCGTTCCCTTTATTAGACACTTTCAATTGCATGCCGTCTACCACACCCGCAGGTATTTTTATAGAAACCGTTTCATCTTCAAGAATCATTCCTTGCGCGTCTGCTTCGGCTGGTTTTTTATCTAGAATTTGTCCGGAACCACCACAGGTAGGACAGGTAGAAGCCGATTGCATTCTGCCCAAAATGGTATTCGTAACCCGCATTACTTGTCCTTGACCGTTACAGGTTGAACACGTTTTATAACTAACTCCAGGGGCCTGAACTTTACGTTTTACTTTTACTTTTTTCTCCACGCCGTTGGCAATTTCTTCCAACGTCAATTTTACTTTGATGCGCAGGTTGCTTCCTTTAGCGCGACGAACACCGCCTCCACCGCTGTTGAAACCACCAAAACCGCCACCAAAAATATCCCCAAACTGACTGAAAATATCATCCATATTCATACCTCCGTGACCACCTCCGCCACTGAAACCACCCGATCCATCAAAAGCTTGATGGCCGTATTGGTCGTATTTGGCTTTTTTCTGAGGGTCGCTCAATACTTCGTAAGCTTCAGCAGCTAGTTTGAATTTATCTTCTGCCGATTTGTCTCCGGGATTTTTGTCAGGATGGTACTGTAAAGCGTTTTTTCTGTATGCTTTTTTAATTTCAGCAGCATCAGCACTTTTGGAAATGCCTAATATTTCGTAAAAATCTTTTTTCATTTTTATTTTTTTATACAGTACAGACGCAATGTATCTCGTCTTTGTCTATTTAATTAAGACGCAATAAATCGCATCTCTACTGACCGATAACCACTTTTGGAAAACGAATGATCTTGTCTCCTAATTTATATCCTTTTTCAAGAACATCAACAATTTTCCCCTTCATCTTTGGAGCTGGAATCTGAGTAATTGCCTCTGCAAAATCCGCATCAAAAACATCTCCAGCTTTAACCTCAACTTGCTCTAATCCTTTAGAAATCAAAGTGCTTTTTAATTTCTCATGAATAAGCTCCACTCCCTTTGTCAACAATTCGTCATCCGATTTGTTTATTTCAACCAAAGCCCTGTCAAAATCATCCAATACAGGCAGCATCGCTAATAACACTTCTTGATTAGCCGTTTTGAATAATTCAATACGCTCTTTGGTTGTTCTGCGTTTGTAATTTTCAAATTCAGCAAATAAGCGTAAATATTTATCTTTCTCTTTAGCTAAGTCTTGCGTTAATTGCTCTTCTACACTTAATTCCTCAACAATGATTTGCTCTTCATTGGCATTATTTTCTAATGTCACCTCCTCTAATTCTTGATCGATTTCTGTATTTTCGGTAGTCATAGTACTCGTATTTTTAAAAATATTCTTAAACTTCATTTTTATTCTTTTTGGGATTGCAAAAGTACTGCCAATTCTTTTAAAATGTCAAATTGTCATCTTTTTATTGATTTCGCTTTTCTTTTCAATATAACACCTGAGTACTCAAAATTTTAAGATTATTTTAAGATTATCTTGCTATTGTTTCTTTAGCTTTGTTAAAATTTTTTATTTAGAACACTTTTAGAAAGTAAAAACTCACGATTTTATTCTAAACAATTATTAATTCACCATTACCTAATAGTAAAAAAAAGCTTCGTGTACTAAAAACGGAGCTTTTTTTATGTGTTTAAATTAAGACCGTAACAAATCTTGTTTTAGACTCTCAAAATCCACTGTACGCTGTTCCCCCGATATTAAATTTTTGAGCACAAACGTATCCGACGCTATTTCCTGTTCTCCTGCAATTACGGCAAAAGGAATTCCTCGTTTGTCGGCATGCTGAAACTGCTTGGCCACTTTAGCATTATCCGGATACAATTCCACTTTAATTCCTGCAGCTCTAAGCTTCTGAATGGCTTGCAATCCATAAAAAGCTTCAGCATCACCATAATTAATAAACAATGCTTTTGAAGTTGCTGTTACGGTTTCCGGAAACAAATTCAATTCTTCAATCACCAGGTAAATGCGGTCCAGTCCAAAAGAAATCCCCACACCACTCATGTTTTTCAATCCAAAAATTCCGGTCAAATCATCGTATCGTCCGCCGCCGCCAATGGAGCCCATTGCAACAGCTTTTGGCGGCGCCACTTCAAAAATGGCACCGGTATAATAATTCAATCCCCTAGCCAGAGTTACATCCAGGTCTAAAGTCGAATTGCTCAAACCTAATTTCATCACATTATCACAAATGAAACGCAATTCTTCCACGCCTTTCATTCCTTCCTCTGACTCAGCAAGCAAGACTGAAAGTTGGCTTATTTTTTCAGAAATGGTTCCTGTAAAATGGAATAACGGCTGGACTTTCAGAATTGCTGCTGCTGAAATTCCTTTCTCCATCATTTCTTTTTTGACCCCGTCTTCGCCAATTTTGTCCAGTTTATCGAGTGCCACTGTGAAATCGATCAGTTTATCCGATGCTCCAATCACGTCTGCAATACCGGATAATATTTTTCGGTTATTGATTTTGATGGTTACCCCTTCTAATCCCAAAGCTGAAAAAACAGTGTCATATAATTGCACTAATTCTACTTCTTGCCACAATGATTTAGACCCTACCACATCCGCATCACATTGAAAAAACTCTCTGAAACGGCCTTTTTGGGGGCGATCCGCTCTCCAAACGGGTTGGATTTGGTATCTTTTGAACGGGAATTCAATCTCGTTTTGGTGCTGTACCACATACCGGGCAAATGGAACGGTTAAGTCATACCGCAACGCTTTCTCCGAAATGCTCGCTGTCAGTTTTGTACTGTCTTTATTTTCGAGATGCGTGGCATTGGCTTTCGCCAAATAGTCTCCGGAATTCAAAATCTTAAAAATCAAACGGTCGCCTTCTTCTCCGTATTTTCCCATTAGGGTTTCGGAATTTTCAAATGAAGGGGTTTCTATGGGTTGAAAACCAAATTTCTCGAAATTGTTTTTTATGATTTGGATGATATAGTGCCGTTTTGCCACCTCGGTTGGTGAGAAATCTCTGGTTCCTTTTGGAATACTAGGTTTTGATGCCATTTTAATTAATTACAAATTACGAAATACGAATTACAAAAAACAAAATCGATTTCTTCAAAATCGTAATGGCTACATTGAAAATCCTAATTCTCTCTGCAAATATCCTGATTTTTAAATAAAAAAAATTAGAAATTTCCAATTATCTCAAATTCCTTCTTTTGGTCTTTGTTATCAGAAACTCGTTTCAAAAAATCTTTAAGCTCATTCGTTAAAGGCAGTTGATTTTGAGTGTTCCAAAAGGTTGCCGAATAAGGAAATTTAGCTTTAAAAACATCTTTGTCAACAGCAAAATTGGATTCTACTTTTTCATTAGTAACAGAATTGGTTGTAAAATAATCCATTGTTAAGTTGTATTTAAATGACCCATCGCTATTTTTATCAGCTAATACTTCTACCTGTGCATTCAGTTTTGCTAAATTGAGATAGTATTTATTTACTGTACTGTTTTTATTGTAGGTGACGAGTTTTTCGTATCGTGTGGTCCTATATTGCGTACTTGAAAGCTTAAATTTCTTAAAAGGTATTACTTCAGGATTATCATAGATTGACACAAAAAATTCGACAATTGCGTAATCATTTCTATTAATAATAAAATACCCTTTACTAATTTGCCCCCAAACATTTTTTTGCTTGGCTTCAAATAAAAATTTTCTAAAATCAAAATCATTATAATCCACCTCGGTAAAAATATTTTGATCCAACGCTGGATAGAATCCACCAAAAAACTCTGTAAAATCTGGAAAGGCAAAATCAATCTGCTTCTTTTTTTCAAAAAAACTAGTTTTCCTCATATTTAAAACTTCGATCTCACTAAAATTTTTGGGAAATGAATTTTTACCTCTTTTGGCGTGAATATCCTGCAACACGACGATGCTGTTGCCTTTTTTGAGTACATTTCTTAAAAAGAAGTTTGAAGTATACTTTGCACTATAATTGTCGACCATTTTATCATATACTTTTTTGATAAACGATTCATTATTAGCCACAACAACCTCCTTTAGTTCAAAGGCTTTGGCTTCCATAAAAATGGTGTCGTGCCTTTCTATTCTTTCAAAAGTAGTTTTCAGAGAATTATAGCCCAGCAAATTAAAATTAATTTCATTACGGCCAGAAATAAATACAAATAATCCTTCTTGATTTGTTGTAGAATTATCTTTATCATTATAAATACTAACGTTTTCTAAAGGTACTTTTGTTGTTTTATCAGCAATCATTTTAGTGATTTTAAAATTCTGGGAGTGACCAATATTGCTACAAAAAAGAATACAGAAAAAGGCGAAAAAAATATTATTCATTTCAAATAATTATAAATTAAAAATTTCAAAAAAATATATTTCCTAAAAATGGAAATTTAAATTTTTCTCACACCAAATATATTGATTCAAAATAAATATTCTGTCTTCGAAAGCTTAATTTGTAACAAAAATTGTAATTTCGTGTCAAACGTATATGATGTTAAAATTATTCAAAGAAAATATTCGGATTGCATTTGGTTCCATCCGAACGCAATTGTTGCGAACGGTGCTTACGGTGATGATTATCGCTATTGGGATCACGGCTTTAGTCAGTATTCTTACGGTTGTTTCGGCACTTGAAAACACTATTTCCTCAGATTTTGCCTCCATGGGAGCCAATACCTTCAACATTAAACAGTACGAAAACACCACTCGAAATCGTGGCGGGGACGAGCGAGAAATCATTAATCCCATCATTTCTTATCCGGAGGCTGTGGCTTTCAAGAAAAAATACAACTACCCATTTACAGAAACGTCGCTTTCCTTTACCGCGACATCTGCCGCCGAAGTAAAATATGAGGCAACAAAAACGGATCCCGAAAATGCGATCCTCGGAGTTGACGAATTTTTCATAACGAATTCCGGATTAGCAACCAGTTCCGGTCGCAATTTTACAGGATTTGACATTGACAACAATGCGTATGTATGTGTTGTAGGGTCTGATTTTGAAAAAGGATTGCTGAAAGACGTAAATCCCATTGATAAAATAATATCCATCCGAGGAGCTAAATTTAAGGTCATCGGAGTTTTGAAAGAGAAAGGATCCACGTTTGGGAACAGTCAGGATTTACGGGTTTTGATTCCAATTCAACTAGCGCGCTCCTTGTTTACGGCACCCAACATCAATTATACAGTGAGTGTCATGGTGGGCAAAAAAGAATTACTGGAACAAGCTCTGGACAACGCCACAAGTACGATGCGCCGGATTCGTAAATTGAGTCCCGTAGAAGACAGTAATTTTGGCGTCGTGCGCAGCGATGACTTGATCAACCGAATTTTAGGAATCACAAAATACCTGGGACTGGCATCCTGGCTTATAGGCATCATCACCGTGCTGGGATCTTCGATAGCCCTGATGAATATCATGATCGTCTCCGTTACGGAACGCACCCGGGAAATTGGAGTCCGTAAAGCCTTGGGAGCCAAGAAAACGACAATCGCCATTCAGTTTTTTATAGAAACATTACTGATAGGCCAAATGGGCGGATTAGTAGGCATTATTTTTGGAATCCTAATCGGATTTGGTATTGCCACAGCCATGGACTTTGCCTTTGTAATTCCGTGGGGCGCTATCTTGGCGGCTTTTATTACCAGTTTCATTGTAGCGATTGCTTCCGGTTTATATCCCGCAATCAAAGCGGCGGTCCTGGATCCCATTGAAGCCTTGCGTTATGAGTAGATTACAGTGGTCAGTCTCTAAAACTTTTGAAAAACTGATCCGTTTTCAACTTATAAATACTAATTACTTATTTCTCCTTTAATCATCCGGTCATTCCCGTAAATATCTTTTCGTAATTCGATGTTTTTGAAATTCATTTTTTCGAGTAAATCGACCATTTCTTTGCCTAAATACTGATTAATTTCAAAATACAACTTTCCGTTTGGCAGCAGATTTTTTTGAGCCAGTTTGGCTATTTTTTTATAAAAAATCAATGCGTCATTATCTTCTACAAAAAGTGCCAGATGCGGTTCATAGTCCAATACATTTTTCTTAATTTCCTCTTTTTCTAAATTGCGAACATACGGCGGGTTAGAAACAATAACATCAAATTCCTGAAGTAAATCTTCAGTTTCAAGAATGTTCTGCTTGATAAAAGTAATATTTACAGCATTATTGTGGGCGTTATTGTGGGCTGTAGCCAACGCTTTTTCAGACACATCAATTGCAAAAACCTGCGCATTCGGAATGTGTTTTGCCAATGAAACAGCAATACAACCACTTCCCGTGCCTATGTCAAGAATCTTTAAATCTTTGAATTTTTCAATCTTTAAATTATTTCTAATAATCCATGCGACTAGTTCTTCGGTTTCGGGTCTTGGAATCAATACATTTTCATTGACTTCAAAATCCAATCCGTAAAAACTCGTTTTGCCTAAAAGATATTGTATCGGGATTTCCTGTTTTAATTGTGCCAAAATCGAATTCCAAACTACCCTTTCCGTTTCCGAAAAAACCAAATCAGGATGCAAGGCCAGATCTATTCTTTTCAGTTGATGCTTTTCTTCTGCTATTAAATAGAAAAAACTCTCTGCTTCTCCGGCATCATAAATTGGAGTCAGTTCTTGAATAAATTGGGTTCTGTAATCTCTAATTTTAACGGAACTGTTTTTCATTTAAAATTCATGATTTATAATTTTTTGAGCATCCATATCGGACAACTGGTATGACCAGTGCTTCCCATGGGCGACTCAAGGTATTCAAAACCTACTTTCTTATACAGTTTCTGGGCATCAAGCATAAATGGCATGGTTTCAAGATAACAATTTTCAAAACCAAAATCCTTGGCACTTTCTAAACACTGAGCCATCATCTGACTTCCAAGTCCAAGACCTCTGGTTTCCGGCAGGAAATACATTTTTTGAAGTTCACAAATGGTTTCTGCTTCATTTTCAAGTGGGGCAACCCCGGCAGAACCTATAATTTTCCCATCCTTTTCCACCACATAATAAACTGATTTTGGCTTATTATACTCCTCATACATTAAATCCAAATACGGATCTTCATACGCCGTTCCTACTTTTGGAATCTTTAATTCGTCAAAAACTGCTCGTATCAATGCTGCAACTGCGAGATTGTCTTCTTTTTTTATTTTTCTAATGCGGTACTTTTCCATTTTTTTTCAGAAACTAATTTTAGCCACAAAAGTATCAATTGTTTGTTGTTATTCTCTAAAGTTTTTAAAACTAATCCTGCCTCAATCCCAAGTTTGGGTACCTGATTGGGGCTACACGCAAAAATCACTACTTTTGTAGAGTGAAAATACATGAAAAATACATCAAACGGTGCGTCGAGCTGGCCAAAAATGGTCTGGGAACCACCTATCCAAATCCGTTAGTAGGCAGTGTAATTGTTTGTGACGGCAACATCATTGGCGAAGGCTGGCATCAAAAAGCAGGAGAACCGCACGCAGAAGTCCTTGCAATAAATTCCGTAAAAGACAAATCGCTGCTGAATAAAGCAACTATTTACGTGAGTTTAGAGCCCTGCAGTCATTTTGGCAAAACACCGCCCTGTTGTGATTTGATTATCAAAAATAAAATTCCAAATGTAGTTATAGGCACTGTTGACCCCAATATAAAAGTGGCAGGAAACGGAATCAAAAAGCTCATGGAAGCCGGAGTACACGTAACCCTAGGCGTTCTGGAAGACGAATGCCAGGAGCTCAACAAAAGGTTTTTTACCTTTCACAAAAAGAAAAGACCGTATATTATCTTGAAATGGGCACAAAGTCAAGATAGTTTTATTGCGCCAAAAGAAAAATCAGAAAAAAAACCGGTCTGGATCACCACTATTTATTCCAGACAACTGGTTCATAAATGGCGCACCGAGGAGCAAGCCATACTGGTGGGAACACAAACTGTTATTGATGATAACCCAAAACTCAATGCGCGCGATTGGTATGGAAACAATCCCATTCGGGTGGTTTTAGATCAAAAGAACCGCATCCCAAAAGACAGTCACATCTTTGACAATCACGTTAAAACTATCCTTTTTTCCGGATTTAAAACGGGTGTTGAAAAAGAAAATACTATCTTTGAGTGCATCGATTTTGAAAAAAACACAGCTGAACACTTGGTTCAATCCCTGTACAAACATCAAATTCAATCCGTTATCATTGAAGGCGGAAGGCAAACGCTGCAAACTTTTATCGATGCTAATCTTTGGGACGAAGCTCGAATATTTGTTGGAAATATCCAATTTAAAACTGGAATCAAGGCGCCTATTCTTGTTCAAAAACAGTTCACAAAACAATGCATAGGTTCAGACGAACTTCTAATTCACAGAAACCATGATTAACACTATCATTTTTGATTTTGGAGATGTTTTTATCAACTTAGACAAACAAGCCACCGTTACTGCGTTCCAGAAATTAGGCCTGAAGGAATGGAATGCTGATTTAGACCATTTGAACATCCAGTTTGAAACCGGAAAAATTTCCCGTGAAAATTTCCTTTTGGGCATTCAAAAACATCTTCCAAATGCCACCACCAAAGAAATTCTAGCCGCTTGGAATGCCATACTCCTCGATTTCCCGTTGTATCGATTGGAATTCCTGCAAATGCTTTCGCAAAAATACCGCTTGTTTTTATTATCCAATACGGATGCTATTCATATAGAAACGTTCGAACGCAAAAACGGGATTTCTTTTTACAGGGATTTTTACCAATGCTTTGAGAAAGTCTATTTTTCATTTGAGCTAGGCTTAAGAAAACCAAATCCTGACGCTTTTCATCATTTGATAAGCAACCATGAATTAGCGCCCAAGCGAACGTTATTTGTCGATGATAAAAAAGAAAATACAGATGTCGCACTCGCATTGGGATTTGAAGTTTGGAATTTACAAGTAGGCACAGAAGATGTCATCCATTTACTGGACAAAAAAATAATTTGAAAGAACCGCTTCAAGTCATATCAAATTTCAAATTTCACTCCTTTTTTTAATTTCAATTGAAAGACACATACAACACCATTGCATTTTCTTCAGAGGAACTGCTATTCAAAGAAAAAAACAGCAAATTTTTTGGCTATGCCTATCCCATTCAATCGGAGGACGAAGTAAAGCCGCTCATCGATATTTTGCGGAAGCAACATCCTCATGCAGGACATTTTTGCTATGCCTATCAAATTGGCACCAGCACAATGGCCTATAGAGCAAACGATGACGGAGAACCAAGCCATAGTGCCGGTATGCCTATTTACGGACAAATTCAGTCGTTTTCAGTCACTAATATCCTGCTAGTCGTAGTTCGGGTTTTTGGCGGCGTGAAGTTAGGCGTTGGCGGCTTGATTACTGCCTATAAAACCACGGCACAACTGATTCTGGAAAGCTGTGCCATTATAGAGAAAACAATCGATTGTCATTTTAGCCTCGCCTTTGAGTACCAAAATATGAATAAAGTAATGCGGGTCATCAAGGAACAAAAATTGGAAATTGTATCTCAGGAAATGGAAATAAGTGCGATCACTACCCTTCCGATAGGTAAAATCGAGCTAAAAACCCGAAAAAAAAATGCCGAAAAACTATTCGACACTTTCAATTCGATGTTTGAAATCGGTATAAAACGACTCTAATTCCCATTCAATATTGCTTCTTTTGTACTTTATTCGATTGTTTTTAACAATTCTAAAATATACGCTGGAGGAGCCATTGGACGACCTGTTTTTAAGGAGACAAAAACCAAAATAAATTGAGCCGTTGTTAATAACTCATCAGATTCATTATAAATAGCACAATCAAATTCTATCTTCACCGAAGTCTGGCTTTTGAAAATCGTATGAACCGTTAACAACTCATCATAGCGCGCTGATTTTTTATAATTAATATTCATAGAAACAATAGGCAGCGCAATTCCGCTTTGCTCCATATTTTTATAGGAGATCCCTTTGTTTCTAAGCCATTCCACCCTTCCTATCTCAAAATAAGGAATGTAATTCCCATGGTATACAACTCCCATTTGATCCGTTTCCGAGTATCGCACCCGAACTTCTATTTGATGATCTTTCATTACTTATGTATTAAAAAAATTTAAATTTAAAAAAGCGCCTTACAACAATAATTCGGGAAATTAGTGCCCTATATATTTTTTTTTACAGAAATTTGTTCACATATTTGTTACCCCAATAAATAATCACACAACCTCTTTTTTTTAGTAAGATAAAAATTACCAATTAAAAATAATTTAATAGAATATATGAACAAAACTGCTCAATCAGTATGGGAAAACTGTTTGTCTTTCATAAAAGACAACATCCAAGACCAAGCGTACAAAACTTGGTTCGAACCAATCAAATCAGTTGAACTTACCGATAACGCATTATATATTCAGGTACCTAGTAAATTTTTCTACGAATGGCTCGAGGAGCACTATGTAAAATTGTTAAAAGTGGCCCTTACTAAAGAACTTGGAAAAAATGCTAAGTTACTTTATAAAATCAGAATGGAAAACACTTACGGCAATAAACAACCGTTTACGGAACAGTTGCCAAGCGCCAATAGAGTTCCTATGAAGCCGCAAGAAGTAGATGCACCTTTTAAAAACTTAAACCCCGAATTAAGAAATCCATTTGTAATTCCAGGCATCCGAAATTTAAAAATCGAATCACAGCTGAATGCAAATTATAGTTTTGACAACTTTTTAGAAGGGGATTCAAATCGATTGGCTCGTTCTGCAGGTATGGCTGTTGCCAATAAACCGGGTGGAACTTCGTTCAATCCGTTATTAATTTTTGGTGGTGTTGGTCTTGGAAAAACGCATTTGGCGCATGCCATTGGGGTAGAAATAAAAGACAAATACCCTGAAAAAACCGTTTTATACATTTCGGCTGAAATTTTTACCCAACAATACATCGACTCGGTTAAGAAAAATAACCGAAATGATTTCATCCATTTCTATCAATTAATTGATGTTTTAATTATTGATGACGTGCAATTTCTTTCCGGAAAGTCAGGAACTCAGGATGTGTTTTTTCACATATTCAACTATTTACATCAAAACGGCAAACAGGTCATCCTAACTTCGGACAAGGCGCCTGTTGACATGCAAGATATTGAACAACGGTTACTTTCGCGTTTCAAATGGGGATTGAGTGCTGAATTGCACCAACCGGATTATGAAACCAGAATTTCCATCCTAAAAAACATATTGTACAGAGACGGCGTTGAAATTCCGGACGAAATCATCGAATACGTAGCGCGTAATATCAAATCGAATGTAAGGGAATTAGAAGGAGCCATTATATCATTGATTGCACAATCGTCTTTTAATAAAAAAGAAGTAACGCTGGAACTGGCTAAAAGTGTCGTTGAAAAATTTGTAAAAAATGTAAAACGAGAAATTTCTATTGATTACATTCAAAAAATTGTTTCGGAGTATTTCCAGCTGGATTTAGAAACACTGCAATCCAAAACCAGAAAAAGACACGTGGTGCAAGCCCGACAACTGGCGATGTTTTTTGCAAAAAAATTCACAAAAGCCTCTTTGGCAAATATTGGTTCCCAAATTGGAGATCGCGATCATGCTACAGTATTACACGCTTGCAAAACCGTTGATAATTTAGTGGCTACGGACAAACAATTCAAAAAATTTGTGGAAGACATCAATAAAAAATTAACGCTATAGACACCTTATGTCCATAAAAATTTTAATGGTTTGTTTGGGAAACATTTGTCGTTCCCCATTGGCTGAAGGCCTATTAGCTTCTAAGCTTCCAAAGAACAAATTCTCAGTGGATTCGGCAGGAACTGGATCCTGGCACATTGGCCATTCGCCAGACGAACGCTCTATTGCTGTTGCAAAAATAAACAAAATCAACATTTCAAATCAAAAAGGAAGGCAATTCAGCAGTGCTGATTTCGACACATTTGATTATATCTATGTCATGGATAATTCCAATTATGAGGATGTAGTGCAGCTTGCGGAGCACCCGAAACAAATAGAAAAAGTACAACTAATTTTGAATGAATTATTTCCAAACGAAAAAGTAGATGTTCCTGATCCATATTTTGGTTTGCCTAATGGATTTGAAATTGTGTACAACATGCTGGATGAAGCGTGTACGGTTCTTGCACAAAAGCTAATCGCCAAACACACCTAGTTTTTTCGGATAAAATTATTTTGGAGATCCTAACAATATACTGATCATACTATAAACACACTATTTTAAGGAACATAAATCACACCTATGAAACCAAACGCTGTTTTAGGAAAACTCTATCTAATCCCTACCACAATGGGCGATTGCGATCCTATGGATGTTTTGCCGCAAACCATAAAAAGAAGTATTGACCTCCTTGATTATTATATTGTAGAAAACGACAAAACAGCCCGCAAATCGATCAAAGGTGTTAGTCCTGAGAAGAAACAATCTGAGTTAAAACTTTTTGTTTTAAACAAACACACTGAAACCAAAGAACATTTAGACTTTATACAACCATTGCTGGAAGGACAAAATATGGGCTTAATGAGCGAAGCAGGCTGTCCCGGAGTGGCTGATCCTGGCGCTGTGATTGTCAAATTAGCCCATGAAAAAGGCATTCAGGTTGTTCCTTTGGTTGGCCCTTCTTCCATCCTTTTGGCCATGATGGCTTCCGGAATGAACGGACAAAGCTTTACGTTTCATGGCTATTTGCCTATTGAAAAAGACGAAAAAAAAGCCAGTTTCAAAACCTTGGAAAGAGTTTCTTTTGAAAAAAATCAATCTCAGATTTTCATAGAAACGCCGTATCGCAACAACAAATTATTGGAAGATTTAGTACAAACACTGCATCCCGAAACACACTTGTGCATTGCTGCGGATATCACTTTACCGACCGAATATATCAAGACTAAGAAAATTGCGGCCTGGAAAAAAGAAGCCATCGACTTGCACAAACGACCGACTATTTTTATCATCCACAAAATGTAAATTCAAACTTCTTTTTCTTTTACTAAAAAGGTAAACCAGATCCGTTAACAAAGTTACAATTCAATAAAACAACAGAATACGCTGAATTGTTGGACTTAATAAAACAACACCTCTAATCATTAATTCTAATTATAAAACCCTATTTTTATGATTAGAATTAATGATTTTTTTTAGGAGTAAACTTCCAAATAGCAGCACGAGTATATTTATTGTTATGAAGTTCCCATAGTACGCGATCATTACACCCCAAATTGGGCGATTATAGAAAAAGCATGCACTCCAAAAACAAAAATGATTACAACACACACGCGGGAGAAACTGTTGAATCGTCGTGTAATGGAGTCATCCTTTAGCAAATCGTTTCAATATATTATTATTTTATTATGCATGCATACTATTTAATTTTGCTATATTTACCATTAAAACATAAAAAACATGAGTTATACAGATAAAATGTTACGGGACGATGCTCTTAAAGGCAAAGTGATTGTAGTCACCGGAGGCGGAAGTGGTTTAGGAAAAGCGATGACTCACTATTTCTTGGAATTAGGTGCGCAAGTCGCCATCACCTCCAGGGATTTAGAAAAACTAAAAAAAACCGCTGCGGAGCTGGAAACGCTAACTGGCGGAACCTGCCTTCCTATTCAATGTGACGTACGTCATTATAGTGAAGTCGAAAACATGCTGCAAGAGGTTTTGAACACTTTTGGCAAAGTGGATGTCCTGCTTAATAACGCCGCCGGAAATTTCATTTCCCCCACAGAAAGACTCTCTGCCAATGCTTTTGACACCGTGATTGATATTGTTTTGAAAGGGACAAAAAACTGCACCCTTGCTTTTGGGAAACATTGGATTGACACCAAACAAAAATCAGCAACCATTTTAAACATCGTAACAACGTATGCCTGGACCGGTTCTGCTTATGTGGTGCCTAGTGCGACAGCAAAAGCAGGTGTCCTGGCAATGACGCGCAGTCTTGCTGTAGAATGGGCAAAATACGGAATCCGTTCTAATGCAATTGCACCGGGACCTTTTCCGACTAAAGGCGCATGGGACCGTTTACTACCCGGTGACTTAGCCGAGAAATTTGATATGGCAAAAAAAGTGCCATTGAAACGCGTGGGAGACCATCAGGAACTGGCTAATTTAGCGGCTTATCTGGTCTCTGATTTTTCAGCGTATGTCAATGGTGAAGTGGTGGTGATTGATGGTGGTGAGTGGCTGAAAGGCGCCGGACAATTCAATCTGTTAGAAGCGATACCGGAAGCACTTTGGGATCAACTGGAGCTGTTGATTAAAGCAAAGAAAAATAAATAATCCATACCCTACTCGGAACCAATTAAGTCCAAAGTTTAAACATCATAAAGTCAAATATGAAACTCGCTGGATGAAGATTGTTTTAATTGCAATTTTCATCCGTACGAGTGATCTTGATTTTGGGCGATCGTATGGGAAGTAATAAATTTGGAATTAAAAACGGCTCTCGAAACACGTCGCTCCGAGTGCGAAGCGTATTGAGAAGTTCACAATAATTATTGTTCTGTTAAATAAGGAACCGCAGCAACTTCCTCGTGTTTATCTAATATTTCATACGCTGAATTCATACTTTTAAATTCAGGCACAATCTTTTTCATTTGCGTCACAATAGCCTTATTTCCGAACCTGCTGGCAATACAAATTAATTCATCAATATCTGCATGTAATCCTTCAAACTCCTCTTGAATTTCCTGCGCAATCATAATTTTAGCATGGTGTGTGGGTATCGACTTAGACGTGTCATTGAGCAATTCCTCGTATAATTTTTCCCCGGGACGCAACCCTACAATTTGTATTTTAATGTCTTTATCCGGAATAAATCCCGCTAACTTAATCATCTTTCGAGCCAAATCAATAATTTTAACCGGTTTCCCCATGTCAAAAATATAAATCTCCCCTCCGTTCCCCATCGCACCCGCTTCCAGCACTAGTTGACACGCCTCTGGTATGGTCATAAAATAACGGATGATGTCCTTGTGGGTGATGGTCAGCGGCCCTCCTTCGGCAATTTGTTTTGTAAACAAAGGCACTACAGATCCATTGGATCCCAAAACATTACCAAAACGCGTCGTAATGAACTTTGTAGCTTCCTCCCCGTTCTCAATCTGATCCCTGAGTTGCAAGGACTGCACGTATTTTTCGGCGATCCGTTTGCTGGCTCCCATGACATTACTGGGGTTTACCGCTTTATCGGTAGAGACCATCACAAACTTTTTGACTTTGTACAAACAAGACAAATCAGCCAGAATTTTAGTTCCTTCAATATTGGTGAATATAGCCTGACAGGGATTTTCTTCCATCAGCGGCACATGTTTATAAGCTGCAGCATGATAAACAACCTGCGGACGGTAGGCTTTAAAGATTTCATCCATAGCCTGTCTGTTTCTGACATCTCCAATTACCGTGCATATTTTTACTGTGGTACTGATGTTTTCGGTTTCCAGTTTTAAATGATGCAATGGGGTCTCCGCCTGATCCAGAATAATAATTTTCTTAGGATTAAACACCAATATTTGTCGGACGATTTCGCTTCCTATAGAACCTGCTGCACCAGTAATCAAAACTACCTTATCCTTTAATTGTTTCGATATGGCTTTATTGTCCAGCACTATTGGTTTTCGCTCCAACAAATCTTCAATTTGTATGGTTTTTACTTTTTGGGAAATTTCCTTTTGATTTTCCCAATCGGAGATCAGCGGAACGGTAAATACCTTATAATTATACTCCAGACACTGGTCTACGATCACAATCTGTTCTTCTTTAGACAAACTTTTATCCGCTATAATGACACTTTCGGCACCTATAGAACGCATTAGTGTAGGCAACTTTTTCTTTTGGATTAAAATAGGCAAATCCAGCATGCGCTTAGATGCGTTTTGATTGTTCTTATCTACAAACCCGACTATTTTAAAGCGGGATGGTGTTTCAAATTTCAGCGCATTCGCTACCGAAATCGCATTGGCATCGGTTCCATAAATTATGGTTCGTATCAATTTACTGTCGTTCTTTTCTGAAAAATATAACTCAAACGTTTGCTTCACGACCACTCGGTATAAAAACAGGCCACAAAAAGAAAGTACAATATTGATAAAAAGGGCTGTATTTAAGAATGCTTTTTGTTTAAAAAAAATTTGGAAAAGAAAATTAAAAATAAAAAAAACAATCAGTACGGACATTTGTGAAAATAACAACTTGACCGCATCAATATTAGAAGAGTGCCTAATGATCCCGGAATAGGTTCTGAAAAGCCAAAAGAAAAACAAATTAGTCGCAAAAAAACCAGCAATTAAAATTGTGCTGTGGTCGGTAATAATATAATCCATTCCTGTTCCTTTAAAGATCAGAAAAGTAAACACAAAGGAGGTGGTAAGCACCATAAGATCAATTAATACGATGATCCATCGGGGCAAATAACCTAAATTATGCATGTTCAGCCTTCGGTTTATTCTTGAAAAAAATTTAGAATTAAATCGGGTTGCATTTCTGTTGGTTTCCGGGTTCAAAATTGATTGGTTTTAGGTTATGCGCTTTAAACGATATTCACGTCAAATATATGAAATAAAACATTTTCTTACACGCACTATTTTTTTTAAGCCGAACAAAAAGACTATTCCTTGTGTGTCATCAATAAAAATAGAGGTGTTTTGTCTGGATAGATGTTAGAGGAAGGAGACCAAAGAACTGTGTTCAAACGGCTTAAGTAAATCACATAACAAATCTTTTTTAACACTGATTACACTGATTGCCACAGATTATTTTTTGAATGGGAAGAGGAAACTCAGTAACAACTATTATATACTGTCGTGTATTAAAAATATAGGTGTTTTGTCTGGATAAATGTTAGAGGAAGGAGACCAAAGAACTGTGTTCAAACGGCTTAAGTAAATCACATAACAAATCTTTTTTAACACAGATTACACTGATTGCCACAGATTATTTTTTGAATGGGAAGAGGAAACTCAGTAACAACTATTATATACTGTCGTATATTAAAAATAGAGGTGTTTTGTCTGAATAGATGTTAGAGGAAGGAGACCAAAGAGCTGTGTTCAAATAGACGAAGCAAATCAAATAACGAGTCTTTTTTAACACAAATTACACCAATTTTCACAGATTATTTTTTGAATGGGAAGAGGAAACTCAGTAACAACTATTATATACTGTCGTGTATTAAAAATAAACAAAATGACGCAACAGATTGATATTAAATTACTTTTTACAATAATGTTCCTTTTGACTTTATGACCTTAAAACTTTCGACTTCCTTATTTCATCTATTTTCGCTGTGCCAAAATTATTCGGAAATTTTGTTTTTGGACAACTACCCGTACTGCATCATTTATCTAAATACTGCGTCCGAAATGCTTACAACTTATGCTTCAGCAATCCCAAAAGGTATTCTCCGTAACCTGATTTTCTCAAAGGCTCGGCTAGATCTTTCAATTGTTGCTCACTAATGAAACCCTGTCTCCACGCAATTTCTTCAATACAGCCCACTTTCAATCCTTGACGCTCTTCAATAACCTGAACAAATTGTCCCGCCTGCATTAAGCTATTAAAAGTACCGGTATCTAGCCAGGCCGTACCTCTGCTTAAAATTCCTACTTTCAAAGCCCCTTTTTCCAAGTACACTTTATTTACATCAGTAATTTCATATTCCCCTCTAGCACTTGGCTTAATATTCTTGGCAATTTCCACTACTGAATTATCATAAAAATACAAACCGGGTACCGCATAATTTGATTTGGGTTCTAACGGTTTCTCTTCAATAGAAAGCGCTTTAAAATCAGCATCAAATTCGACTACACCGTATCGTTCCGGGTCTGAAACATGATACGCAAATACGACCCCACCTTTAGGATTGGTATTGGATTGCAACAATTCATCCATATTGGATCCAAAGAAAATATTATCCCCTAAAACCAAAGCTACGCTGTCTTTCCCTATAAATTCTTCTCCAATAACAAAAGCTTGCGCTAATCCATTAGGAATGGCCTGCTCCGCATAACTAAATTGACAACCAATTGAAGACCCATCGCCTAATAATTTTTTGAAATTAGGCAAATCATGAGGAGTTGAAATAATTAATATTTCATTGATTCCCGCCATCATCAAAGTAGACAATGGATAATAAATCATGGGTTTGTCATAAACCGGCATCATTTGTTTGCTCATGGCCAGTGTTAACGGATGTAAACGGGTCCCGGAACCTCCGGCTAATATAATTCCTTTCATATATTTTTTATTTTTTTGCCACAAAGGCACTAAATTTCACAGGTATAATTTTTAATCTAAAATAATTTATTTTTTTAACTAATACCTTACAAAGGAAGTTTTTTCTATAGTTAAATCTACATCAGTTAAAAAAACGGACAACTGATCACTAATTATACTGCTTCTCGTAATAATTTGCATACTCCCCCGAAGTAATATTATTCAGCCAGGTTGGATTTTCCAAATACCAATTTACGGTCCTTTCCAATCCTTGTTCAAAAGTAACCGATGGTTTCCATCCCAATTCTCTGTTTATCTTACTGGCATCAATAGCATAACGCAAATCATGTCCGGGACGGTCTTTTACGTACGAAATTAATTGTTCCGAAGTTCCGGACGCCCTTCCTAATTTCTCATCCATTATTTTGCAAAGCAATTTAACCAAATCAATATTTTGCCATTCGTTAAATCCACCAATATTATACGTATCATGGTTAACTCCTTCATGAAAAACCAAATCAATGGCTACCGCATGATCTTCTACAAAAAGCCAATCGCGGGTATATTTCCCGTCACCATAAACGGGTAAGGGTTTGTTTTGAATGATATTATTGATGAATAATGGAATCAATTTTTCAGGAAAATGAAACGGCCCGTAATTATTGGAACAATTGGTCAACACATAAGGCAAGCCATACGTTTCTCCATACGCTCTGACAAAATGATCCGAACTGGCTTTTGAAGCCGAGTACGGAGAATTAGGATCATACGCAGTAGTCTCCGTAAACAATCCTTCGGCACCTAAACTGCCATAAACCTCATCGGTACTGATGTGGTAAAAACGTTTTCCTTCGTAATTGCCTTGCCAAGTAGCCTTAGCCGCATTCAATAAATTCATCGTTCCGATAACATTTGTTTTCACAAAAGACAACGGATCGGTTATAGAACGATCCACGTGAGATTCGGCAGCTAAATGCAAAACACCATCAAATTGATGCTCCGCAAACAATTGATCAATGAATGGCGCATCAACGATATCTCCTTTTATAAAAGTATAGTTAGGCGCTTTTTCAATATCAACAATATTTTCGAGATTCCCAGCATACGTGAGTGCATCCAAATTAACAATTTGATATTGCGGATACTTCTTTACAAAAAGCCGTACGACATGGGACCCAATAAAACCGGCCCCACCGGTGATTAGTATTTTTTTCATTTTTAGATTTTATTTTTAATTCGTTTTAACAAAACTTCCCTAAATTTATTTTTTGTTTCCCCCTGGCCCAGAGCGTGCGAAAAATAAAATTTAGTCAGTTTCTTTTTTGTTTCCCCTGGCCTAGAGCGTGCGAAAAATAAAATTTAGTTAGTTTCTTTTTTGTTTCCCCCTGTCCCTAAAGGGAGCAAAAAAGAAACACAAAATCCGATTTAAAATTAACAGGCTTTATTTAAATTACGTTTTGGATTTTCGGCTTCCTTTAAGGGTGGGACAAAACGGAAATTTTACACAACCCCTAACTCATAACCCACCTTTCATACAAACAGCTAAACTCTCTTTGTAATCCGGAACAACAATACCATAAACTCGTTTAATCTTGCTTTTATCCAATAAAGAAAAAGCTGGACGTTTGGCAGGTGTAGGATAAGCCGCTGAGGGAATTCCTTTCACTTCACAAGTATACCCACCAATTTCCTGGATTGCCAGGACAAAGTCATACCAGCTGATTTCTCCTTCATTCGAATAATTATAGATTCCGGCAATCCAGTCTGGTGCTGTTACAATAGTCATCATAGCCTGAGCTAAATCGGCAGCATAAGTAGGCGAACCAATCTGATCGTTAACCACACTGATCGTATCTCGTTCTTGTAATAATCGTTGCATGGTTTTTACAAAATTGTTCCCAAATCTGCTATACACCCATGAAGTTCTAATGATAATTGCATCGGGATTTGCTTTCAAACAAGCTAACTCTCCCGCTCTTTTGGTCGCTCCATACACATTAACAGGTTGCGTTAGGGCCTCCTCGCTCAATGCGACAGCTGATGTCCCATCAAAAACATAATCAGTAGAAATATGAATTAGTTTTACAGAATGATCTTTCGTATATTGAGCAATAATGGCGACCGCTAAATGATTAACAATATCCGCTAATTCGTGTTCTGTTTCCGCTTTATCAACGGCTGTATAGGCACCACAATTTAATATAAAATCTGGAGTAATTTCTTCTAATTGATTTTGTAAAATCGACAAATTATCCAAGGAAACTTGCGTTCTGTCTGCAAAAATCCATTCGAATTGGGAGTAATTATTAGACAATACCTTTAATTCCGAACCCAATTGCCCTTTGGCACCAGTAACTAGTATTTTTTTCATTTTTATTTTTTCAACGCCAAAAACATTTGGCATAAAAGATTCCGGTTACCCTTTTATATTTAATAAACCGACTGATCTACAAACTAACTTTATTTTTTAGCTAAAGCATCAGAAATTTACCTTGCTAATCTGGCTTTCAAACGTAATGATTAAAATTAACTCCTAATCTAATTGACAACTTTTAACGGTAAATTTTTAAACAATGAAACATTTTTTAAGACTTTAGGCAGTCTTAAATGGAATCGATCGTCACTCTGGGCTATTTCCTCTTTTGTAAAACAATTTCCCAATTTTGTTAATATGCGAAAGCAAATCAACATTTGATATTTTTCGTTTTAGAGACAAATCTATTTTATAAGGGAGTAATAAATCATCTAATGCATTCTCTATTTCTAAAAACTCTGGAAAAGTTAATGAATTCTCGATGATCGTCAAATCAATATCAGAACCTACTTTAAAATTCCCTTTAGCTCTAGAACCATAAATAACAACGCTATCAATTCCTTCATAGCTTGCAAAAACCTGATTTATTTTGTCTATATCTTTCTGTTTTAAGCCAAATTGTATCATTCTAAAATTCTTTCATTTTTTCTTTAAAAGAGACAAACAAATCGTAATACTGATTTAATATTCTGTCTCTAATATCGTTTGCTGTACTTACGTTATAAGTAAGCGTAGATTGGTTTCTACTTTTTATCATTTCCATCCATTGTGCCCCATCCTGAATCAATCCTTTTTGAAAGGCTTCTCTTGTAGCATCTCTAGACCCCGTGATAGTCGTATTTCCCTGGTATTCAAAATAATCTTTCATTACATTCCAAGCCAACTCATGTGTAAATTCAAAAGCTTGAATAAGCCCTAGTTCTTCCAATTCATTCAAATTACCTTTCGCTATGAATTTCTGCAACTGTCCCAGTGCTTTCAGATAATTTCCAAAACGTTGTTTACATCGAATATCTTCTTCCATATTTTAGTTCCATTTAAATTTTTTTTACTTTAATCGCCAAAAATATTTTAACTCTGTAACAAAAACTTTTCCGGAGCACTGCCACTGGTTAAACCAACAATCGTAATGCCCTTAACGTCTCCTTTGCAAACTTTACATGTAAAACCAAATTTTGATATAACCACAACTTTAAACCTAAAACCTAGCGCCCAAAACCTAACACCAATTTCAAAACTCCCAATCAATATCCTCAAAACTCGGCAAAACCAAATCCTTTTGAGAAACAATAACTTCATCAGGACTCACTTGCCAATCAATGGCCAAAGTAGGATCATCATACCGAATCCCCCTTTCGCTCTCCTTATGATACAATTGATCTACTTTGTATAGCACCGAAGCAGTTTCACTCAAAACCGAAAAACCATGGGCAAAACCGTGGGGAACCATCAATTGTTTTTTATTGGCTGCACTTAAAATCACACTAAAATGCTGTCCATAAGTAGATGAGTTTTTGCGTAAATCGACCGCCACATCAAGGATTTCTCCTTCAAGCACCCGCACCAATTTAGCTTGTGCAAAAGGATTAATCTGCAAATGCAATCCCCGAATCACCCCGCGTTTGGAGAAAGACTGATTGTCTTGTATAAATTGATAGGACATCCCATGTTCATGAAATTGAGCCTGATTGTAGGCCTCAAAAAAATAACCCCTCGAGTCTTCAAAAACTGTTGGGGTAATAAGTACTAAATCTTTTATATTTGTTTTTTCAATGGTCATATTGTAATTGTAATTTTATTTATTCTATCATTTAATTGTAAGTAAGTCGAAAGTTTAAAAGTCGTAAAGTCAAAAGAATTAACTTTAAGTAAAACAGCTTTAAATCAGATTTTTACATGATTTTATCCTGATTTTAAAATACAACATTATACCAGGGTTATTACTTAATACAGAAAACCAAACAACCATAAGGGTATTTTGTTCTGAAAACCATACTCAATATCGTCTGCGGCGATATAGGAATTTTCGATACCTTCAATTTGTTTCATCGACTTATCCTTTCCTCCAATTTCAAAAGAATATAAATCATTTACAAAAAAATCAGTTTTTTCGTGATGGCTCAACTTATTTTTATACCCCAATTGATTTGCAAAAAAGGTCTCTCTAGCCTTACCAATAGTAGCTTTTGAAGGAGAAAGTGTAAACATTAAATTTGTGTTTTCTAAATAAATCTTAGCTGGTTTTTGCAATTTCACACTTCCTTTAGCTTCTTTTTGCAAGTTAATGGTCAAACCTACTTCTTCCAAATAATGTAGATAAGTCATTAAAGTAGTTCTATTTATACCAATTTTATCACTTAAATTACTCACATTAGGTATAAAAGGAACCGATTCAGAGATTATAGCCAACAATTGTTTGATTTTTGGAACAAAGCCCAAATCAACACCTCGCAATAAAGGTAACTCAATTTTCATTGTGGGATATTCTTTTATATCATTACGAATCCTACTAAAACCAATAAAAGATTACAGTAGTTTATTTTCAATCGAATTTATTGCACTAAATGGAATTGCCGTAATAGAATTGCTCCTTTTTTGAACCAAGTCACCCCCATAAATCACATATCCCCCTTCTTTCTGAGCTAGTTTATTCCAATAAACAACTCCTTTAAAATAATCAATGGTTATTGTTTGCCCTGATTTTATCTCAATAGGAATTATATCCATCCCATTATCAATAATCAAGTCTATTTCTTTCCCTAAATTATCTCTCCAAAAATAAAGGTTATTGGTCTTGGCTTTATTAAATCTACTTTTAAGAAAATCAACAATAATCAAATTTTCAAAAAGCGCACCTCTAAATGGATGAACGTCAATTTGCTCACTATTTTGAATTCCCAATAAGGCAGACGCTAATCCCGTATCATAGAAATATAATTTAGGCATTTTTACAACTCTTTTGTTAAAATTAGAGTGATACGGTTGTAAACGGAACACTACAAAACTAGCTTCCAAAACACTAATCCAAGAACTAATCGTCTTTGTATCAACACCTATTTCTACCGCCAAACTATTCATATTCAACAACTGACCAATTCTACCAGCACATAATCGCAAGAATTTTTCAAAAACCACCAAATTGGTTATATTCTTAATCAGCCTAACGTCTCGCTCAATATATGTTCTAATATAATTTGAATACCACTGCGTAGTATCAACAGTGTCATTATATAACGAAGGATAGCAACCTTTAAAAATAGTCTGGCTAATAGTACGCTCCTTATCACCTATTTCGTGCAAAGTCAGTGGTAACAGATTAAGATAACCCACTCTTCCTGCTAAGCTCTGAGATATGCTTTCCTGCAACAAAAAATTATTTGAACCCGTTATAATAAATAAACCTTTTACAACTGATTCATCAAGGATTTGTTGCAAATAGGAAAAAATATCTGGAACTCTTTGCGCCTCATCAAATATTGCTCCATTGGGATAGTTTGACAAAAAGCCTCTTGGGTCTTCAATAGCAAACAAACGAATGTCGGGATTTTCAAAACTCACATACTCCTTGTCTTTAAAAATCCACCGTACCAAGGTAGTCTTACCAGACTGTCTCGGTCCAACCACGGCAACTGCTTTAAACTGCTTTGCCAAAGCTATAATTTCTTTTTCTGCTTCTCTACGTATCATTCTACAAATCTATACAATTACGGAATCAAATTCCATAATTGTATAGATTTTTTTAATCTGCGCCAATCTGCGTGAAATTTTTTTAACGCATCGGCGTGAAACTTTTCTATTTAAAACAATCAATATCAAATCGATATTCATCTTGAATTTCTCCTAACAAATAATCTCCCATGACCAATAATTTTGCTCCTTCCTTGAGTGCTTGAATACTACTTACGTACCCTTGAGGAATATGGAGAATATCAAGTGTTTCAGCATTTATTTATAATAAAAGAGAGTGATTTTAACTTTTTGGAAGGATTCTCCCAATTATCAATGGCAATCAATTCAATTTTAAAACTACCTTGTACAACAGAAAACCACCGTTGCTCTGTGCGGTGTCCTTACCACCCACGAACAAATGTGGTTTTGCTATTTTCTATGAGATAAATTCTTTTTATAGCCGTTGCATCAAAAGAATTATTAAATCGAAGGGTACCTCTAGTATCAGAATGATTTCCTCCTATAATTATTTTTGAAATTATTTTATTGGCAGTTGCAAATAGAACGTATTATTTGTCATCATAATGAAATCTACATTGAATAATAATACATTTTTGATCAATCCCTTTTGTTCCTTTTATGGAATAAACTAATCTATGTTCACCCGTAATTCTTCTTGACCAAAATCCTTTTAACCCAAACTTTAAAGGTTCTGGTTTTCCAATCCCTTTAAAACAATTTTGCTTAATTGATTTTATTAACCCTTTAATTTTATCAAGTACATCAGCATCATTTTCTATCCAGTAAGTAAAATCTTCCCAACCATGACTTGTAAATTCGATATTCATATGAAGATAATATTTGTTTTTGTCGTTCTCGATAGCTGTCGGGAGGAATCGCCATTCTTCATTCCAGTTTGTGATTTAGAATCATTGCGATTTTATGATTTTGTAAATTCTATTAATCTAATGAATAGGGAATTGTTTCTCCTTCCTTTAGTTGACCAATAGATTCTTGAAGTCTATTCCTATTACTCTTGGTGGATAACAGATGCTCTGTTTCCAAAAGTGAATTATATTCTTGAATTGACATAATGACAACCGCTTCATTCTCTTTATTTCTAGGAACTACAATTACTTCCATCGATTGAGAAACATAATCAAAGTATTCTTTCATCCCTTTTCTTAATGCTGAAATTGTTATCGCTTTCATAATTTATTTATTTTTTACAAATGTACAAAAAAATGTACTTAATATTGTACCACTTAACAATGTTTTATTTACGGGGATATCTGGATATTTTTACACGCCGATTTTCGCAGATTCTTTAAAATCTTTAAAAAATAGGCGCTAATCTGCACTTTTTTAATCTGCGCCAATCTGCGTGAAATTTTTATTTAGAAATTAGTTACGTTGTTTAAAAAAAGCATGGACAACTGCCGAAATCCGCTCCCTGTCTACATTCGTCAAATTAGAACCGGAAGGCAGACACAACCCCTTTTCAAATAAAGTTTCAGCAACTGTACTTCCATAGTATGGGTACTTCTCAAAAATAGGCTGTAAATGCATTGGTTTCCACAGAGGACGACATTCAATATTAGCTTGCTCGAAAGCCAACCGTAAAGCTTCTCTATTAATTCCTTTCGCTGCATTAGGTTCCACCACAATGGAACTCAGCCAGTAATTAGCAAAACAATCATCTTTTGGAGGTTCAAAAACGGTTACTGTTGCAATATCCTTGAATAAATCAACATAAAAAGCATGCATTTTTCTTCTCAAAGCCACATGGTCGTCTAAAACTTCCATTTGACCGCGGCCGATACCAGCACAAATAGTACTCATTCTATAATTATACCCTATTTCACTGTGTTGGTAATGTGGTGGATCATCCTTCAATCGTTCTTTTTTGCAAATCGATTACTGTTTTTTATTTTTCTCTTGCAAAACCTGTTTTGCATTCAATCCTGTTACAACTTTTTTACCTGTTCTAGCTTCCAATTCTTGAAGAGCTACTTTAGCAACGTTTCCCCCCTGTTGAGCCACTTTTTGACTCTCTTCAAAACTTTTAGGATTTACGGCTTGCGAAATATCTTTGGTAGAAGCCTCCGCTAGCATATTCAAAATCAATTCTGTATTAGTCATATTGTCCCGCAGATTTTCCTTTTTCAATCCCTTCAAAATTTTATACTCTTTAGTAGTTTTATCCGACCAAGCTTTGGTAATAATATCGGTTAATGTTGCAAACTGAATTCCTTCTTTCAGCCCTTTGTTTTTCCATTTACCCTGTGGGATAGTAAACATCCAACAGGGTGAATCGGTCAGTTCTTTTCGGATTTCAATACTTTTCAGTCGTTGATTGATCCAACTTTCCGAATAACCCAATTGCAAATACTGTTCTAAGGCGCGATCGATCGTCAGTTCAGGATCTTGCATCTCATCCAAACGTTCTGATGCTATTTGTGCCAACCAAAGTTTAAAAGGTTCCGCTGTTGGTGAAGGTATCGATTGTATCAGTCTGAAAAGCTGCTCGGTATCTGCCACATCAGTTTTATAAAACTTTCCATCGGCAGATTGCATTTTCAGTTGTACGATATCCTCGTACAACTGGCTCCCTTCCTTGGACAACTTCTTTTTTAAATCCGTCCAATACCTTCTAGGGATTGTACTATCGGTTAGTACAAGAATAACATCCACTATAGAAAAATACCATTTCTCTTGTTCAGAATCCCAAAGGGTGCGCACTTTTTTTTCTTCAAATAACTGTAAAGCTTGGCGTTGTGTCATACTCTATATTTTTAAAAGTTTACTTTTACAAAGATCGTATATCCGTTATTTGCATACTTATCAACTTTCAGTTTCGAACTGACAATAGCTAACAGATAACTACAAACCGAAAACCCTTCTCACTACCCCGGCAATCCGCTCCCTCTCCTCATTCGTCAAATTAGAACCGGAAGGCAAACACAATCCGTTTTCAAATAAAGTTTCAGCAACTGTACTTCCATAGTATGGGTACTTCTCAAAAATAGGCTGTAAATGCATTGGTTTCCACAAAGGACGACATTCAATATTGGCTTGCTCGAAAGCCAAACGCAAAGCTTCTCTATTAATTCCTTTCACTGCATCAGGTTCCACCACAATGGAACTCAGCCAGTAATTAGCAAAATAATCATCATTTGGAGCTTCAAAAACGGTTACTGTTGCAATATCCTTGAATAAATCAACATAAAAAGCATGCATTTTTCTTCTCAAAGCCACATGATCGTCTAAAACTTCCATTTGACCGCGGCCGATACCAGCACAAATATTACTCATTCTATAATTATACCCTATTTCACTGTGCTGGTAATGCGGCGCATCATCTCGCGACTGGGTCGCAAAAAACACAGCTCTGTCTTTCAACTCCTTTGTTCGAGTAACAATAGCACCACCTCCGGAAGTGGTAATGATTTTATTTCCATTAAAAGATAGAACTCCAATATCTCCGAAAGTACCGCATTTTTGTCCCTTATAACTGCTCCCTAATGCTTCCGCACTGTCTTCCAGAATTGGAATACCATATTTATCCGCTATTGTTCTAATTTCATCAATTTGATACGGCACGCCATACAAATGCACTGCAATAATCGCTTTAGGCGTTTTTCCTGTAGCAATTCGGTCTACAATAGCTTCTTCTAAGGCAATCGGGCATAGATTCCAGGTGTCCGTTTCACTGTCAATAAAAACAGGAATTGCTCCTTGATACAATATAGGATTAGCCGAAGCCGAAAAAGTCATACTCTGACAAAGCACTTCATCACCTGCTTGAACTCCTAATAAAATCAGACCTAAATGTATCGCTGCCGTACCCGAACTTAAAGCTCCGACTTGAGATTGATTCCCTAGACAGGATTCTAAATCGTGTTCCAAACCGTTTACATTAGGCCCTAGTGGCGCAACCCAGTTGGTATCAAAAGCCTCATTTACAAATTTTTGTTCGTTACCTCCCATGTGTGGGGACGAAAGCCATATTTTTGGATTATTCATATTTTATTGTTTTTACCCTAGCCCATATAAATATTAGTGGTATACATATTCATTCTATTATTCCGATTAATTCTTTTAAACTATTTATTATTTTTATTGGCAAATACTCAGGTGGCAAATCAAAATTTTGTTGATGAATATTTAATCCTTTATCCTTTAAACACACAGTACTCCATCCTAATCTATTAGGAGAAATAAAATCTTTTTTTGGATTATCAGCTATATAAAAATATTCTTCTGCCTCAATTTCAAAAAAATTTTTATAATTTTCTAAAGTGGGTTTTTCACTTCCAAACTCTTCCGAAATAATAATTTTATCAAAAAAACTTATTATACCAATTGCTGCGAGTTTATTCCTTTGAGTAATAGATCTTCCATCAGATATTAAACCTAAAAAAAAGCTTTTTTCTTTACAATAATTTAAAACTTCAATTACACCCTCATTTAGTTCTATTGACGGAAAATGATTTCGATAAATAGTTAACAATTCATCTTTAAGTATTAAGGGATATATAAGTAGTAATTCTTCAAAAACATTTTTACCTTCTTTATAACAAAGAACCATATAATTATAAATAGAAGTAGCATTATCCGGGTCAATAAATTTCGAAATTTCTCTAAATGCAGAATTTAAGAAATTGATTTCATATATAAGAGTATCATCCAAATCAAAAACAATAGCTTTTTTATACTTCATAATTATGGACTAAAATCTCATCATCGTAACGAAGCATTAACAAATTATTCTCCCATCCTTTGAAGTAAGGTATGTCTTCGTGCAATAAATATTCTTTTATTAACCATTGCGGAAAGTTAGCCCCAGCTAAATAGCTTAATGGATATCCTCCTCCGAAACGTGGGTTAATTTCAATCCCGATGATTCTTTTGGTTATTGGATTAAAGAAAAACTGCATAGTCAAACATCCTATTGCTCCTTCAATTTTAGAAAGTTTAGATTTTACAAACGTTTTTATTTCATTTTTCTGGGTAACCCCTTTGTTTATCTCACCACTTCTCACAAAAATGCGCTTACGTGGAACAACACATTTCAATTCATTATTTTTATCATAATAAGCATCTACTGTGTATTCGTCATTCTCCAAATTATCGATATACTCCATAAACATCAATTTACTATTAGACAAATGATATTCTGTTAACTCAGAATCATTTTTTACCACAAAGATATCCCTGCTTAAACTCCCATCATAAGGCTTTATAAACAACGGAAACGACGGTCTGTTTTTATCAATAGCTTTTGGAATATCTATCCCGTTTTCCAGAAAAAACTCATTACTAATTCGTTTGTCCCTACATTTTTGAATAAATTTAAAGTCCGAAACTATTGGAATTATCCCATTCTGAATAAATAAATCCTTATTTTCAGATAAGATCAACAACTCTGTATCAATAGTAGGAATTATCAACTTAATCCTTCTCTTTAAACAAATTTCCAACAAATCCTGTATATAATTCTCATCCGTTACCTTTGTTATGGAATCATATCCGTCAGAAACGTGACAAGCCGGGGCTAAAATTGGATTTAAATCAACAGTGTAAACTTTTGCAGTCTCACTTATTTTTTTTATTTCTTTTTGAAACGCTCTAACCAACGAAACACGTTGTCCTGCTGAAGTTAATAAAATATTCATATCCTTAATTTCCTTTAAAATTTTCCATTGTTGCTTGACCTACTTGACTAATCCCATCAGACTTAAAAACTTTTTTTAAGGTTAAAAAAAATATTTTTAAATCCAACATGAAAAACAAATGATCCACATACCATACATCATGCTCAAATTTTTCATCCCATGATATGGAGTTTCGTCCATTGACCTGAGCCCAACCCGTAATTCCAGGTTTTACATCGTGACGTCTTTTTTGTACTTCATTGTACAAAGATAAATATTCAGGAAGTAAAGGACGTGGTCCTACAAGGCTCATTTCTCCTTTAATTACATTAAGCAATTGTGGGATTTCATCCAAGGAAGTTTTTCGGACAAATTTACCAATTTTTGTTAAACGATGTTCATCAGATAATAAATTCCCTTCACTATCTTTTTTATCATTCATGGTTTTGAATTTGATGATTTTAAAAATCACCCTGTCTTTTCCGGGACGCATTTGAAAAAAAAAGGGTTTCCCCTCATTGGCGAAATATAACCCTACTGTGACCAAAAGGAACAACGGACTTAAAAAAAGCAGTCCAGTTAACGCTCCAATGAAGTCAATGATTCTTTTAAAAAAGAATTTATACATTTTCTATTTTGTTTTTAATCAGCTGATACGAATGAGTAACAGTGTATTCTCGTTGTAATAAATTCCATGCATTTTCCTGCATTTTATAAAAGGCTTCATCATTGGAGACTATTTTATTTATTGCGCTTTGCATGCTCTCACTATCTCCAGATAAAACTGAATACCCACAATTATTTTTTTTAATAATACTCCCAATATCTGTATTAGAATCAGTAGCAGTAATTACAGGCATTTTCATTTCTAAATACGACAACAATCGAGAAGGAAAATTAGGGATTTTAAAGTCTTGATGCAAAAAAATCATTCCAACATCACAAACCTTTAAAAGCTTGTCATAATCTTGCTTTGGTAATCCTGATACTAACATTGCATTTTTAGGTCGCTTATTTTGAAACCATTTATAAATTCGGTTAAACTCGGTACCAGATCCTACTATTAAAAAAAATACGTTTGGATTAATCGTTGAAATTATTGTTTCTAACAAAAAATCGAGCCCTTGGGGTTTTCCTAGATTTCCGCCATACACTATTATTTTTCGAGAAAAAGGCAAGCCATATTTCTTCCTGATTTTTCGCTTCTCTTCTGCTGTTTGTACCGTCTCTATTGGAGCTATCGAATTAGGATTAACCTCCACTTTTTCCTGAATTATTGTTGGATTATGGTCTATTATATACTTCTTGTTCGCCTCGGACATACAGCCTATTGTATCTGAAAGTTCATATAGTCTGCGTTCTTTTTTTAGAAAAAACTTGTGTAACGCACCTCCTTCTTTTAACATTTTCATATCCACCGCATTCTGAGGAAAGATATCTTTTAATAACAAATAGGAGTAAGCATTATCTCTTTTTTTAACAAAATCAATTACTTTCGAAAAAGTAATCGGTGGTGTGGAATACAAAATCAAATCAAATTTTATGGTCGAAAAATATTTTTTAATAGCATTTAAATACTGATATTCAATCGCTAATGTACCAATCCCTTTTTCTACAATATTCGTTTTTTGAAGATTAAAAGTACGGACATTCAAGATACTCACTCCATCCTTGGTTGAAAGGTGAGTCTTTTTTTTATCTCTGCGTTCGGAAGGGCTCACGACAAAAACATTATGTCCTTCTTCTTTGAATTTACGAAGCAAGTCCGTGTAAATCCCTCGCTCCTCCAAGGATTTAATTTTAACTAATGTCAAAAAAAGGATATTCATATTACTGTCTTAAATGGATTCACTCCAAACTACTCTCTTCACATAATCCGTATAACTCAAAATAATCCGTACCATTTTTTCCGAAACATTGGGCATTGAATAATCAGATACAGGTCTAAAATTACGTTCAGCACCTCTTTTTTGGGTTTGTAATTGCGTTAATCCCTGCATGATTCTTTCCGGGTTCAACCCCACCATCATTACAGAAGCTTCTTCCATGGCTTCAGGACGTTCGTGGGCATCGCGGATATTCAAGGCTGGAAAATTTAATGTAGAAGACTCTTCTGATATGGTTCCGCTATCTGATAAAACGGCATACGACTTCATTTGCAATGCATTGTAATCATTAAAGCCCATTGGTTTCAGGAATTGGACTTCCGGACGCATGACAATTTGTTTGGAATCAATCATCTTTTGAGTCCTCGGATGGGTACTCACAATAATTGGATAGCCATATTTTTCAGCAATCAGATTTAAACTATCCATTAATCCCTTGAAATTTTTTTCGTTATTGATGTTTTCTTCTCTATGAGCCGAAACCACAAAATATTTGTTTTCTTCTAAATGCAACGTATTTAAAATCCCCGAAGCATTAATATCCGACAAATAATGATTCAAAACCTCATACATCGGAGAACCGGTTTTGATGATTCTATCCGCAGGTAATCCTTCTCTCAATAAATACTCTCGTGCAATATCACTGTATGTCAAATTTATATCAGACACATGATCTACAATTTTACGGTTCGTTTCCTCCGGTACTCTTTGGTCAAAACAACGGTTACCAGCCTCCATGTGGAATATAGGAATATGACGTTTCTTTGCAGGAATAGCACATAAACAACTATTTGTATCTCCTAAAACTAAAAAAGCATCCGGTTTTTCAGTCTCTAATAATGGATCAATTTTTATTAAAATCTGTCCGATGGTTTCAGTTGCGGTTGCCCCCGCTGCGTTCAGAAAAAAATCGGGCTTACGTATACCTAAATCATCAAAGAAAATTTGGTTGAGTTCATAATCATAATTTTGTCCGGTGTGAACTATAATATGCTCAATAGCCTCCGAAGCGTCTAAGGCTGCCATTACTCTGGATAATCGTATAATCTCAGGACGGGTTCCTACTACCGTCATTACTTTTAATTGTTCTTTCATTTCTTATTAGTTCTCGCAGATCTCATAGATTTCCGCCGATGTTTACTTTGATTTAATTAAAAATCATTTACTATTCTTTTTATATTTTCTGTTATATTTTCACAATTAAAATTAACTAATATACCGACTTTCTTTCGTGACAATTTTAGATAAGTTAAGAGTTGCTTAAAATGTAATTTACATAAATCTTTCACAGATTTGATTTCAATAATAACTTTTTCCTCCACCAATATATCTAGTCTAAATCCAATTTCTAAATTGATACCGTCATACAATACTGGAAGTACAACTTGACTTTTAACTTCAAGGTTATGCTTTTTAAGTTCATAAAGCAAAGCAGCTTCGTAAACAGACTCTAACAATCCTGGACCTAGATTTTTGTATACTAAAAATATACATCCTCTAATTTTATAGGTAATATCATTTTCTTCTATAAAACTAAAATTTAATATTCTGCGAAGATCTGCGGAATCAGCGTACAAACAAATTACACATTCTCAAAATACGTATCTGGATCATTCGGGTCATAAAATTCATTAATCCAAAAATTGGTATAAAGAATCTCTTCCCCAATATTTTTTATATTATGAGCGTACCAAATAGGCATGTCTACATACGCAGGTTCATCTCCATCTAAATAGAAATCCAATACTTCATCAGTACCTATACGACGCAATTGAATTAAGGCTCTCCCTTTAATTACTGCAAAACGTTCGATTTTGCGGGTATGATAATGATTTCCTCTCGTAATTCCGGGAACGGTAGTAGAAAATGATACCTGCCCACCAACTCCTAATCGAATGATTTCTACAAAAGATCCTCTAGGATCTGTATGCTCGACAAATTTTACTGGAAAATGAGTTGCAATATCCATATAACAACGAAATGTATTGAACAAATTCAGTTCAAATGCAGTATTGATAGTAGGAATTACCCCGTTGTCTTGGTATTGCTCTTTATAGGTTTCCAGCAACGATAACAGTTGAGAAACTTTAGATTCCGAAGTATGAGGAATAACAATTTCTGATTTACTTTCTCCTCTCTTAATTTCTGAAAGAATCGCATCAACCAATTCTCCCACATAAATTAACTTCATATCCCCATCCACTTCAATAGTAGGAGTATCATTATGGGATAATTTATGGCAAAATGTAGCTACCACCGAATTGTAATTGGGATGACCAAAAGGTCCAAAAACATTAGGAATAATCATTCCAGTGAATTTTCCTCCTGCCTTTTCAGCCCAATACATCATTAACTCCCGTCCTTCTTTTTTAGATTTTCCATACAGGTTATCTCTTTCTTCTTGGGTAGAAGAGGAAAATAAAACATGTGCTTTAGAACTTGTAACTTCAAGAGCCTTTATTAATTTCTGAACTAAACCAATATTCGTATCATAAATAACTTGAGGGTCATTATGGCGGTTCATTGCAGCTAAATGGACAATAACATCACATTGAGCAACAAATTCATTTAGCTTATTTTCATCAGCAAAATACTCTTTTTGAAAATCAATTCGCTGGAATTCTACTGGGAATAACCCTAAAGTATTGTATAAATGCGTCCCGACAAAACCTGCCTGTCCTGTTATTCCTATTTTAATCATAATTATATTTTCTAATTGATTTCACACTGATAATAGCTGATCTAGCTACATACAGATTCTTACTAATTTCAAAAAATTAAAAAAATCTGTGTAAAACTTTTCTATTTAAAATAATCAATATCAAATCGATATTCATCTTGGATTTCTCCTAACATATAATCTGCCATGACCAACAATTTAGCTCCTTCCTTGAGTGCTTGAATACTACTTACGTATCCTTGAGGAACATGGAGAACATCAAGTGTTTCAGCATTTACAATAAAAGAGAGTGATTTTAACCCTTTGGAAGGATTTTCCCAATTATCAATGGCAATCAATTCAATTTTAAAACTACCTTGTAAAACAGAAAACCACCGTTGCTCTGTGCGGTGTCCTTGCCACCCACGAACAAATGTGGTCTCCTTATTTTCTATAAGATAAATCTTTTTTATAGCCGTAGCATCAAAAGAATTGTTAAATCGAACTGTACCTCTAGTATCAGAATGATTTCCTCCATTTATTATTTTCGGAACCATATTGTTTTTCGATTGATAATTATTAATGTCAATATCTGCTGTCTGGAATTTGTTGTCAGATTACTGAACACTAAAAACTGACTACTGAACACTAATTTTACTCGGGCATTTGAGCTACATCTTCTCCAAAAATTTCTTTTCTGATTAACGGTAATGTTGCCAGTAATTTTTTCATTCCCTCTACGCCTTGTTGTTCGGTATTATGAGAATGATAATCTTCTATTATAGAAACGTCTTGTTCTCCTTCCGAAAAATATTGTGCATAATTCAAATCCCGGTTATCGGCTGGAATTCGGTAGAAATCCCCCATATCCTCAGCTTTAACCATCTCTTCACGCGTACACAAGGTTTCATACAATTTTTCCCCATGACGAGTCCCTATAATCTTGATTTCAGTATCAGCATTACAAAGTTCTTTCAGGGCTTGTGCCAAATCACCTATTGTTCCCGCAGGGGCTTTGTTCACAAATAAATCGCCTGGATTACCATGCTCGAAAGCGAACAATACTAATTCTACAGCTTCATCCAATGACATTAAAAAACGAGTCATATTCGGATCCGTAATCGTGATTATTTTGCCTTCCTGAATTTGTTTTAAAAATAACGGAATCACGGAACCTCTGGAAGCCATAACATTCCCATAACGAGTTAAACAAACTGTTGTTTCAGATAAATTTCTGGACGCTGCCACAGCCACTTTTTCCATTAATGCTTTAGATATTCCCATCGCATTAATAGGATAAGCTGCTTTATCTGTACTTAAACAAATTACTTTTTTAACTTTATTGGCACCTGCAGCATCAATTACATTTTGAGTCCCAAAAACATTTGTTTTAGTCGCTTCCAAAGGAAAAAACTCACAGGAAGGTACTTGTTTTAAAGCGGCAGCATGAAAAACATAATCTACCCCTCGCATCGCACGCTCTACACTATTATAATCACGAACATCTCCGATGTAAAACTTAAGCTTGTCATTCTTCAACTGATTACGCATATCGTCTTGTTTCTTCTCATCACGAGAAAAAATACGAATTTCTTTAAAATGATCTGTGTGAAGGAAACGGTTTAAAACCGCATTACCAAAAGAGCCTGTGCCACCAGTAATTAATAAGGTTTTATTTTTCAACATATTAATCTAAAATTATATTTTTAAAATATTTTGCCCTAGAACTTCTAGAAAAATTATCTATTACAAATTGTTTGTTCTTTTCTAATTGCTTTGCATCAATAAATTGTTCATTTTCCAACTCATCAAAAAACATAACTGCATCATAATATTCATTAAAATCCTTTATTAGGTATCCACCATCACCAATCGTATCTTGTAAGCCTCCATTACCTGTATGAAAAACAAAATTATTCAACATCATTGCTTCTATAACCGCTATTCCAAAGCCCTCATATATAGATAATTGCATATAATACTTACTTCTACTTAATAAATTTATTTTATAGTTTTCATCAATATTACCCGTAAATATGACAGAATCTTCTAAGCCTTCTTTTTTAATTATTCCTTTTAGATAGTCACTTCCTTCACCAAAACTACCAATTAGGTATAACTTATAATCTTTATGATTGGCTTTAATTTTTTTAAATAGATGGATCGTTTTATCAACACCTTTCCTTTTAACATTTGAAATTGTTGACATCCAACATATTGTAGTAATTATATTCTCTTTTTCAAAGGAATTTGCAAAATTATAATCTACAACATTAATAGAGTGTGGCGAATACGACAGTTTCGAAGAAGACATTTTTGGAAACTTTTCCAATACTTTAATTACATTAATGAAGTCCCCCTTTGAAACAATATTACAACTATCTGAAAACAAATAATTTATCTTAAAAAAAAATCGAAAAACAGCACGTCGCTTTTTATTTAAAACAATGTTTTTACTTAATTCATCTATACCACCTGTATATATTACCTTTTTAAAAAACAAACGAGCAAATAAAGCAGGTATTAATGATTTCTTGTAAAAATATAAAAAAGCAACATCATATTTCCAAAATTTTAAAAAAGGAATATATCTATTAGTACATATTACAGAAAACCCAGCTTCTTCAAGAACTTTTACATCCTCTACATAAAACCCTGTCAATTTAAATAACTTATAATCTTTTACAGAAGAATAAAAAAGAACTCTTTTCATGATATTAATCTTTCTTTATTATTTCCAACATACTTTCAACCCAATTAAAACTTAATTCCTCTCTTCTAGTTTTACATTTTTGTTTTACAGTTTCATAATTACTTTTATTAAGTAATTTTTCAATTTTAATTCTCAAATCATCTACATTTAATTCAAACAACAATTCTTCAAATAACAAAACTTCTGGAATCCCACCTTTCTTTGAACCTAAAACCGGAATTTCATAATAGAGAGCTTCTAAAATTGTATTTGGAAAGGAATCTGCCACAGAGGGTACCACAAGTAAGTCAGAATTGCATAACATAGGAAGCGGAAAATTTTGGTAACCTAAAAATTCTATATTTGAATGCTCTTTATAATCTTTCTCATAAATTAACAACTTATCTCCTCCACCAATAATTCTTAGAATACATTTTTCCTTTAAAATCGTACTTTTCGTAAAAGCTTCTAATAAAAAAAATAATCCCTTTCGACTATCACTTATATTCCCAATAAAAGAAATAATAAACTTACCATCACGATCCTTATTTCTATCTTCATAATCCGAAATGGCTTTTATCCACGAAGGATTAATATTATTAGGTATAATATCCGTTTTAGCATCTAAATCACCTGATAAATTTCGATGTCTTAATTTTAAAACATCAATATCGTAATTGCACTGTACAATAATTTTTTTTGCATATTTCAATACAATAGACTCGGAAATTCTGTAAAATTTAATGAATAAAGAGTTTACTAATCTATTTTTATTATTATCCTCAAATGCGATATTTCTGTAATTAATAAAATCCTGCCAAACTATAAAACACATGTTCTTAAAACCATAAAATTTCATCTGAATTCCATAAGGCACATCTATTCCTACAGATCTATCATACTTAATTCCCCTAAGTCTTTCCGTCACAAATCTATAATTAATTATAAAATTGATTAGTCCTAAAGGTAAAATTGATTTTTTTATTTGTTTTATCTCAAAATGTTGAATATTTGTCTTTTTAGAAATAAAGTCAGATTTTGGTGAAAACAAAACGACTTTTATTCCCTCATTAACAAAACCTTCTATTAATTCTAATAGTCGTCGCGTCCCACCTGTAATTTCATGACTTTCAAAGTCGTGATGTGAGAAAAAAATTATTGTAAACTCAGAATTATTCATATTAAGGTGATTATATGATAATATATAAAATAAGATTTAAAAGAATTATTGAAACTAACGCTAGACCCAGTAAATTAAATGTTTCTTTTAGTATGAATCTAACTGTAAAACCAAAATTTGCGATCTTAAAATTTATAATATGTAATACTAAGATAGATAATGGAGCGATTAAATCTATTCTATGTCGATAATTAAACAAAGTTCCCCCTAAAACAATATGTCCGACTATACAAATTATAAAAACTAAAATTGAATTCCCTTTAATATATTTTATATTTTTTAATATGTACCCCCATAAAAACAAGTAAGAAACACCCGCTATAGAAATAAAAATTTCATACGGGAATATCATTTCTTGCATAAATATAGTATACGTTGGAAAAGGAAGGAAAAAATATAAAATTGAATACACTATTATTCTGACAGGAAGAGGCATTGCTAAAATCTTTCCTCCAATCCCTCCTTTAGAACTATTATCGAGTTGTAATTCCATGAAGTCTATGTAGAGAGTACCATAATTAATATATAAATAAAAAAATAGTAATGAAATAAAAAGTATTCCAAATATAAGTAAGGAATATTTTTTTAATATAGTTCTTTGATTAATGAAGATTTTCCTAGCATTGAAAATAAATACAGATAAAAAAACAATAAATAAAATTTCAATTCTTAAGTTGAACAACATAAAAAAGGAAAAAAGCAAAAATATATACTTATAAACACCTTCTAACTTTAAATAACTAAAACATATTAATCCTAAAAAGAAAGTCAAAAATAATTCTCTTTCAAGAGTAAGTGCGAACCCAAAAAAAGATGGCTCGAATAAAGCAAATAATATAAAAATACAAGCTAATGGTTTTTTATCTAATGTCAACATTTTAGAATATAAAAGAACCAATAATGCAACAATAATTAAATTACTACAAAGTAAAATTTGATAATTCACATCTATATTCAAAAAATTTAAGACTTTAACATAACTTATCAAGTAAATAGGGTACCCTTTATAGGCTAATAGATCAAATCCAGAATTCAAATCATTTATAGATAATTTACTTGCTATATCATAAAACATCACAGAATCAAAAGCAGTAAACTGAAATCCTGAACGCATATTCTGTAAATTCGGAAAAAACAAAACAACAATCAAAAAAGACATTAAGAAAAAACCGAAAAAAAGTGATGACAATAAAAATTTATATGACATACATATTGAATGAAAAATTAGTTTTTATTATTTTATTTTTAAAAATTTATTAATAATAACTGAAACTAAAAATAAAAAAGATTTATGCATTAATAAAATATTATGTTTTCCCATCATAGATATGATCTCTATTTTTATTTTAAATGGTGAACGGAAAATCATTATTAAATAATTTTTTTCATGTAAATAGTAATTTTTAACCATACAAATTACATTTGATTTTTTATAGTTTGAGATTTTTAGTAATTCCAAAATTGTATACGGAACCATCCATGTAAAAACAGACAAAGATTCCTTTTTCCAAGTTGTATCCGACAATTTATCTAATACGTATACTTTATCTTCTATATAAACATTATCAATTGATGATAAAAAAAAAAACAATAAAGGATCAGTAATCCTTGATTTTCTATTAATATTTAATAAGGGTTTAAGCAACTCAGTTCTATATATTCCAGCTGACATAAACATACATGATGTTTTATTCTTATTAAAGAAATCTACTGCAAAAGTATTATTATTCTGAACAAAACCTGATAATCCCATCAAATTAATAGTTGAAAAGGAGTTAGAAATGTTATCATAGAATGATTTATAGTTCATAAAAACATAATTAACGTTTTTTAATTTAATATTTTTTATTACAACATCTAATACACCATCAATTAAAACATCATCATCCCCTAAAAACCATACATATTCGGAATTAACCTTTTGCAACAGACTATAAAAATTACCAATTAACCCAAGATTTTTTTTATTTAAAAATAATTCAAATTGAGGATTATTCTTATGAAAATAAATAAGTTTTTCTCTATGTTTCATGTCAGAAAAATTATCCGAAACTTTAACATCAATTAAATTATTAATTGATTTTAATTCTTTTAACACAAAAGACAATTGATTAATAACATATTCACTTCTATTATATGTAGGAATACAAATTGTAAGTAATTTTTTATTCATTGTGCCAAACCTTTTTCTTATTTATAAATGTATATCGAGACCAGATAAAAGCTAAAATTGTCAACAGCATATAACCTGAAGTAATACCTATAACACCGAAATAACGCCCTAAAACGATTGTAGATAAGGAGCAAAATATACCCATAACTATACTTTGCAAAAGCATAGGTTCTTTTTTATGACAACGGAGATATGTTGCCCAAGAAGTTACAAAGTGATTAAGCATAATTGGAACAATCATAAATAGCATAGGTAAAAATGGCAGGAAGCGATCACTAAAGTTTTTATCTCCAATTTTTATATTTAAATGGTTCAAAAAAAATAAAAAAAATAAAAAAACTGTTAAGATAAATACGTTTAGTAATGTTGACTGGATAAGTGTTTTATTAAATAAATGATCCAATTGTTTATAATCTTTTTTAGCAATTAAATCAGAAAAAATAGGCACTTTTGTAGAAATCCAACTAAACCCTAATGAAAAAACAGCATTTAAAACAGTCAATGTCATTCCCATTTGTCCGGCAACAATAGCACCTTCTGTAGCAAATAGCACAGGGTTAAAAAGTTGAAAAATAAAATAACCACTAATCCAGCTCAATGCTATTTTCCATTGAAATGGAAAAATTTCTAAGCGATAATTGACTTCCCATTCTCCAACTTTGTTCCAAATAAACTTAAGTAATCTTATTTTAGAACCTAATAAAATCCATATTGGCACTATAAAAAATGCTATGATAGCGGCTATCGGAGTAGAAAAAAGTTTATACCCTAACAAAAAAAACAACAAAACTAATAAAAGTTGAACTACTTGTTGTATCATTCTAATTTTCGCAACTTCTTTTATTTGTCCCAATCCTTCAAAAAAAGCTAGTATTGGTGAAATCATCAACGATAAGGAAGTTGTAATAGATAAAATAACCCAAGGGATTTGCCAATTTACACCTATATTAGCGCTACCAAATTTGGCAAAAAAAACATAGCCTGCTAACAACAAACCACTTAATAACAAAATCGCAATCACACCAAACCATTTTATGGTAAACCTTAATAAAGAAGCTAATCGTGAACATGATTCAGCTAAACCTGTAAAACTAGTTTTGTCTTTCCAGATCAAATTAGAATTTTCATGGGCTACGAACTGGGTAATTATATTTGACAATCCAAGTTCGAAGAAAATCTGGATGGCTAATATACTTCCAAAAGTATAATAATATCCTTGTTCTACTTTAGTTAGACATTTGGCTATAAAAACAAGTGTAATCACGCCTCCTCCAGCCTGAATCATCCTTGATAAAATTGTAAAAGCAATAGCCCCATCCAAGCCTATTTTCCTAGAAATACTTTTTAATAAATCTATCACATTAAGAGTTTAAATATTCCCTTATTACATCAGCTATATAATCATAATGTGTTTCGTTTAAACCCGGCCAAACCCCTAGCCAAAACGATTGATTCATGATCGTATCCGTATTAGTCAAATCGCCTACGACACGGTGTTCTATATTAGCATAAGCCGGTTGGCGCAATAAGTTCCCTCCAAACAACAAGCGAGTACCAATTTTTTTCTCTTCAAGATGTTGTACTAGCATGTGACGGTCAGCCGCATCACCTTCTCTAAGCGTCAATAAGAAACCAAACCAAGAAGGATCGGAATTTGGTGTTGGTTCTGGAAGGATAAAGACCTCTTCGAATTCTTTCATACGTTCGTACAAAGCAGCATAATTTTCCTTACGTCTTTGCACAAACCCATCTATCTTTTTGATTTGCGATACCCCAAATGCCGCTTGCATATCGGTCACTTTAAGATTAAATCCAATATGAGAATAGGTATATTTATGGTCATAACCATAAGGTAAAGTTCCTAGCTCTTGCCCGAAACGACACCCACAAGTATTGTCTTTACCTGGTTCACAATAACAATCTCTTCCCCAATCACGGAAACTTTCGGCTAACTTAGATAATACTGGATTGTTAATCAATACCGCTCCTCCTTCTCCCATAGTGATATGGTGTGCAGGATAAAAAGAGAAAGTGGAAATATCTCCAAAAGTTCCTGTTTTTTGTCCTTTGAAAGTCGCTCCAAGAGAATCACAATCATCCTCTATTACCCATAGATTGTATTTTTTAGCAACACGCATTACTTCATCCAAATCGAAAGGATTCCCTAATGAATGGGCAATCATAATCGCTTTTGTCTTTGGGCTTACTGCTACTTCCAGCATATCCGCTTTCACATTGTGCGTAGCAATATCTATATCTATAAAAACAGGAATTGCCCCAAACTGAATGATTGGGTTTATGGTAGTAGGGAAACCAGCGGCTACCGTTATCACTTCATCACCTGGCTTGATGGCACGTTCTCCTAATTTTGGAGAAGTCAAAGCGTAAAAAGCCACCAAATTGGCTGATGAACCCGAGTTTACCAATAAAGCTCTATGTGCACCGAAATATTTTGCAAAATCTTCTTCGAATTTATTGGCAAAGCGACCTGCAGTCAACCAACCATCTAAAGCGGCATCGACTCCCATTAAAATATCTTCTTCATCTAACACTTTACCAGTAACCGGGATGTAATTTTCTCCGGCAATGATCACCTGTGTCGATTTCTTTTTGGCTATTTCTCTTAAACTGTTTAAGAGAGTGACGTCTTTTAAATTTTGTAACATATAAAATTATTTTAAATAGTCTTATTATAATATTTAGTAATCTGATTTTTAATGATATCGATTTTGCGAAAATTTTCTTTTAAGTAATAGTATTTATACTCTTCAAAAAAACGTACTACCTGCTTTAAATCAGTAACAATAAAAACATCTAATAATTGAAGTTTAATAGAATTTCATTATTCCTAAGACATTCAGTACGTATTTTTAAAAAAAAATTAATCGGGATTTTTATTAGAAATACTTCGTTTTTCTACTTCAAATTCAACCATTCGTTGAATTGCTTGTTTAATATCGTATTTAAATTCCCAACCTATTTCTTTTAATTTAGATAGCTTAGCTACAGAATCTTGAATTTCTCCTTCTCTTGTTCCTATAGCTCCAAATTTCAATTCGGATTTTGAATGAATAATTTCAGATAATGTTTGGACGAAATACCTAACCTTTATCGACTCTCCTCTTCCTACTTCAAATTCAGTAAAATTTTCGAGATGTTCATTGCTCTCTAGTACCTTTAAATAAGCATTTACAACATCATCTATATAAATAAAATCTCTTTTTTGTAATCCATCTGTCAATAAAACCTCCTGCTTATTTTGGATCAACTGAATTAAAATACTGGTTACAAATTTGTTATCAGAATCATTTTCACCAAAAATATGTTCCAAACGCATATTCACAATTTTTAGATTTCTTTTAGGATCAGATAAATAATCTAAAAAATATTTCTTTGAAATAGTATATTCATTTAAATAGGATGATTCTTTATACACTGGTTTCCCAAAAAAAGTATCTGTATTAATAAATAATTTCAAATCCTTTTTAATTCCCTCTTCAATTAATTTAATAGGAAAAATTAAATTAGTTTCTAATATTGAAGATAATGAACAACCTCTACCATATTCAGTCGCTGTATGAATGATCGTATCTATTAAATTATTTAAAAACAAATCCCCTAAATTTTTATGATTTTCATTTAAGTAGAATAACTGGATTTTTTGTCTTAAATTTTCAATTCGATATAAATCAGAACTATTACGAACTAAAACAATGACATTATAATTTAAATTTAACAAGCTTTTTAAGATATGACTTCCTAAAAACCCTGTTCCACCAGTCAATAAAATATTTTTAATCATTTAAAAAATCATTTATTTGTTGACTAGTATATTTAGAAATATTCTCTTTATCCTTCGCAAATTTACTATACCAATCCATTGTCATGCCTACTGCTTGCTGTGCATTTTTTTTAGGTTGCCATTTCAATTCTGAAATCGTTTTACTAATATCTAATTTCAGCAAACCAGCTTCATGAGGTTGTCCTACTTCCATCTCAACTATATACGCTCCTTTCCCCCAGCTTGAAGTAGCTAGTTTTAACATTTCCTCTACCGAAAGTGCATCTGAAATATTTGGACCGAAATTATACGCTTGACTAAATTTTACTCCCTCAGCTGCTAAATTTGCACCCAATAATAAATACCCTACAACCGGTTCTAAAACATGTTGCCAAGGCCTTACTGAATTGGGGTTTCGTATCACAACCGGTTTTTCTGTTGCAAAAGCTTTGGCAATATCTGGAATTAGACGATCCATAGACCAATCTCCACCTCCAATTACATTTCCAGCTCTTGCTACCGCAATTGCTTTTTGATGAATCTCGTAAGTCTTTATATTAAAAAATGAATTTCTATAGGAATCAATCACCAATTCGGCACAGGCTTTACTAGCACTATACGGATCATAACCTCCTAATCTATCATTTTCTCTGTAAGGATAAATCCATTCCTTATTGTGATAGACTTTATCTGTAGTTATTAAAACTACTACACACCGTTTTTCTAATAAACGAACCCCATCTAACACATTCGCAGTACCAATCACATTAACTTCAAAAGTTTCTGCAGGAATTTCATAAGACAAACGCACCAAAGGTTGTGCGGCCAAATGAAAAACAAAATCTGGTTGAAAGTTCACAATCTCTTCTTCCAAACGTTTTTTATCTCTTAAATCGGCAATAACGGAAGTACAAATAGTATCACCTTCAATTAAATGAAACAAATCATCTTTGGTTTGTGGCGCTAAGGCATAACCTTTTACATCAGCTCCTAAAAGAGATAAAGTCTTCAACATCCACGCGCCTTTAAAACCGGTATGACCCGTTAAAAAAACTTTTTTACCTTTATATATTTCTTGTAATTTTTCAAACATCATATTACCAAGTTTTCCAAGGTGCCGTATTAGACTCCCAGCTTTCCTCTAATTCTACCTTATCCCTAAGAGTGTCCATGGGTTTCCAGTAGCCTTCATGTAAATGTGCTCCCATTTGTCCATCGCCAGCCAAACGTTCCATTGGTGCTTTTTCAAAAACGGTACTATCCCCTTCTATGTAATCAAAAACTTCCGGCTGGCAAACAAAAAAGCCGCCATTAATCCAAGCTCCATCTCCTTTCGGCTTTTCTAGAAAAGAATCTACTTGATTTTCAGATCCCAAATTTAAAGCCCCAAAACGTCCGGAAGGTTGAACTGAAGTTACAGTACAAAGCTTTCCGTTTTTTTGATGTGTCGTTACTAAATCTTTAATATTTACATTCGAAACACCATCTCCATAAGTAAGTAAAAAAGGTTCGTTGCCTATGTGTTTTTGAATACGTTTGATACGTCCTCCTGTCATAGAATTTATTCCTGTATCTACCAAAGTAATGGTCCAAGGTTCCGCTTCCGATTCATGCACTTTAACCGAGTTGTTTTTTAAATCAATAGTTACATCCGATTTGTGCATGAAATAATTAGCAAAATATTCTTTAATCACGTAGCCTTTATACCCCAAACAGATCACAAAATCATTGTAACCATACGAAGAATAAATTTTCATAATATGCCAAAGTATAGGCATTCCTCCTATTTCTACCATCGGTTTTGGTCTCAAAACCGTTTCTTCTGATAGCCTTGTTCCTAAACCACCAGCTAGTATAACTACCTTCATTTTTATTTTTTTATAATTTTTAAATTTCTACACATACATCATCCGTCAATGGATGACTGCAACACAATAAGTAATCTTCTTTTTTTAAATCTTTCCGCTCTTTTGTCAATCCAATCATGCGCATATTACCTTCTTTTAATTTCCCTTTGCAGGTATTGCAACTCCCGGTTTGACAGGAATAAGGCAATTCAATTCCAGCATCTAAAGCCGATTCTAAAATACTTTTCCCTTTCAGTACTTCCACTAAAGTATCGTTTCCTTGAAAACGAATATTAACGTGCTGCGTAAGTATATCCTCAAAATCTTTTGGATTTTTGACCAATTCGAAATCTTCTGAAAAAATAGTTGCCTTAGGACATTCTAAAACAGCCAACGCTTCTTTAATCGTGTTTTTTAAATCAACTGGACCGCATATATAATGCGCTGTTTTTTCAATAACTACATCTTTAAGTAAATGAAGTATGAACTCTTGGTTAATTCGACCACATTTTACAAAATGATTTTTTTTATCATGAGTGTATTGAGTATGAAAATGCCACACCTTAAGCTGACTTTCATACTGCACAAGTAATTGATTAATTGTATCTAAAAATATAGTCGATTCAAAATTCTTATTCCCATAGATGAGATTCACTTGAACCAATGGATTTGAAATTAAAACTTCCTTTAGTATCGATAACAAAGGTGTGATACCGCTGCCGACACCCCAAAAATAAATTCGGTTAATCGTTTCGTTAGTAACATGAACAAAATCTCCCATTGGCTCCATCACCTCGACCATATCTCCTACCTGAATAGTATCATGGATGTGATTGGAAAAAATCCCATCCGGAATCCGTTTTATGGTCGTCTCTAATAATGAATCTACCAAAGGAGATGAAGAAAAAGAATAAGGTCTTGTATATTTTCTTCCATTAATTTGTAAAGATAAAGTAAGATATTGCCCAGCTTGATATTTAATTTTACGCAAGCCCGGCTGTTTGAAACAAAGTGTTATCGTGTCTTTTGTTTCTTTTCTAATCTCTTGAATTTTTAACGTATAATTTTTCATTGCCATAAAACAAATAGGACTTGTTATATCATCTTTAATATCCTCCTCACAATCAAACCCAATACCACTAAAAAACCCGCCAGAAACCCACCTAATACCAAACCTTTTACTTTCCCAAATTTTTCTTTCTTCAAAGGCAAAATAGGTCGATCAATGACTTGGATTAATGGCGTTTCCTTCCGTAAAGTCACTTTCGCCAATTCACTTTGTTTGACTAATTCCGTTAGTATAGCGGTATTAGCCTGTACATCCACCTGTCTTCTAGCAGAAGGAGCGCGCCGTACATTCATAGCAGGATTCAATCCAAAAGTATTGTCATTGGCAACAGCCACACCCGTAATAGCTCCGTTAAGTTCGCCACGAATGGAATCCGTTTGTCGTTCCAGAACATCCATATTCATGCGGGCCTTTTTACTTTTGGTCGTGACATAAAAATCAGAAACTTCTTTGACAAGGGCTTCCGTAAAATACTTGGAGAACAATTCATTAGTAGAAGAGACATCTATGTTAATAATAGCAATCTTTTTATCTTTTTGTCCTACGGATAATCCCGTTTTAGACAAATCTTGATATACCACACCCAAGATACTGTCATGTACTCGGGTAAAATGGGTACGCTTGGTATCGGGTAAAAACTGGATGGTTGCAAATTTTGGTTTGTCATTCCACTTTTCCCTCCAGCCCTGATTTTGTATGTACATCTCCGCCAAAGAAATGGTTTTTCCATCCACTACAACGGGACTCAACAAAGTTTGCTCCACCATAGCGCGGGACTTGAACAACTCGGTCAAATTAGATCCGGTAAAAATACTTCCTCCTCCGCCGCCAAGATCTATACCAAATGAACTCGCCAAACCTAAGGCTCCTCCCAAGCCACCACCTGTCTTCTCATCTTCTAGTGCGAAGGATAGTGTTGCGGTATATACCGGTTTTTTTATAAAAGAATAGGCCAAGCCTAAAGCTGCCCCTATAACTCCTGCTAAAACAATAATTTTCCATTGCCCAAGCAAATAGGAAAACCATTCGCTTCCTTTTTCAATAAGTTCTTTTAACGATATTTCATCGTTTGGTATTTGTTCGTTCATTTTTCGGTTTTCTGTTATCCGTTGTCTGTTAATCAGCCTGCCCCGAGTTTTTATCGAGGGGTCACTTCGAGTGATTTTATAAAATAGCGACAGCAGTTGCATAAAATTGTATCGAGAAGTAGATTATTGATTTTTCATTTCCTTTGGATCTGGTTCAAAAATATAAAGTGCTGAATTTTCGATTCCCTTTAGGACTAGAGCAAAAACTAAAGATACCTACTTAAAAGCGGTCAAAATAAGTAACGCTAAACTTGACATTACACTTCCTATTCCTACCCATTCCCCGGCACTCATTTTTTTAACTTCCGGTTTTTCTGGCACTATAATTTGAGAACCTGCAGTCACTTTAGGATACGTTTTTATGAATAAGAAAGAACTTACTACATCTGCTTTACCATTTGGATAAATAATATAGGCTTTTTTCTTCCAGCCCTTGGCATCGATACCACCAACAGCATCTAAGTAATAATTAAATCCTTTTCCTTTTGTATAAGGAATCTCCGAAGTTAACAATACATTACCTGCCACTTTAACCCCTTCATTGTAAGTAGCCACTTCAATCTCATCTCCGGGAAACAAAGTTACATTGGTGTTGCTTTTTGGATTTTCAACAATGGCTTTCCAATCCACTGGTATGGTGGCAAATTTTAAATCTTCTTTTAGTTTTTTAGTGAGCTTGTTTTGGATACTGTCTTTTTTACCCAAATTCATATTTACATTTTCCAATGCTTCTATTTGTTCGGCTTGAATGGGTCTCTTGATCTTAACGCCCTCTATATTGGCAACTGATGTCAAGCCACCTGCTCGTGCAACAATATCATAGACTTTGTCTTTTTTAGTTGCCAAAACATATTTCCCGGAATAATGGACCGCTCCGCTAATAGTGACCATTTTTGGTTTATCATACACCGCCATTTTACGGATATTCACCACATCAAAAGGCTTCAAATCAAAGTTCTTTAACTGTTCATTGTTATCAGCCGTAATTTCGATATTAAATAGTTCCGCTTTATTCGGATTGGCATCGTCTATTTCTTCCGATTGAATCATTCTTGCTACCTCAACTCTCTTAGAAGCCGATCCTGTTAATCCACCAGCTTGAACCAATAGATCATTTAAGGTTAAGTTTTCATGATACTGATAAACACCTGGTTTTTTAATCTCACCATCAATGGTTATTTTAAAGTCTTCAACAAAATCTAAAATTGAATACACCGTTACGATGTCTTCTTTAAATAATGCAACATCCGCTTCTAGATCCCCTGCTAAGGCTTTGGCTAAATTTACATTGACTATTTCCGTGGTCAAATCCGATTGTAGTCGAATGATTCTCGCTCTGTTGCTATACGCATCTTCTTTTAGACCTTCCGCCTTTGCAATCAAATCGGAAACACGCATTCCTTCATAAAAAGAATAGGTATCCGGTCTAAAAACAGCACCGTCAATTTTGATACGGTTTTCAAAACGATTCAGAATTTTAGTCACTCTAAACACATCCCCGGACAACGGTTTATAAGTATTAAATTCTGCGAATTTTACATCTCGAACTTTAAATTCTTTAGCTGTTTTTTGCAATACATTCACCGAAGCAGTATACGCCAATTCATTGAATCCTGACGCAAAAGACAGTAAATCTGCAAATGTCTCCCCTTTTTTCATTTCAAAAATACCAGGACGTTTTACCTGTCCCTCGACGGTGACCCTTTGATTGTAGGCCGGAATTCGAATGACATCATTATCCTTTAATCCCACATTATCCGATTGATTTCCATTGACAAGGAAGCGGTAAATATCAATGTTTTTGTATACTTTATTATCCCTTAACAATTCAATATTTCTGTAACTGCCGTTTTTTCCCGGGCCACCTCCTAAAAATAACGCATTATAAACGGTTGCCAAAGAAGATATCGAATAATTACCCGGTTGCTTACTGCCAATTATAGTAACTCTAATCGTTCTGATGCGACTTAAAGTCACTGCGACTTGAGATTGTCCTGATCCCACTGTGCTATACACTCTTGCGATTGCACCTTTTATTTTTTGGGTAGCAGCCTCAATCGTCATTCCGGAAACGGAAATCTGACCTACATATTGAATGGTTATTTTACCCTCTGTAGATACCGGAATACTAGCATTAAATTCTTGTACTCCATACACACTAACCTGCACTTCATCACCGGGTCCCAACACGTAATTTACAGGCGTAGCCAATTTTAAATTAGGTTCAAAATTTAAGGTAGGATTATCGAAAAGCTCCGAACCAAAAATTAAAGCATTTAGGGTATCTTTTACTTTCGTATTGACGATTTTTTCTTGTTTTCTATCTTCCGTATCACTGGAATTACTAGTGTTTGAAACGCCTGTTTGCAAGGACAGACCAGCAATTCGAGTTCTTAATTTAGCAAACTCCGAAGCGGGCATTCCTTTGGCTAGAGCCATAGGTTCTGCTTGTTCAATCGTCATATTGTTTGTTTGCAGCTGAGTTTTTATTTTTGCGATGTCGCTATCGATCAAATTATCCACTTTTAAAGTACTCAAATCAGTACTTTTTAACAAGTCCTGTGCAAGTACGTGGGAAGATTGGAAAAAAGCAAACAACAATAAAAGAGCAACAATTATTTTTCTCATAAGTAATGTGTAAAAATGTGTATTTTTTTAATTCGAAATATTTTAAGTACTATTTTTTTAAATAAGTAATAACTAAAATTTAATGTCGTGTTTTACTAAAATTCTATATTTCTTTGCCATAAATTTCAAAGATCGGCACAGATTAATTCGCCACGCAGCTTTAAAAATCGTTTTAATTCATCCAATCTGTGGCAGAAAACTCTTTTTAATAATTGCGACAATATATTTTTCGTGCTACTTATACTATTTTTTAAATAACAAGAAACCCGTTGGGCGTAATGAATAAATTCCCATTAATCTTAAAGAAAAAATTGATGCACAGCACGTAATTTTAAAATAGAAGTAATAACCATGGTATAATGTCGTATTTTAAAATCAAGATAAAATTATGTAACAATATAATTTAAAGCTGTTTTACTTAAAGTTAATTCTTTTGACTTTACGACTTTTAAACTTTCGACTTACTTATGTTTCTATGTGGTCAAAAAATTAAACAAATTGAATTACACCCAAGGGGTTAACTAGAATAAAACAAACAACTCTTTATCGTTTTTATTGTAGGAAGTTCTATTTTCTCTATCTTAATTTTATTCTGTACCACAAATCTGTGTCAAAAGTTTTAATTATTAGTTTATTAAATCCTAAAATTATCTCGATTTGTATTTTTTTAATCCAATAAATCGGAATTCTCTCTCCAATTGACTATAAAATTCTTAACATCCTGAGACCTTTCTTTTTGCAAAATCAAATTAGTGGTATCCGTTGTTAAGGGAGCTTTTTCCGATTTTTTTTGAAAGCGGTACGATTAAGCAAACGCGTAATTTAGTAAATTCTGAAGCGGGCATTCCTGTCGATAAAGCTAGAGGTTCGGCCTGATGAATAGTCATATTGTTGCTTTGCAACTAAGCTCTGCTCTTTTCGAGAGCAGCATCTGATAAATTGTCTACTGGCGGAGTACTCCAATCGGCAGTTTTTAATATATCCTGAGCGCTTATCTGGACAGAATGAAAGAGGATTAAAAGGACACTACGGCAGTACCTATTATTTCCATAATTGTTTTTCAAGTATTTTAAATTCTAAAGGAGAACACTATTACCTAATAACGAAACGAACCGCTACACCCAATTCTTTATTTTTATAAAAGCTTCGCTGCTCAAAATCCCATTTTACAGTTATTTTGTGCGGCTTGCGCAAAAGTAGCAATTTTTATAGCATTAGAAATAAAAAGGTTTACAATTAATCTTTTCTTAACCGATTAAATCTTTTCCTTTAAATGGTTAATTGGTTAATCGTTTAACTGGTTAATCGTTTACTATTTCGTTAACCGATTAAACCTTTTTCTCATCGATTAAACGATTAACCTTTTCTTAACCGATTAAACCTTTCCTAACCGATTAAACTTTTCTCATCGATTAACCGATTAAACCTTTCCTAACCGATTAAACTTTTCTCATCGATTAACCGATTAACCCTTTCCTAACCGATTAAACCTTTTTCTCATCGATTAAACCTTTCCTAACCGATTAAACTTTTCTCATCGATTAAACCTTTTTCCTTTAACGTTTATTTATATCCCAGTTTTTTCGATTTTCCCATTTCTTTTGCTCTATTTTTTCTTCAATAAATTGATCCATTACAGTATAAATTTCCATCAATTGTACATCGTGTTCTCCAAGGCGTTGTTCCAAATCATTTTTCAATTCCATGATTTGTTCAGAAAGATGACTTTGCAAACTAATTGTTTTTCTGATTTCTACAAAGGCACGCATAATGGCGATATTAGTTTCAACTGCTTTTTTAGATTTTAAAACCGTACTAAGCATTGCAACTCCTTGTTCACTGAAAGCAAATGGGGTTTGAGGGCTAAACTTTATTGATTCTGGTAGGTTATCACAATTTGTGATAAGCTCCTGCCATTCTATTTTATTGAGTTGAAACATAAAATCATCAGGAAATCGATAATCGTTTCTACGCACTGATTGTTTTAAACTTCTTGTTTCCACTTCATATAGTGATGCTAAATCAAAGTCAAGCATAACTTTTACTCCACGAAGTTCATAAATTTTTGATTGAAATAAACTTAAATCCATATCTAGTTCTTTTCATTGGTTAATTGGTTAATCGTTTAACTGGTTAATCGTTTACTATTTCGTTAACCGATTAAACGATTAACCCTTTCCTAACCGATTAAACTTTTCTCATCGATTAAACGATTAATCTTTTCTTAACCGATTAAACTTTTCTTAAAACGATTAACCCTTTCCTACTACTAGTATAATTTTCCAAGCAATGTTGCAGGGTCAATATTCAATTTTGAGAAAGCAAACCATTTTTTGCCTAAGTCTTTAAGTGATGCTCCTATATGATATACTTCCGTTTCATCGATTATCAAAAAACGATCATGTGATTTAGCGAATTCCTTAATTTCGATAAGTTCGTATTGGGTATTGAACCGCTCTAAATCGAGTTTTAACTGTTTAGTAATGTCTTTTGTGTAAATAATAACGCCAACTCCTTTTTCTCTCTTTGACAACTGTATTAAAACAGTTTCGTCTACGAAATTATCAATAAGAAGGATCGATTTTTTTGCAGATTTTATCAGTCTGGAAACAAAGGAATGTGCATCGAAAATTTGTCCATCATAGAAAATCCCTTGATTTAGGGGAAGAGAGGTATTTAACAAAATTTCAATTTTCTGGTCATGCTCGAAAATCTTTTTCTCGATATTTTCAATTCTATTCTGAATCGCATAGCCTTTTAACAAATAGGATTTCAAAGTATTAGTTGCCCATATCCTGAATTGTGTCCCCGTTTTTGACTTCACTCTATAACCGACGGAAATAATCACATCGAGATTGTATAGCTTTGTTTTGTATTTTTTGCCATCAGAAGCAGTTAGTAAGAAATCCTTACTAACTGAACCTGCTTCTAACTCTTGCTCTTTAAATAGGTTTCCAATGTGCAACGTGATGTTGTTTCGAGTCGTTTGAAATAAGGCTGACATTTGCAACTGCGTTAACCATACGGTCTCATCTTCAATTCGAACCTCAATATGGCTTGATAGAATTTCAGACTGATAGATAACTATTTCGTTGTTCATTATTTTCTGCTTGCTTGGTTGTTGTTTTTAAATGGTTAATCGTTTAACTGCTTAATCGTTTACCGATTAAACCTTTCTTAAACGATTAAACCTTTCCTAACCGATTACACTTTTCTTAACCGATTAAACCTTTTTTCTTTAAATGGTTAATCCATAAGGCAAACTACCTGGATTCCAAATTTAAAGCCGGTCTTTTAAAAGCATGACCTGAACAAATTGTAGTGAGATGTACTGATTTATAAAAATGTCAATCCTATTCGTTTGTTTAATCCTAATTCAAAAAGTCGAATCAGTGTTGAAATTTGAATATTTCCTTTTCCATTTTCAATTTTAGAAATATAACTTTTTTTAGTCCCTGTCTTTTCGGCAAGCTGTTCCTGTGTCATTTTTGCTTCTTTTCTTGCTTGCTTCAGCATTTCGCTGATAATAAACATTTGAGTGTGTTCCTCATATTTATTTCTGCTTTCTGTTCCAATTTTTCCGTGTTCAACTTCAATAAGTTGATCAAAATTAGTTATGTGGCTATATTTGTCCATGTCTAATTTGTTTTAGTTGAAAAATATTTTTTTCTCAATCGTATTGCTTTTTCTAATTCGCTATTGGGAGTTTTCTGAGTTTTCTTTTGAAAGGCATTGAATAACACAACTACGTTTCCTTTGTCGAAACAACAAAATATTCTGTAAATATTGGATTGATATTCAACTCTTATTTCATAAACTCCATCGCTTCCGGACAAATGTTTTAAAAATTTTTCAGGAACTCTGTCAACTTGCATTACCAGTTCAAGAATATTTTTAATCTTAGCTTTTACTTTATCTTCTTGAATTTTATAAAAGTCAAGAAAGTGATTCTCGTAAAAGATTATCTGTCTACTCATCTTGCAAAGTTAATTTAAAAGATAACTTATTTCAACTTATTTAACGTCTATTTTTCTTTCTACACAAATTTTTATCACACTATAGTTACCCTAAAAGGCTGTTTTTTTTTTAGCAGGAACGACTGATAGTTTAATTGGTTAATAGTTTACTATTTCGTTAACCGATTAAACTTTTTCCTCATCGATTAACCGATTAAACCTTTCTTAAACGATTAAACTTTTCTCATCGATTAAACGATTAATCTTTTCTTAACCGATTAAACCTTTCTTAAACGATTAACCCTTTCCTACTACTCGTATAATTTTCCAAGCAATGTTGCAGGGTCAATATTCAATTTTGAGAAAGCAAACCATTTTTTGCCTAAGTCTTTAAGTGATGCTCCTATATGATACACTTCCGTTTCATCGATTATCAAAAAACGATCATGTGATTTGGAAAATTGCTTAATTTCGACAAGTTCGTATTGGGAATTGAACCGCTCTAAATCGAGTTTTAACTGTTTAGTAATGTCTTTTGTGTAAATAATAACGCCAACTCCTTTTTCTCTCTTTGACAACTGTATTAAAACAGTTTCGTCTACGAAATTATCAATAAGAAGGATCGATTTTTTTGCAGATTTTATCAGTCTGGAAACAAAGGAATGTGCATCGAAAATTTGTCCATCATAGAAAATCCCTTGATTAGGAGACAAATTTGTTTTTAAAATCAAATCAAATTCATTGTTTTTATTTTCCAAAGAACCTACTTTTTTTTCTAAAACATCCATTCGATGATGAATAGCATAGCCTTTGAGCAGATAGTTTTTCAGAATTTTATTTGCCCAAATACGAAACTGAACCCCTCTATTTGATTTCACTCTATAACCTAAAGACATAATCATGTCCAAATTATAAAACTCTACTTGATACGTTTTACCATCACTAGCAGTTGTCGCAAATTTTGCGACAACTTGAATTCCTTCAAGTTCTTCTTTGAGTGCATTAGAAATATGCTTGCCTATAGTTTTAATATCACGATCAAACAAATTAGCGAGTTGAATTCGATTTAACCACACCGTATCATCTTCAATACGAACCTCAATTTGGCTTGTCAGAATTTCAGATTGATAAATGATGATTTCGTTGTTCATTATTTTCTGCTTGCTTGGTTTTTTTTTAAATGGTTAATGGGTTAATCGTTTAACTGGTTAATCGTTTACTATTTCGTTAACCGATTAACCTTTTTTTTAACCGATTAACCTTTTTTCTCTCTTTGACAACTGTATTAAAACAGTTTCGTCAACGAAATTATCAATAAGAAGGATTGATTTTTTTGCAGATTTTATCAGTCTGGAAACAAAGGAATGTGCATCGAAAATTTGTCCATCATAGAAAATCCCTTGATTTAGGGGAAGAGAGGTATTTAACAAAATTTCAATTTTCTGGTCATGCTCAAAAATCTTTTTCTCGATATTTTCAATTCTATTCTGAATCGCATAGCCTTTCAACAAATAGGATTTCAAAGTATTAGTTGCCCATATCCTGAATTGTGTCCCCGTTTTTGACTTCACTCTATAACCGACGGAAATAATCACATCGAGATTGTATAGCTTAACTCTTCGCTTTATGTTCCTAGAACCTTCTTGTTGAACTGTCAAGTATTCCTTGACAGTTGAAAATTCGTCTAGTTCCCCTTCTTTGAAAACATTATTAATATGGAGACTAATATTTTGTTTTGTTGATTGAAATAAATCTACCATTTGTAATTGAGTTAGCCACACAGTCTCATCTTCTATGCGAACCTCAATATGGCTTGACAGCATTTCTGCCTGATAGATAACTATTTCGTTGTGCATTATTTTCTGCTTGCTTGGTTTTTTAAATGGTTAATCGTTTAACTGCTTAATCGTTTACTATTTCGTTAACCGATTATACTTTTTTCTTTAAATGGTTAATGGGTTAAGTGTTTAACTGGTTAATTGTTTACTATTTCGTTAATCGATTAAACCTTTCTTAATCGATTAAACTTTTTTCTCATAGATTAAACGATTAACCTTTTCTTAACCGATTAACCCTTTCCTAACCGATTAAGCGATTAACCCTTTCCTAACCGATTAAACTTTTCTTAACCGATTAAACTTTTCCCTACATCTTAACTTGCTTAAATGCATTTACATTCTCCAAAAACCAATTGTAGGTTCTCTGGATTCCTTCTTCCAGCTGCACCTGATGTTTCCATCCTAGTGCGTGCATTTTGGAGATGTCCATTAGTTTTCTGGGGTACCGTCCAGTTTGCTGGTTCCAAGGGACCTGTGAGCAAGTATTCCTCTTTCAAGGGCTGTGGTGCCAATTTAGGATAGATGCACGAACTTCCCACCATTCCATTGTGTCCTGCGATATATATTTTTGAGGCGGTGTCCATTACTGTAATAATTCCGGTTTTTCCTGTTCCAATGCATTGTATACATTCTTAACATCTTGAGAACTATTTTTTTGAAGAATCAAATTAGCAGTATCCGTATAGACGAAAATAGTGTTTTTCATTCCCACAAACGCCGTATAATTTGTATTGCCAATCACCATATTTCCATTGGGATCAACAGGATGCCCCGTTGCCACTAAATAGTCGTACACCGATTCAAAAGAACCCAAGTCCGACCATGAAAATTCAGACACGACCACTTTTATCTTTTTACTGCGCTCCATTACCGCATAATCAATACTGATGGATGGTATATCCATGGATAAAGCCAAATCTAGATTTCCATTACTGTTGTTGTCCCATGCAATTTTAGATTTTTCATAGACTTCCGGATTATAGGTCTTTAATTCCTCCAGAAAAATGCCTGCTTTGAAACAAAACATCCCGCTGTTCCATAAAAAATTGCCTTTAGAGATAAATTCCCTCGCGGTAACTTGGTTTGGTTTTTCCCGGAAGGAAACTACATCCTCACCCTTGCGCTCAATATACCCGTATCCCGTTTCTGGTTTCGTCGGAATAATACCGAAAGTAACAATAAAACCGTTAGAAGCCTTTTCTACTGCTTCCTGAATCGCCTTATTATAGTGTTCCATATCGCCTATAATATGATCCGAGGGCGTCACGATTAAAATAGCCTCCGGATCAGAAGCTAGTGCAGCAAAAGCGATGGCTGCAGCCGTATTTCGCGGAGTAGATTCAACAATATCGATATATGGAGTATTGGATTTTTCTAGAACGTGCCGACTTAAATGACAGTTATCACTATTTCCTACAACCATAATCTGGTCCACCAAAGTACGATTGCGCTCCACGGTCATTGCAAATAACGATTTACCTTCAAATAAATCTAAATATTGTTTGGGTTGACTTTTGCGAGATAGCGGCCACAATCGGCTTCCCACTCCTCCGGTAAGGATTACATGTGTTACTGCAGGCTGTTTTTTCATAGTGTTTTTTGTGCAATTAGTGCTTATAAGTGATTTGACGCCTCGATTTGGGGTTTACAAAACAGCCTATTGGCGACTATTTTAATTATATTTTTATTTAGACAGGAATCAAATTAAATTCCCTTCTTTTCTTTCGCTTCTTTTTTAAAGTTTCGAGTTAATGACTTAAAAAACTTAGTATGAAGACTACTAAACGCAAACTTCTTTGCTGTAATGACTTGAATACTTTAGAGTACAGTGAGAGGATGAAATGTTTGAATTTTAGAACATAAACACGCCCCTAACCTCTATAGCTCCACTTTTCACCACTCAGCATTCACTAAAAAACACTACTTCTCTTTCATCAGTTCTTTCTCTGTGACTTCTTTTCGCAAGCTGCTACTTGAAAAGCGATGGTCTCGTATATTAAAAAAAAGCACGATCCCTTTTTCTTCACAGTAGTTTCGTCCCGTAAAATTCTTGTCTTTATATTCATCTCCTACGATGCGGACATCAATTTTGAACGCACGTAAAATATCCTCCAGATCTTGCTCTGTTGCATAAGGAACTATTTCATCTACATGCTTACAGCCTTTGAGTTGAATATAGCGTTCAACCACAGATTGGGTAGGCCTGTTTTTTTCAGGACGATCGATAGTAGGATCTGTTTGCAGTCCCGCAATTAAATAGTCACACTGTCCTTTTGCTTCCTCTAACATTTTGATATGTCCGGCATGCAACAAATCAAAAGCACTGAATGTTATCCCTATTTTCATGTTTTCTACTATTATGGTTTGAGTCCGAACGGTACTATTTACAATCTCCCATCGACTGCATCCCCTAAAACTCCTTTTACATCATACAACACACTAGTTTCTTTTTGTAACTGTGACAAATCTATCGCTAAAAAGGCAGCATGCGCCACTCCTAACACAATGGCATCAAATTTATTATTGGGCACTGTAGCGGTTGTTTCTAATTGGTATTCGTGTTGTACTTCTGATGGGTTTGCCAAGGGATCATAAATGGTGATGACAATGCCATAATCCGCTAACGCAGTGATTACATCCACAATTTTGGTATTGCGCACGTCGGGACAGTTTTCTTTAAAGGTGATGCCCAGCATTAAAAGTGCCGCACCATTTATAGAAATGCCCTTTTTGATCATCAATTTTACAATTTGAGACGCTACATATTCTCCCATACTGTCATTTAGGCGTCTTCCTGCTAATATAATTTCAGGATGATATCCAAATTCTTGTGCGCGTTGTGCCAAATAATAGGGATCTACCCCAATACAATGTCCGCCCACTAATCCGGGTTTGAAAGGCAGAAAATTCCATTTGGTGCTCGCTGCTTCCAAAACGGCATGCGTATCAATATTCATTAAATTAAATATCTTGGCCAATTCGTTTACAAACGCTATATTGATATCGCGCTGTGAGTTTTCAATTACTTTGGCGGCTTCGGCCACTTTTATACAAGGAGCCAGATGTGTTCCTGCCGTAATAACAGATTGGTATAATTCATTCACTTTTATTCCGATCTCCGGCGTGGAACCAGAAGTCACTTTCAGAATTTTCTCGACCGTATGTTCTTTGTCTCCGGGATTAATTCGTTCCGGGGAATAGCCGGCAAAAAAATCAACATTGAATTTTAATCCTGAAAATTTTTCTAATACAGGCACACATTCTTCCTCAGTTACACCAGGATAAACAGTGGATTCGTAGATAACGATATCTCCTTTTTTTAAAACCTTTCCCACCGTTTCAGAAGATTTGTACAAAGGCGTTAAGTCTGGACGATTATTTTTGTCTACCGGAGTTGGCACCGTGATGATGTAATAATTGCAATCCGCAATAGCAGTGCTTTCTGAAGATACTATTAATCCGTTTGTAGCTGACGATTTTTCGACTGCGCTCTGCCTCTCAACTGCGCTCGAGGAGACAAAACTTGAGACTAATACCTTGCGTAATACTTCATCCGAAATCTCCAGTGTAGTATCCGTGCCTGATTGTAAGGATGCTACCCGAGAGGCATTGATATCAAATCCCACAACAGCATATTGAGTTGCAAATAATCGAGCCAATGGAAGTCCGACATACCCTAATCCAATTACCGCTATTTTTATACTTGAATTCATTTTTTTTTAAACAATTACAATTGAATTGTACATTTTAACCTACCGCTTCGCGACTTCAACTCACATTAATGAGCTGAAAAAGTCATAGATAATAGAGGCAAATATAACTAGAATATGTTGCCGTTTTATTTTTTATTTCTCCTCTGAAACACAAGAAAACATAAAAAAAGACACAAATAACTAGCAATCAATACAAACCATTTGCGAAATCCATTTAAACCCAGATGAAAAATCACCTAAATCAGTGACTAAAAAAGACGCCCTACCAAACCGACTTTAACTATACCGTACCATACTATAAATGTATCGTCTTTTTGTTTTTTGATAAGAACGGATATTTCCTTTTGAACCAGTAAGGCATTACGGTTTGTTACCCTTAAAAACTTACTTTTATTCCCGTTGCGTGTAATTATACCAAACGTCAGTTCGAGTGCGAAGCGTATCGAGAACCGTTTTTAATTTAAAATTTTCTTGTTCTCGATACGATCCCGCCCAAAAGCGGAATCACTCGAACTGACGGAAAATTATCATCAAAAATTAATTATACCCAACAGCTTAACTTTCTTACTTTTCTTACTGGCTAAAAAATCAATCCTAAAATGAACCCTTTCATCAGGACCGTGTTCTTTACACTGTATCGATAAAACTTTTTTCGGTTCTGTTAAAAATCAAAACTCCCACTAAGAACACCAGTACCGTAATCAAAAAGGTATATCCCAATCCCAAAACAGATATGTGTCCAACATCCAGCAGCATATATCGTGTCGTTTCGATCACATACGCCAAGGGATTGTAGGTTATCAGCCAGCCGTAATCCGGCAATTTTTCTTTGATTAGTGCCATTGGGTACATCACGGCGGACAAATACATCAATAATTGCACTCCAAAACCAACCAAATTACTAAAATCTCGGTATTTAGTGACTAAGGAAGAGATAAACATTCCCAGTCCCAATCCTAAAACTCCCATCATAACGATCAGTAGTGGAAAAAACAAAGTCGCTGTATTCATCCCTATGGCAGCTCCTTGGGTATAATAATAGCCGTAAAAACAAATGAATATAAAAAATTGAATTCCAAACTTCAATAAGTTGGAAACAACAATAGACAGCGGTACAATAATGCGAGGGAAATATACTTTCCCAAAGATACCTGCATTACTGCCAAAGGTATTCGAGGTACCATTGAGACAGGCCGTGAAGTAATTCCAAACGGTAATCCCGGCCAAATTAAACAAAAAAGGCGGCACGGTTCCGGTATTGATACCCGCAACATTATTGAAAATAATAGTAAAAGTAATGGAGGTAAACAGCGGTTGTATAAGGTACCAAAGTGGCCCTAAAACCGTTTGCTTATAGACGGTCACCACATCCCTTTTTACAAAAAGCAGCAGCAAATCTCTATACTGCCATACTTCCTTCAGGTTAAGGGAGAAAAATTTATTTTTAGGTGTTATTTCAAACAGCCAAGTGGTGTTTTTTTGTTCGGAATCGTTCATTGGTTCATGCTAAAATGCTACTTTTTGTTGTTCTTTCCGTGCGAAAAAAGTTTTGTTTTCTACTGCTAAACTCAATTGAATTCTTACGAAGCAAATATAAATAATTTGCATTAAGTATTGTTTAAAAAACAACTTGTTCACATAATTCTTTTTTGCCGCGTCAGAATCGTGCGGAACAGTAGCGCCACTTAAATGGTTCTCCAGAAACACTTTCTTTGCTTGCGAATCCTGCAACACACCCACGCCATTCCATGCAGGAACGGCATTTATCAATCGGATTACGGTGGTGGCAATTTATTGACTGGAAACATTCGTGAACATCATGTGTAATTATACCAAACGTCAGTTCGAGTGCGAAGCGTATCGAGAACCGTTTTAAATTATACCAAACGTCAGTTCGAGTGCGAAGCGTATCGAGAACCGTTTTAAATTATACCAAACGTCAGTTCGAGTGCGAAGCGTATCGAGAACCGTTTTT
>NZ_RYDG01000009.1:122346-140152 GCF_003970305.1 Flavobacterium sp. LB2P53
GAGTGCGAAGCGTATCGAGAACCGTTTTAAATTATACCAAACGTCAGTTCGAGTGCGAAGCGTATCGAGAACCGTTTTTAATTCAAAATTTTCTTGTTCTCGATACGATCCCGCCCAAAATCGGGATCACTCGAACTGACGAGTATGATCATCAAAAATCAATTACAATTGCATGGGTACTTCCATCAACAGGATTTCGGCACTAGCGGAATTAGCGGTAATTTTAATAGCATTGGTGTCCCAGATTCCTACTCCGTCTCGCTCGTTTAAAGCAATGTTTCCTATGGCAAAATCGCCTTTCAAAACAAAAGCGTAGATTCCGTTTCCGGTTTTTTTTAATGCATACGTGGCAGCAAAATCCTTTTCGAATTTCCCTATATGAAACCACGCATCTTGATGAATCCAAACACCTTCATCCTCAGGATTTGGGGATAGAATTTGTTGGAGTTTATTGTGACGGTCGTTTAAATCTAAAGTAACTTGATCATAACGAGGCGTTACATTTTTTTTATTTGGATAAATCCAAATCTGCAAAAATTTAACCAGCTGGTCTTTATTTTTATTGTATTCGCTGTGAAAAATTCCGGTACCGGCACTCATGGCCTGAATATCCCCTTCCTTGATTACGGTAGTATTGCCCATACTGTCATGGTGTTCTAAATCGCCTTCGAGCGGAATAGAAATGATTTCCATATTGTCATGCGGATGTTTCCCAAAACCCATCCCCTGATTGACTCTGTCATCATTGAGCACGCGCAATACGCCAAAATTCATTCGCTCTGGATTTTGATAATTCGCAAAACTAAACGTATGATAGGATTCCAGCCAACCGTGATTGGCATGACCCCGCGTGTTTCCTTTGTGCAAAACAAAATGCGTAAGTACTCCTTCTGTATTTTTATCTGTATTTTCCATTGTTCTATTCTTTAAAAATATAATGCAAAGGTGCGTCAAAAAAAAGGCAGCTGCATTGAACCAGGACAAGAAATTAAAAATTATGAGACTTTAAAGTTTTGTCATTTTGGCTCTCACTTTACTTAAAAACTCAGCCGAAATCCCTAGATAAGAAGCAATGTAATGCTGGGCAACGCGCTGCGATAGTGTGGGATACTGTTCCAGAAACTCTATGTATTTTTGGGTCGCTGTTTTAGAAATAGTATGAAACAAACGGTCTTGCGTAACGGCCAGACTGCGCTGCATCAGGATGCGGAACGCGCGTTCAAACTTTGGTGCTTTGGCAAATAATTCTTCTTTTGCTTCCGGGCTGAACAGCAAAAAATCACAATCTTCCAATGTTTCGATATACACACGGCTTGGTGCATCTTCGTATATACTAAAAGAAATATCGCTCACCCACGCATTCTCGAGGGCAAATTGCAGAATAACTTCAAAACCATTGTCGTCAATATAATATTTCCGGACACAACCTTTGATGACAAAAGCTTCAAAATGGCACATTTCGCCTTCCTGAAGTAAAACCGTTTTCTTAGCAACGGTTTTATATTCCAGCAAAGAATTGAAAATTTCTAATTCTTTGGGTTCAAAAGTGACATAACGACTTATGTTTTTATTAATTTGGGAATACAATAGTTTCTCGTTTAGAATTTAAAGATAGCTAAATACCCTTAAAAAATGACTCGTAAATATATTAAATTAGCAAGATTTCCTCAAAAAACAAAATCTGCTCTCGATTAAATTCCTATTTTTGTTCCAATAAAAACATAATAAAAAAATTTATGCTCATTATAGGAATTGCAGGTGGTACAGGAAGCGGAAAAACAACCGTTGTACATCAGATTATGAATGAATTACCACAGACAGAAGTTGGTATTATTTCACAAGATTCATATTACAAAGAAAATCACGGACTCTCCTTTGATGAAAGAGCATTGATCAATTTTGATCATCCCCGAGCCATTGATTTTGAGTTGCTAGTGGCCCACCTCAAAGAATTAAAGGAAGGAAATAACATTCACCAACCCGTTTATTCCTTTGTAACCCACAACCGGTCTGACGATACCGTTTTTACTCATCCCAGAAAAGTGATGATTGTAGAAGGAATTTTAATCTTGGCCAATCCCGAATTAAGAGAATTATTTGATGTAAAAATATACGTTCATGCCGATTCTGACGAACGATTAATCCGACGCATGAAACGCGATATAATGGAACGTGGCCGTGACATGAATGAAGTCCTTAACAGATACCAAACCACATTAAAGCCAATGCACGAGCAGTTCATCGAACCAACCAAGGCATTTGCGGACATCATTATTCCAAATGACAAATACAACACAGTAGCCATTGATGTGGTGCGCGCAGTAATAAATCAAAAAATTCTGTGATTTAGTTGTAATTTTAACAGAATAAGTATTAGGAGATATTTCCCGCTTTCCGTTGCAATCTTTTAGTAGGTGAATCTTCCTTCGTCAGTATCACCTACTAAAAGGATTTCCACTATAATCGGGGCTAAAAAAAATAAAAAAAATGACAAATCCATATAAAGACAAACCTTGGTTTAAATTCCTGAGCAACAAATATGTCTGGGTCCTGTTGTTCTTTTCGTCTTGGATGATTTTTCTGGACAACTATTCGTATTTTGATCATCGCATTTTAGACAAACAAATTGAAGATCTGGAAGACAATGCAGAATATTACAAAGACGAAATAAAAAAAGACAAAGAGAATATCAAACAATTAAATAATTCCGAACAAATAGAAAAATACGCCCGAGAAAAATACTATATGAAAAAAGATAGTGAAGACATTTACATCATCGAATTTGAAGGCGACACGATTCAAAAATAAAATCCCATTCCCAACCATTCCCAAAGGGAAGAGAGTGTACAATTTATAGTAATTATTAAAAACAGAACACCAAGTTTCGGTTCCCTCTCCTATGACGAGGACTGGAGTGAGGAAAATGACTAACAAAATGGATACAAACCTTTTCGATGATTTCAACCCCATTTCCTCCAAACAATGGAAACAAAAAATCCAATTTGAACTCAATGGAGCGGATTACAATGAAACCGTAGTTTGGAATTCTCCGGAAGACATTCAGGTAAAACCTTTTTACCACAAAGAGGAGTTTACAAAAGTATTCCCCGTTTCCACAAAAGCAACAGAATTTAGAATTTGCCAAAATATATTTGTCTACGACCTTGAAAAATCAATAGAACGGGCATTAGACACATTGAATCGCGGGGCAGACAGCCTGCGCTTTACAATAGAAAACGAATCAATTAACGTTACCGATCTATTGGAAAAATTGCCTTTAGAGAACGTTACCGTTTATTTTAACCTGGGATTTATTTCAATCGATTTCGTCAAAAAAATTGATGTTTTCGCCAAGAAAAGCAACACTGTAATTTTCTGTAATCTGGATCCTATAGGACAATTAGCCAAAGATGGAAACTGGTTTACAACGAAAGAAAAAAGCAATTTTGACACCCTGAATTTGCTTTCGGCAGCAACAACATCGGTATCGCTACTTAGTATCAACGCTGCGTTGTATCAAAATGCCGGTGCCACTATGGTACAGCAAATTGCTTATAGTGTGGGACAAGCCAATGAGTATTTCAATAGAATTGACGCCATAAATACACCTATTGTTTTTGAAGTGGCCGTAGGAACAAATTACTTTTTTGAAATTGCAAAACTGCGTGCGTTGCGGTTGCTTTTTAATCTCATCGCCAAGGAATACAACCATACTTTAGCGTGCAACATCATCGTTTCGCCTACCAAACGTAACAAAACATTATACGATTACAATATAAATATGTTGCGTACCACAACTGAATGTATGAGTGCCATTATTGGAGGAGCGGATGCTATTGCCAATTTACCTTATGATGCTTTGTACCACAAAGACAACGAATTTGGCGACCGCATAGCGAGAAACCAATTGTTGATCCTCAAAAATGAAAGTTATTTTGACAAAGTCAACAATCCGGCAGACGGCAGTTATTATATCGAAAACCTAACCAATCAAATAGCGGAAAAAGCATTGGCTTTATTCAAAGACATAGAGGCAAATGGCGGTTTCCTGAAACAACTTAATGACGGAATCATCAAAAGAAAAATTCAGGAAAGTGCGGATACCGCGCAGGAACTATTTGATTCTGGGAAAGAAATTTTATTGGGAACAAACAAACATCCTAACAAACAGGATAAAATGAAACACGATTTAGAATTGTTTCCTTTTGTAAAAGTCAAACCAAGAAAAACCTTGATTACACCCATAATCGAAAAACGTCTGGCAGAAAAAACGGAACAGGAACGATTGGATCTTGAATAGTAAGCCCGACGCTGTTATTTAATACCATTGGAAAAGAGTATATTTACTTTGCTAAAAACATAAAATAATGGAACCCATAAGACAAATCGTTAAGGTGAAAAATCACAAAATAAGCATCACACTGCCGAATGATTTTAATGCTGATGAAGTTGAAGTGATTATTCTTCCAAAGTCGAATACTTTAGAAATCCCTCAATGGCAAATGGACCAAGTTAGAGAAAGAACTGAGAAATATCTTAAGAATCCATCTTCAGCTCAAGATATTGATGATTTTCTAAAAGATATTGACGGTGGGTTATAAAATTGTAATTGTAGAGGAAGCTAAACTTGATTTCAAAACAGCTTTGGATTGGTACAAAGGCATTCACCCTAAATTGGGCGATACGTTCTCCAATTCGTTCAAGGAAAGTTTAAAAATAATTAAGTCAAATCCATTACTTTTTCAAATAAGATATGATAAGACCAGAGTAGCTTTAATTGAAAATTTTCCATACTTAATTCATTTCAACAGCTACGAGAACATAATTGTCATTACAGCTATTTTTCATACTTCAAGAAATACTGAAATATGGACTGAAAGGAATTAAAATTTCAAAAAACTATAATCTTTGTACTAAACAAATGAAAAGAAAAGATTTACAACACATACAATTAAAAAGTACAGCGCTAAAAGTCGAGCATGAAAATGCTGTGTCTGATGCATTTCTAACTGCAGAAGGAATAGAAGTAAAACCTACGTATTCAGAACAAGATATTAAGAATCTTACTCATCTTGATTTTGGGGCTGGTTTTGCTCCCAATTTACGCGGCCCATACACCACAATGTACGTCCGCCGACCATGGACGGTGCGTCAATATGCCGGATTTTCAACTGCCGAAGAAAGCAATGCTTTTTACAGGAGGAATCTGGCTGCGGGTCAAAAAGGACTATCCATTGCTTTTGATTTACCCACACACCGCGGCTATGATTCCGATCATGAGCGCGTAGTGGGCGATGTGGGGAAAGCAGGAGTTGCCATTGACTCCGTGGAAGACATGAAAGTATTATTCGACCAAATTCCGCTTAATGAAATGTCCGTTTCTATGACAATGAATGGCGCTGTTTTACCTATTATGGCTTTCTATATTGTCGCCGCCGAAGAACAAGGCGTAGCACCCGAGTTGCTTTCCGGTACAATACAAAATGATATTCTCAAAGAGTTCATGGTCCGTAATACCTATATTTATCCGCCAACGCCTTCGATGAAAATCATTGCTGATATTTTTGAATTTACCAGCAAAAAAATGCCCAAATTCAACTCGATTTCCATTTCTGGCTACCACATGCAAGAAGCGGGAGCCACGGCTGATATTGAACTGGCGTACACGCTGGCCGATGGATTGGAATACATCAGAACTGGATTAGCAACCGGAATGAAAATTGATGAATTCGCCCCACGACTGTCCTTTTTCTGGGCGATTGGAATGAACCATTTTATGGAAATTGCCAAAATGCGAGCAGGAAGAATGATCTGGGCAAAATTAGTAAAGCAATTTGAACCAAAAGACGATAAATCATTAGCGTTACGAACCCATTGTCAAACTTCGGGATGGAGTTTAACCGAGCAAGATCCCTTTAACAATGTGGCAAGAACCTGTATTGAAGCAGCAGCAGCAGCTTTTGGAGGCACACAATCTTTGCATACCAACGCCTTAGATGAAGCAATTGCGTTACCAACAGATTTCTCGGCCAGAATTGCCAGAAACACACAACTTTATTTACAAGACGAAACTAAAATTACCAAAACGGTTGATCCTTGGGCAGGTAGTTATTATGTAGAAAGTCTGACAAATGAAATTGCTGAAAGTGCCTGGAAACTCATTCAAGAGGTAGAAGAACTGGGCGGTATGACCAAAGCTATTGAATCCGGAATTCCGAAACTTAGAATCGAGGAAGCAGCAGCCAGAAAACAAGCGAGAATAGACAGCGGGCAGGATATTATTGTGGGCGTTAACAAATATAGATTAGAAAAAGAAGACCCTTTACAGATTTTGGATGTGGACAATCAAATGGTCCGCAAGCAACAATTGGAACAATTAGACCGAATCAAAGCGACCAGAGCTACTGAAAAAGTGCAGGAATCGCTGAAAAAATTAATCCTTTGTGCGCAAACTGGTGAAGGAAATTTACTGGAAATAGCGGTTGAAGCCGCTCGAAACAGAACTACGCTGGGAGAAATCAGCGATGCGCTGGAAACAGTTTTTGGAAGATACAAAGCACAAATTAAATCCTTTAGCGGTGTGTATAGCAAAGAAATAAAAGACGACAAAAGCTTTGAAAAAGCAAAACAACTGGCAGATGAATTTGCAAAGAAAGAAGGACGTCGCCCTAGAATCATGATTGCCAAAATGGGACAAGATGGTCACGATCGTGGCGCTAAAGTGGTGGCTACCGGGTATGCTGATGTAGGTTTTGATGTTGACATTGGCCCCCTTTTTCAAACACCAGCCGAAGCGGCCAAACAAGCGATAGAGAATGATGTGCACATCCTGGGAGTTTCCTCACTGGCGGCAGGACACAAAACGCTGGTACCACAAGTTATTGCAGAACTTAAAAAATACGATCGAGAAGATATTATGGTCGTGGTAGGTGGCGTAATTCCGGCACAAGATTATCAGTTTCTATTTGATGCCGGTGCGGTTGCCGTTTTTGGCCCTGGCACAAAAATCAGTGAAGCGGCTATTAAGATATTAGACATTTTAATGGACAGTTTCGACTAAAACCACAGCCTATTATTTTGACTCAAAATTTAAGAACATCAATCGAAAGACTGGTGTTTTTTGTTTTAAATCAGATGCCTATCCGCTAAACGGACTACGTTTACAAAACAGAACTATTTCTAAAAAAGTTAGCTATGAATTACACTAATTTTTACCATTTTTTTTAAAATAAGTAATAACCATGGTATAATGTCGTATTTTAAAATCAAGATAAAATTATGTAACAATATGATTTAAAGCTGTTTTACTTAAAGTTAATTCTTTTGACTTTACGACTTTTAAACTTTCGACTTACTTATTGATAAACATTAAATTAAATATTTAAAAAAATAACACGTCTTACCTTTAGTCATTTATTACAAGTAACCCGTTGGGGGTAATTAGTTTTTGATGGGAATTTTCGTCAGTTCGAGTGATCCCGCTTTTAGGCGGGATTATATCGAGAACTAGAAAATTAGTATTAAAAACGGTTCTCGATACACGTCACTTCGAGTGCGAAGCGTATCGAGAAGCTTTGTTCCGTTTTACTCCACAAAAACACTTATTATTTTGCTTCTTTTAAGCATTGCAATCGTATCAAATGTTCAAGAAACGGAGAAAGCAAAAATCAAAAATAGAAGGAAACCATCAATTTGGTGGTGCGTCCCAATAGAGAAATCCTTAAGGCTAAATAATTCGACTATGGGATAAAAGAAAAGAGGCCGTCAAATAATGACAGCCTCTTTTTTTAGAATAAAAAAGGAATTAAATGTTTTTTGCCTTTGCATTATTATCCGCAATAATACACGAAGTATCATACCCGCCAAACATTTTCATATAGCTTTTTATAGAACTACCATAAGCGTCTCTAAAATTTCGTTTTCCTTTATTTTTAAAATATTTTTTTACAGAGCCTGCTCCGCCAAGGTGAGCTGCCGCTAATATCCCGGATTCGGTAACGAATATTCCGTTTAATATAGTGCCTTCGTATTTTTCAATTTCTCTTTTCAGCTCCCATTTGTTTTTCGCCAGTAGCGCTAGAAATGCTTTTTCCTGTAATTCAGGACTATTCAAAAAGGCAGACCGATTATAGACTCCAACCGATTTAAGTGTCTCAATACCAAACTGATATTTTCCCATATATCCGAGGGAGTTCACTTTTTTGTATTTACTTTCGGATTCTCTATATCCAATAGCTTCTTTAAAACCGATAAAGAAATTTCCGGTAAAAGGAATGTTTAATTTGGTGTATTCATTTTGTTCTTCAGAAGGAAATAAGTAGTGTGCTCCCTCATCTTCATTAATAAGAAACCAAGGGCTGGTTTCTAGGTTAAACGGTTTAAAACCTGAGCTTAAAAAAACTGTAATCACAGTCAGACCTGCGTAAAAAGACCACTTCTTAATCATAAATTGTTTTTCTTCAAAACGCTGTCCCGTTAAGAAATTTCTATGCACAAAGATACAACAAAAATAATAATACTGATAATCAAGTAGTTAAACTTTTCTAAAAATAAATGAAGTGGTATTTTATATCGTTAAAACGCACGAATTCAATTGTAGGTGCCGGAATTTTAACCGTGTTCAGAACGGAAAAAACAGTCTTTAAAAAATGGGACTGCGTCTTTATTTTCGTCAGATCAACATCAATACTCAAATAAAACTGTCGGAATCTTTGTGGATTTGTAGTTGAAAAAGCGTTATTACCGCTATTTCCGTTCAGCATTCCTTCGGCTCCGTAACCCAAAGCTATATTTAGCCATTTTGGAATCCTGGAGCGTTTTGCAAAAGAGTGCAAATTAACAGAAAGCCAATAGGTTTGTCCATTATAGTCTTTTAAAATTTGCTCTGTAAAAGAACTGCCCAAAACTTCCGGTCTGTAATTGGCATATTGGGTGGTATGAAAAGAGAATTTAGGGGTAATACGCTGTTCATTCCAGATTAATTCCTGAGAAACGTATAAAGCTGTCCCGGAAGCATTGGCAATTATATCGCCATAGGAGGCACCCCACGCAGCAGAATATCCATCCAGAACCTCAACGGCGGTAAGAAATGCAAAGCCCAAGCCGGCTCCGTATAGTAGCTGATTTTTTTTAGAAGCCCCACTCCACTGCAGCATTTGGGCACCAAGACGTCCCAGATGATACGAAGAAAATACATGCCCAGATTTGTCCATCTGTAGCCAATCAGTATTGTCATTTATAAAATGAAAATCAGATTTGGGATAATCAGCGTACCAAAGTTGGTTTAAACCGATCAGCGTTCCTGCGGTCAAAGCACCTTCAGCAACAAACACCCCTTTTTGCTTTTTCCTATTCAAAGAATCGGAGGGTTTAAAAAAAGATTCCGCACGCTCTTGGGCAAATACAGTTTGGAAACCCACTAAAAATAAAAATAAAATCCCTTTTTTTAATCCCAAAACTATCTTTTTACGCCTTGGCTGTTGATCCAATCCGAATATTTTTTGGCGTTTTTATTGTGTTCCGTTAATGTGGCAGCAAACTCATGGTATCCAAAACGTTCCACGCTGGCACAAAAATAAATAAAATTGTTTTTCTCAGGATCCAAAACCGCTTCCATGGCTGTAATATCAGGCATAGCGATAGGTCCAGGAGGCAGTCCTACATTCATATAGGTATTATACGGATGTGCCATTGTCAAATCTTTGTAGAAAACCCTTTTGATAACCTGATCAAAATCGTTTGCTTTTTTCTTTATCGCAAATATTACCGTTGGATCTGCCTGCAATGGCATTCCCGTTCGCAACCGATTGAGATACACGCCGGCTATTCTTGGTCTCTCGTCTTTTTTTACGGATTCTTTGTGAACAATTGAAGCCAGAATAGTCGCTTCGATGGAAGTAAGTCCCTGTTTTTGCGCTTTGGCAACTCTTTCCTTGTTCCAAAAATTACGGTATTCCTTAATCATTTTATCACGGAACTTTTCAGCGGTAGTGTTCCAATAAATCTCGTATGTATTTGGAATAAACAGTACCAAAACAGTCTCTTCATTGAACCCGTTTTCTTTCAAGAAAATAGAATCTTTGAAGGAAGTCAGTAATGACAAGCTATCCGCTTCAATTTGTGAACCTACACGCCCGGCTAAATTCTCAATACGTTCCTGATTATTAAAAGCCAACTTTACTGCTGAATTAAGACGCAATGTTTTTACCAGTTCATAACTGTTCATTCCCTTTTTGAATAAAAAACGCCCCGGAATTACATTATCAGAATAGCCTCGTTTATTGGCCACCATCTCAAAACGATCCAAGTTTTCGACATACGGAGCAATTATTTTTTTGACCTCTTCGTAATTGGAATCCGTTGGCACGTACACGTACACTTCGTTCTCTGAGAATTTGGTGTTAGAAGAAAAAATTTGGCGCAAAATAACCAATCCGTATAGCATCAGTATTCCTATTAAAACAACAGCGGTAATGGTAATAATTTTCTTTAAATTCATATATGGTATTTTTATTGGAAAAGTAGTATTTTTAACTTTAGTTTGAAATTATGATGAATTAAAACTACATTTTTTAAAATTTAGTATTGATCAATTGAAAAACAGCTTCGTCTTTATAAATACCATTCACAAAAGTCCACTCCTTTTTGACTCCTGTCATTTTGAATCCAAATTTAGTAAAAAGCGCTTTACTAGCTTCATTTTCGGTTCCAATATTTGCATATAACTGGTGTAAATTTAGATTATAAAAAGCATATTCAATTAATAATTCCAAAGCTTCGGAACCAATATTCTGTTTTCGATTTTTGCTTTTTTGAATGACAATACCTACTCCCGCCCTGTTATTCTTTGGATCAAAATCAAATAAATCGATCAAACCCAAGGCCGGGAAATCCTGATCCTGACAAATAGCCAATCGCAATTGCTTGGCTTCATAAATATCCTGATGGGCATTTTCTAAATATTGCTTGACTAAAAACCGGCTGAATGGCGTATGCGTATTGCTGACTTCCCAAATGCTCTGGTCGTTTTCTATGGCATATACAAACTCCAGATCATTGGGTTCTAATGCCCGAATGTAGATATTGTCTCCTTTTAATGTTTTCATTTTAAAATTAAGATTTTACTTAATTATTTTTATACCCTATTTTTTTTCTAGGTTCGGTATTATCTTTTTTGTCAATTAGTTCATCAAGATAATTAAACACAAGTTCTATATTTTTAGTGTGATTGGAGAGTTTCTTTTTAATTTCTTCAATTTCTAATTTCATACTCATAGTATCGGTAAGCATCGCTCTTATTTTTGTGAAAACACGTATAATTTGAATATTTACTTTTATAGCAGTAGTGCTGTTAAGTACACTTGACAACATTGCGACACCTTGTTCTGTGAATGCCATAGGCATATACCTTGTTCCTCCCCAACTTGAGGTGCCAATTTGGCTCCTCAAATTATCGAATTCTAACTGATTAAGTTCAAACATAAAATCTTCTGGAAAGCGTTCTATGTTCCTACGAACCTGCCGCTTGAGTTGTTTGTTTTCTACCGCATAAAGTTCCGACAAATCTTTATCTAACATAACTTTTTGATCTCTTATCAAATAAATTTTACTGCTGATAATATCATCCGGAATCATAATTGCTTTAACCATATTTTCTACTTTGTTCGTGAAAATTATTTTTTAACTGAATAAAAATTAAATCCTTTAGCTTCCTAATTAAATAATAATTGTTCCTTTAAATACAAATTCAGCTGGCCCCTTCAGAAAAACATTAGTGAATTTTCCTTCTCCTTTATCAAAAGAAACGACTAATTTTCCACCTTCTACATTTAAATCGATCGAAGTAGCATTCGTTTTTCCAATAACGTTCATTGCAATTGCTACTGCTGTTGCGCCTGTTCCGCAAGAAAGTGTTTCATCCTCTACGCCTCTTTCATACGTTCGCATAGAGAAAGTGGCATCGTCAATTTGTTTGACAAAATTGATGTTACTTCCTGCTTTCCCGTACAAATCTCCGTATCGAATAGCAGCTCCGTTTTCCTTGATATTGTAATTTTCCAGATCGTCTACCAGTTGTACATGATGCGGCGATCCCGTATCTAGAAACACATGATCTGTACTGACTTTTACGGCATCAACATCAATCATTTGTAATGATACCAATCCGTCATCGTCAATTGTGGCGTGATGCAAACCATCTGTGGCTATGAAAGTAGCTTTATTCTCAATTACCTGCAGCTTTTTGGCGAAAGCCACTAAACAGCGTCCACCATTGCCACACATGGAACTTTGGTTTCCATCGGAATTGTAATAAACCATTTTGAAATCGGTTACAGGGTCGTTTTCCAATAAAATAAGACCATCACCACCTATTCCAAAACGTCTGTCGCACAAGTGCGCAATGTGTTGTGTATTCTCTTTTGGAAAAAAATTCGAACGATTATCAATCAGGACAAAATCATTTCCTGTTCCTTGGTATTTATAAAATTGTAGTTGCATTTTAATTTCTATTGTGTGCTACAAAAGTACGAACTATTAATGAAATGTTAATCATTGTTAAAGAGCGTTAAACTGTATTTTAGGAAGCTATTTTATTTTTAATTTTACAAGTAAATATCTTAATAAACGAATTTAATTATGAAATCGCCATGACAGAAGCTGTCGCAAACACCAATGAAGATCTGGCGATACCATATTCCTATAAAAAACAAATATTATCTACATATGAAAAAAATTTCAACTCTTTTTTTGGTTTCGTTGTTGAGTGGGGGAGTCACACTTGGCGCTTACAAATTATTATTTGATACCAATGGGTATTTTTCCAGTGAAAAAAATGCCTTGGTAACAGCTGCATCTGATTCGTATGAAACGAAAGTAGGACTGTCTCCCGAGATTCTTGATTTTACCGAGGCTGCAGAAAAAACAATTCATACGGTGGTACACGTAAAAAACGTCTCCCGCAGAACGATTACCAATCCTATTTTAGAATATTTTTATGGGTATAAAGGCGGACAATCCCAGGAACAAGTAGGAACAGGTTCCGGAGTAATCATTTCTGAGGACGGTTATATAGTGACCAATAATCACGTCATCAAAGGCGCATCAGAAATTGAAATTACCTTAAACAACAAAAAATCATACATGGCAAAACTTATTGGAACCGACTCTAAAATGGATATTGCTTTATTGAAAATTGATGCGAATGAAAAATTACCGTATACTGTTTTTGCCAATTCTGATTCGGTGAAAGTGGGTGAATGGGTTTTGGCTGTCGGAAATCCGTATAATTTAACCTCTACGGTAACAGCCGGAATTGTTTCGGCGAAAGCCAGAGATTTAGGCACCAGCGGAATTCAGTCTTTCATACAAACAGATGCTGCGGTAAACCCCGGAAACAGTGGTGGTGCCTTAGTGAACACGCGTGGTGAACTGATCGGAATCAACACGATGATTTCCTCCATGACCGGTTCTTATGTAGGCTATTCGTTTGCGGTTCCTTCGAATATTGCCCGAAAAATCATTGAGGATCTCATGGAATACGGGAATGTACAACGCGGAATTCTTGGTGTTGAAGGAGGCGAACTAAATAGCATGACTTCTAAAGAACTGGGAATCAATCAAACACAAGGCTTTTACATTAATAAAGTCACCAAAAATTCAGGAGCTGAAAAATCAGGACTTGAAAAAGGAGATGTCATCATCAAATTAGACGAATTAAATGTGGCTACTTTTGCGGATCTTTCCGGATACATCAATACGAAAAGACCCAATGACAAAATACAGGTTACCTATATCAGAGATGGAAAAACAAGAGTAGCTCCTGTAGTGCTTAGCAAAAATGAATTTTTCAGCGCGGAGTTTAAAGGCATCGAATTAGAAAATATTGAGGCTGCTGACAAGCAGAAATTCAAAATCGATTATGGCGTGCGAATCAAATCCATAAGCAGCCAAAATCTGAAGCAATACGAAGACGAGCTGGTGGGAAATATTATCTTGAGTATTGACAATGTCAAAGCTACGGATGTTGCAACGGTATCCCAACTTTTAAGTAAAAAAGAGGAAAACCAAACCATACGCATCGAAATGATTACTAAAAACGGAGAAGTCATGCGTGTAATTCTCTAGCGCATTCCTGTTTTAAAAAAACCAAAGCCATCTTGATATTTCAGGGTGGCTTTTTTATTTTTAAAATAAATCCAAAAATAGCTTACGAAATCGATTGAAATGGGTATTTTTGCGCCAAATTTTAAAAAATACAATCCTTTATTTTCATTAAATTTTCAACATGGCAACTACAACTTTATACGAAAAGGAAGTTTCTTTTCAAGCCGACAGGCGACGTGCAGGAGTAAAACTGATTAAAATTATCAGCGATTTATGGTATGATAAATCCATTGAGATGGTTTTATTTAGAAACCCGCTAATCGACAGGAATGTTAGTGATATTATCAACCTGCATGAATATGCGGCTGAATTTGTAGGCAAACCCATTTCAGTATTTGATTCGGTTAAAATTGCAAAAGCGATTTTAGAATTGAATTTACCGCCTGCAAAATTAGACATTGGAAAACTGACGTACGAATATGGTTTAGAAGAAGATACATATCCTGACGCCAAGTATTTTGTCATTGACAAATTAAAAAATGCCAAAAATTCAGAGGAAATTCAACCAAAAGATGTGGTGCTGTATGGTTTTGGTCGCATTGGTCGTTTATTAGCCAGAGAATTAATGTCGAAAACCGGAAAAGGAAGTCAATTGCGATTGCGTGCCATCGTAACACGCGATAAAAATGATGCTAATTCTCTTGAAAAAAGAGCTTCTTTATTGCGTTACGATTCGATTCATGGTGATTTTCAAGGCTCCGTAACGGCTGATCCTGAAAATAATGCTTTGATTATCAACGGAACCACTGTACACATTATTACGGCAAACGGACCTGAAGAAATTGATTATACGCTTTTTGGAATCGATAATGCATTGGTTATTGACAACACGGGTGCTTTTACCACACACGAAGCACTAAGCCGCCATTTGGTTTCCAAAGGTGTGGAAAAAGTATTGCTTACCGCTCCCGGAAAAGGAGTTCCTAATATTGTTCATGGCGTAAACCACAACGAATACAACCCGGATGAAATCAATATCTTTTCGGCGGCATCGTGCACTACGAACGCTATCACGCCAATCTTGAAAGCTGTTGAGGATACTTTGGGCGTTGTCAAAGGACATCTGGAGACCATCCATGCGTACACAAACGACCAGAATCTTGTGGACAACATGCACAAAAAATACCGTCGTGGAAGAGCCGCCGCTTTGAATATGGTGATTACCGAAACGGGTGCCGGAAGTGCTGTTGCAAAAGCATTGCCTTCATTAGAGGGAAAATTAACGTCGAATGCCATTCGGGTACCGGTTCCTAATGGCTCTTTGGTCGTCTTGAATCTGGAAGTATCCAGAGAAACATCGCTGTTAGAAATCAATGCTATCATGAAAAAATATGCATTGGAAGGCGAATTAGTCGAGCAAATCAAATATTCGATGAATAACGAATTGGTTTCATCGGATATCGTCGGCACATCGCAGCCTGCCATTTATGACAGCAACGCCACCATTGTTTCAAAAGACGGAAAAAATATTGTGTTGTACATTTGGTACGACAACGAATACGGCTACAGCCATCAAGTTATTAGATTGGCTAAATACATTGCCAAAGTAAGGCGTTTTACGTATTACTAGCCTGCCGTTTACAGGTTGTGGATTTGCGATTGTAATTTTTTTTTAGTTTTAGTTTTAGTCCCCTTAGTTTTAAATTTGGAACAACCGCAACCCAGCCTGAATTCAATAGAAAATCCGTCCCGTTAGGAAAAACGAGACGGATTTTTTTGTTCCTATTACACCGAATTGGCACGCAGATGACGCGGATTTTTTATGTGTGTTAATTTGTTATTACTGTGTTGAATTGGTACGCTGATGACGCGGATTTTAGCAGATTTTTTATGTGTGTTAATTTGTCATTACTGTGTTGAATTGGTACGCTGATGACGCGGATTTTAGCAGATTTTTACTGATTTTTACTGATTTTTTAAAAAGTCTTATTTGAAAATTCGATTTAACATCCGCAAATTCATAACTCATAATTAAAAAAACTATTCCTTAGCTTTTGTCAAATAATACACCGGAATACCAATCAGCATAATCAAAACACCCCAACCGCTTGTACTGGTTTTGGTATACAACAAGGCTATACAAATTGCTGTCGCGATAATTAGATACAGTGCCGGTAAAAATGGATATCCAAAAGCTTTATACGGTCTTTCGGCATCTGGCATTTTCTTGCGCAGAATAAATATTCCGAGAATAGTCAGAATATAAAATATCAAAACGATGATAACCACAAAATCCAATAAATCCCCATATTTTCCTGTCAAACACAACGCCGAAGCCCAGATACACTGCGCCCAGATAGACCAAGCCGGAACGCTGGCATGATTCAATTCAGCAGCTTTCTTGAAGAAAACACCATCTTGCGCCATCGTATAATACACTCTGGCACCCGCCATAATCAATCCGTTGTTACAGGCAAAAGTCGAAATCATAATCATCACCGCGATTATTAATGTTCCCACCGAACCAAAAATACGTTGCGAAGCCACAACAGCCACACGATCTGATTCGGCCGTAGCAATTTCATACAAAGGCACAACAGCCAAGTACATCAAGTTAGCCAAAATATAAATCACACTCACGATTAAGGTTCCTAAAAACAAACTCAATCCCACGTTGCGTTTTGGATTTTTTATTTCTCCAGCTATAAAAGTTACTCCTTCCCAAGCCACACTAGAGAACATTGAACCTACTAGTGCTGCCGAAATTCCTGATATCAACGCCGTTCCGCTAATAGGCAACCACGAACCCGTTTCCACATTCAGGGCTTGTGACGTCCAGACATTGTTCCAGTTCGCGTCCCAAACTTCTGCTTTGGCAGCCATAAAACCAAAAATAATCAAACCTGCCAACGACAGAATTTTGATAACCGTCAGAACCGTCTGTAAAATCTTAGAGTTTTTTACCCCACGGCTGTTGATGTAACTCAACAAAATTATCGTGAAAATAGACACAATCTGGGCGGCATTGAGTTTAAAATCCCCTATCTCATATAAAATATTCTTATCACTTAAAGGCGCGTATAAATAGGCGGCAAATTTAGCAAAAGCCACACCCACGGCAGCAATGGTACCGGTTTGAATAACCGCAAAGAAACTCCAACCGTACAAAAAACCCACCAGTTTCCCGTAGGCTTCCTTGATGTACACATACTGCCCGCCCGCTTTAGGAAACATCGCGCTCAACTCACCATAACTCACGGCAGCAATCACGGTAATCGTTCCTGTAAGCACCCACATGGCAATCAACCAACCCGCAGAACCCAGCTGTCGCACCATATCCGAGCTCACAATAAATATCCCGGAACCTATCATAGAACCCACCACAAGCATGGTTCCGTCGAGTAATCCTAATTCTCTTTTAAAATCGTCTGGTTTATGGTCTTCCATGTTTTTTTGGGTTTTGGGTTTTGGGTTTTGGGTTTTGGGTTTTGGGTTTTGGGTTTTTAATTGGCTAAAGATATACTTTTTTTGGAAATTTCATAAAAAGGACTGAGAAAGTGACAACAAAGTGAATCGTGAAAAGTGAGTGGTGAGTGGTTAAGAGTGTAGTTGTTCCTTTGGGCGTGACCCCAATGTCATTAAGTTAAGGTTTTATTGTTTTGATTTACAGCTATTTATTGTATTTAAAATTAGGTTTTTTATA